>DATHAE010000063.1:0-8334 GCA_035296805.1 Gaiellaceae bacterium | reverse complement strand
GACGGGAGCGACGGGACTCGAACCCGCGACCTCCGGCGTGACAGGCCGGCGTTCTAACCAACTGAACTACGCCCCCGGGCGCACGGCAGTGTAGCCGCACGTCCGCCCGCTCGTCTCGGCGCTTCCGACCGGTGCGGGCGTCGGCCTGCGTGGCAGATACAACTGGTCGCCGGGTGACCGGAACCGATTGGGTCGCGCTCGGGATCGTCGTTCTCGCCGCATGCGGCGGGTTCGTTCGCGGGCTCGCCGTGACCGCGCTGTCGCTCGGCGGGCTCCTCGTCGGGGCGATGCTCGGCGCGCGGATCGCGCCGCAGTTCTTCGCCGGCGGCGCGGCGTCCTGGCGTACACCCCTGGCGGGGCTCGTCGGCGCCGCCGTGGGTGCGATCCTCTTCCAGTCGCTCGGCTCGCTCGCCGGCGGGGCCGTCCGCGGCGGGCTCGCCGTCGTGCCCCCGCTCCGGATCCTCGACTCGGTCGGCGGCGGTCTCGCGGGCGCGGTCTGGGGGGCGGCAGTCGTCTGGGTCGCCGGCGCCGCAATCGTCCAACTGCCGTGGTTCCCGCAGGTGCGCCGCGACGTGCGCCGGTCGGAGGTGATGCAGCGGCTGAACGAGATCGCGCCGCCGCGCACCGTGCTGCGCGCTCTGGCGCGGATCGACCCGTTCCCCGCGATCTCGGGGCCGCACCTTCCGTCGGAGCCGCCTGACCCGCAGGTGCTCGCGCGGCCGGGAGTGAAGCGCGCCGCGGGGAGCGTGCTGCGGGTCACCGCCACCGCGTGCGGGCTCGGGGTCGAGGGGACGGGCTGGGTGGCGCGCCCGAACCTCGTCGTCACGGCGGCCCACGTCGTGGCCGGCGGGGAGGACATCACCGTCGGAGCTGCGACCGCCGACGCGTGGCTGGTCGACCGCGGCAACGACGTCGCGATCCTCCGTGTCGAGTCGCTCGAGGCCCGGCCGCTGCCGCTCGCGCCGCCGCAGCCGGGTACGCCGGTGGCGATCCTCGGCTACCCCGAGAACGGCCCGTTCGACGCGCGCGCCGGTCGGCTCGGCGCGACCGCCGGCGGGCTCGTGGACGGACACCTGCGGACGGTCACGGCGCTCAGCGGCCTGATCCGCCACGGCAACTCGGGCGGTCCCGCGGTCGATGCCGCCGGCGCCGTCCGCACGACGGTCTTCGCGGCCCGGAAGAACGCGAGCGGCGGCTACGGCATCCCGACGGCGACGGTCGAGGCGGCGCTCGCCCGCGCACAGGGCCCGGTCTCGACGGGCGAGTGCTCGTAGCTAGTCGAGGAGCTCGAGCACGCGCAGCGGCTGCCGGAACGGTGCGACGAGGCAGACGCCGGCGGCGCGGTCGCGCGAGGCGGCAATCAGCTCCCGCGCCCGCGCGAACCCGATCTCCGGCGCGTCGGGGCCCGCGTCGCGGAGTGTCTCTTGGAGGTCGCCGGGCACGAGGATCCCCGGCACCTCGTTGTGGAGCCGCAGCGCGAGGCGGTAGCTCGTGAGCGGGAGGATCTCGATCAGGACTGGGATCGGCCACTCGCCGCCGAGGCGCGCGGTGAAACGGTCGAAGTAGTCCATGTCGAAGACGATCTGCGTGATGGCGAACTTCGCGCCCGCGTCGACCTTCTGGCGGAAGCGGTCGAGCTCGAGGTCGAGGTCGTCCGGCGTCGGGTTCACCGCGACTCCCGGGAAGAACGACGTCGGCGCGTCGATCGGCCGGCCGTTGAAGTCCTCGCCGCGATTCAGGTTCGTCATCAGCTGCGTCAGCCCGATCGAGTCGATCTCGTACACGCCGCGCGACCCGGGATAGTCGCCGACCTCCGGCGGGTCGCCCGTGATCGCAAGGATGTTGCGAACACCTTCGGAGTGCGCGCCGAGCAGCATCGACTCCAGGCCCATCACAGAGGAGTCGCGCGTCGTCAGGTGCGGGATCGTCTCGATGCCCGACTCGCGCTCGATCCTCGCCGAGACCATCAGCGAGCTCATGCCCGCGCGCGCGGTGGCGTTGTCGTTGATGTCGACGAACCCGACGCGCCCGGAGTCCTCCAACGCCTGCGAGAGCTCGACGAGGCCGCGGCTCGAGCCGCCGAGGGGCGGGTCGAGCTGGATCGTCACCGCCCACTCGCCCTCGCGCAGGGCCCGCGCGAGCCCCGTCTCGCGCTGCTCCTCGCCGAGAGCGACGGCGAGCGCGCGCTCAGACGCCTCGAGCGGCGCCCGCGGCTTGCGCTCCTCCTCGAGCGCCGCGCGGATCCCCGCGATCTCGACCGGCGTCGTCCCGCAGCAGCCGCCGATGATGCGCGCGCCGAGGTCGCGCGCGTGGGCGGCGAACTCGCCGAAGTAGTCCGGTGCGGCGTGCGGATAGATCACGCGGCCGCCGGCGAGCGACGCGAGCCCAATGTTCGGAAGCGCCGCGAGTGGCTTCCCGTTCCCCATCTGCTCGAGCGCCGTCAGCGCTGCGAGGAGCCCCGCGCCGTGATTGGCGCCGATCACCGCCACGTCGAGCGTCGCGAGCCGCTCGGCCGCCTCGGCCGCGGTCACACCGGCGAGCGTCTCGGCGCCCTCGTCGAACGTCAGCAGCGCGACGATCGGGAGGCTCGAGACGCCGCGGACCGCCGCGACGGCGTCGGTGAGCTCCTCGAGGTCGTAGAACGTCTCGACCATGAACAGGTCGGCGCCGCGCCCCTCGAGCACGGACGCCTGCTCGGCGAAGAGGTCGTGGCGCACGCGCGCCGTGGCCGGCTCGCCGAGCGGGCCGATCGAGCCGCCGATGAAGACGTCGCGGCCCGCGATCTCGCGCGCCTCGCGCGCCAGCTTCACGGCAGTCGAGTTGATCCGCTCGAGGTCGTCCTCCAGGAAATGCTGCGCCAGCTTCCGGCGGTTCGCGCCGAAGGTGTTCGTCTCGATCAACTCGGCGCCCGCATTGATGAAGCTCACGTGCAGCGAGACCACGGCGTCCGGCGCGCGCAGGTTCGCCTCCTCGGGCGAGCGCAGGCGCGGGACCGCCGCCGTCACGAGCGAGCCCATCCCGCCGTCGGCGACGATCGGAGGCCCCTCGGCCAGGCGCTGTTCGAAACGACGCATCCCCGTCAACCTAGTGAACCCGTCAACCGGGTGAACCCGTCAAGTGGGGCGGTCAACCACAGGACGGGGGATGGATCAACTGCCTCGGGCCGACGATGATCCTGCGTGTCGAGAGGGGACCCGATGCGGCGGGGCCCCCTCGTTGACGCGAATCGAGCGGGAGCGCGAGCGGGGCCTTGGGAAAGGCCCTGCTCCGTCGTTCCGCGGCTAGGATCGGCCGTCGATGCGCCGCGCTCCGCCTCTGATCGTGCTGCTCGTATTGGTCGCGACGGGCTGCGCCGGAGGCGACGAGAGCGGAGACAACGGAGGCGGCGGCGGCGAGGCGGCAGCGACGACGAACGCCGGCGGCTGCCGGACGGTCGAGGCACCGGCGAGCGGGGCACGGACGGCCCCGAAGCCGTCGGAGCAGCTCGACCCGTCGAAGAGCTACAAGCTGACCATGAAGACGAACTGCGGCAGCGTCACGATCCTCCTCGACGCGAAAGGCGCGCCGGCGACGAGCGCGTCGTTCGTGTCGCTCGCGCGGCGCGGCTACTTCGACCGCACCGTCTTTCACCGGATCGTGCCGGGGTTCGTGATCCAGGGAGGCGACCCGACGGCGTCGGGGTCGGGCGGCCCGGGCTACCAGACGGTCGACAAGCCGACGGCCTCCGCGCGCTACACGCACGGCGTCGTCGCGATGGCGAAGACGCAGACCGAGCCGGCCGGGACGAGCGGCAGTCAGTTCTTCGTCGTGACCGCGGACGACGCGGGGCTCCCGCCGGACTACGCCGTCGTCGGGAAGGTCGTCAGCGGCCTCGGCGTCGTCGACCGGATCGGCCGCCTTGGCGGCCCGGACGAGCAGCCGACCCAGACGGTCGAGATCGAGAAGGCGACGGTCTCGGTCGGCGAGTGATCGGCGCCGTCGTCCTCGCGGCCGGCGCCGCGACGCGGTACGGCGGCCCCAAGCAACGCGTCTTCCTCCCGCGCGTCCTGGAGCGGCTCCGTGCGGCCCCCGTCGACGCGATCGTGGTCGTCGCCGGCGCCTACGAGCTGGAGACGGACGCGCGGGTCGTGCGCTGCACCGAGTGGAAGCACGGCCCCGGCGCGAGCCTCCGCTGCGGGGTGCAGGCGCTCCCCGCGGAGACGACCCACGCGGTCGTCGTGCTCGCCGACGGCCCGCGCCTGGACCCGCGCGCCGTCGCGCGAGTCCTCGACCACCGCGACGACGCAGAGGCGGTGGCGGCGAGCTACGGCGGCGTCCGCGGCCACCCCGTCTGCCTCGCGCGAAAGGCATGGGCGCGGGTCCCTGACGAGGGGGCGCGCGGGCTCGAGACGCACCTCGTGGCCTGCGACGACCTCGAGCCGGCCGGCGACGTCGACTACCCGGACACGCGCTAATGGAGCGGCGTGCGCAGCGCGGCGAGCTTCGCCTTCAGCTCGGGCGACATCGGCTCGGCGGCGGCGACGCGGACGAAGTGCCGCAACTCGACCTCGAACCGGTAGCGCTTGGCGCACCACGTGCAGCGGTCGAGGTGCTCCTTCGCCCTCTGCACCTGCACGTCCGAGAGCACGCCGTCGACGTACGGCTGCATCATCTCCTCGCACTGGTCGCACAGGTCCATCACGTCGGGACCGCGCTCTCCGCAAGGTTCCGCTTCAGGATGCGCCGCCCACGGTGCAGGCGCGACATCACGGTCCCGACGGGGATGTCGAGGATCTGCGCCGCGTCGGCGTAGGAGAAGTCGCCGATGTCCACGAGCACGACCACGTCGCGGAAGTCGTGCGGCACCTCTGCGAGCGCGTCCACGACCGAGCCCTGCGAGAGGCGCTCGATCACGCGCTCCTCCGCCGGGTTCTCCTCGGGAGCCGCCGCCTCGAGCTTGTTGTAGAGGAAGTAGTCGCCCTCCTCGAGCGGCTGCGTCTCTGGCGTCCGTTGCCGGCGGCGGCCGTTGTCGATGTTCAGGTTCGTGAGGATCCTGAGCAGCCACGCGCGCAGGTTCGTGCCCGGCTGGTACTGCCGCCACGAGCGAAACGCGCGGGCGTACGCGTCCTGCATCAGGTCCTCTGCCTCCTCGCGCGAGCCGACGAGGCGACGGGCGACGCGATACACCTGGTCACTTAGCTCGAGCGCCTCCTCTTCGAAGCGAACGCGGTCGCGCGACTCCGCTGCAAGCCGTCGTGTCTCGGCAGTCGTCGGTGTGCTTTCGCTCATCGGCGGCCACCCTAGCAACCTGTGTAACGACCTCCGGGCTCGCACGATTCCCGGTTTCTCCTGGGCTTCCACGGGGTAGGCGCACCGCGAGCAACCGGGAGGTCCGATGCACGGCTATGACGTCGTCGACTGCGACGACCACAAGCTCGGCCACGTCGTCGACGAGCGCGACGACTGTGTGATCATCGAGCACGGCCACGTGTTCAAGAGCAAGCACGCGATCCCGCGCACGTTCACGTCGGTGGACGACGCCGCGAAGGTCGTGACGATCACGGTCACGAAGGACGTCTTCAGCGACGGCCCGAAGGTCAGCGACGACGACTGGAACTGCCAAGCCACGCTCCGCCACTACGGACTCGTCGGCGGGCTCGAGGAGCCGGACACCGAGGGCTACGGCGAGACGGTGGCGACGGATCCGGCCGCCGCGGCCGACGACTCGGCGGTCGCCGAGCGTGCGTCGATGCGGGAGGGGACGGCCGATGACGGCTCGACGCCTGCCGTGCACGACCGCTCGCGCAACGCCCTCGATCCCACCGGCGTCACGTCCAACCGCTAGACGATCTGCAGTTCGCGGAAGCCGCCGCGGGCGAGCGAAGCGACGAGCGCATCCCTTGAGGTGCGCTCGTCGTCGTAGGCGATCTGGACCTCGCCGATCAGGTTCGCGTTCGCCCACTCGAGGCCGTCGTGCCCCTCGAGCGTCTTCGCGAGCCGCATCACGCAGCGCTCGCAGCGGACGCCTGTGACCTGGATCGTGTCGCGAACGGTCGGCATCGCGATCAGGCTACCGACCGCGCGACGACGTCGGCCGCGGCGTCCTCGGGCGAGTCGGCCTGCTCCTGCAGGTCGGCCTCGCACGCCGCGGGGTCGATCCGCGCGAGCAGCTCCGCGGAGCCGAGCTCCGCCGCTGCCGGCGCCACGAGGTCGAGCAGGTCGCGCCCGACGTCGGCCGCGCTCGCGACACGGTCGCCGTCGGGGTGGATCAGCTCGGCGCCCGGCCCGAAGCGCGCAGCCGCCCACCGGTTCTGGAGGTAGTCGCCGCGCCGCCCGGGATCGGCGTCGGCCGTTGTCTGCGTGCCGTCGCGGAGGATCGTGTGCGCGAGCGCCTGGACGAGCGCGGCGATCGCACCCGAGAGACGAACGTCGGTCGGCTGGTCGGGCATGCGCACCTCGAGCGTCCCGAGCCGCGGGTGGGGGCGCACGTCCCACCAGATGCGGGTGTAGTCCTGCGTGACGCCGAGCCGCATCAGGCGCTCGACCCACCCCTCCCAGCCCGCGTAGGAGCCGAACGCGGGCGGGACGGCAGCCCGCGGCAGCTCGGCGAGGAGCGGCGCGCGGTTCGACGCCATCCCGGTCAGCTCGCCCGCGAGCCACGGAGAGTTGACCGAGAGCGCGAGCACCGCCGGAAGCCACGGCAGCATCCCCTCGAGCACGCGCCAGCAGTCGTCCGCCGTCGGCATCCCCACGTGCACGTGCAGGCCCTGCACGCCCTGGCGCCGAGCGGAGATCCCGGCGTAGCCGACGAAGCTCACGTACCGCTCCTCCTTCACGACCGGCTGCGCCTCGGGGCGCGCGAACGGATGCGACCCGGCGGCGGCGACCGCGAGCCCCTCGCCCTCGGCCGCCTCCGCCGCGGCCCGCCGCAGCTCCACGAGCGCCGCGTCGGCCTCGGCGGCCGTCTCGCACGGATGGGTGTTGAGCTCGAACACGGACGCGAAGAGCTCCGTCTTGACGACGCCCGGGAGGTCGCGGCCGGCGACGCCGGCGAGGATGCGGTCGACCGCCGCAACCTGGTCGAGCGTCTCCGCGTCGACGATCATCAACTCCTCTTCGACCCCGAGCGTCAGCGGCGCCCTGGCGCCGAACGCGTGGTCAATCACGCGCGGACGCCGTGCACGGGCCGGCCGGCCGCGATCCATGCGTAGTACGAGGCGCTCGGCCCGTACTCGCCGCGGTAGCCGACGACGCGGGGGTTGCGCCCCACGTCGCGTGCGCGAGCAGCGTGCTTGAGGAGGTTCGGGTCGTCCATCTCCTCCCACACGAGGATCAGGTGCGCGGCAGTCATGTACTCGGCGACGTAGACGCATCCTGCGGCCGGGCACGGGAACGGGTCGGTGCGGACGCAGAACCAGCCGTCGCGGTCGCCCGAGTCGTCGTCGTGCCAGAGGTGCTCCTCCTCGACACGCGTCTCCTCGAGGAGGATCTGCCCGCGCTCCATTCGCGACAGGGTAACGCGGGATGAAGTGGCCGCGACCCCGGCGCGGGCGGGCTGGGGTCGCGGCTCGCGTTCCGGCGGCCGCACCGGGGAGCGGCACGCCGGTCCAGGACGGCTACCCGCCGGGGGAGGACTGCCGTCCGAGCGTGACGGCGACGGCCTTCTTCTTGCCGTCGCGGTAGATCTGCAGCGAGAGCTTGTCGCCCGGCTTCTTGCGCGCGATCACGTCACGGAGCTTCTCGAGGGAGGCGATCCGCTGGCCGTCGGCCGAGACGATGATGTCGCCGCCGAGCTGGTAGCTCTCCCCCTCGACGATCACCGCGCTCGTGCCGGCCTGCAGCCCGGCCTTGGCGGCGCCGGTGCCCGTCCTCACGTCGTGGACGAGCAGGCCGTGGTCGACCGGGAGGTTGAAGAGCTTCAGGAGCTCGGGCGTGATCGCCTTCGCGTCGATCCCCAGCTCCGCGTGCTCGGCCTTGCCGTTGCGGATGATCTGCGCGGCGACGGCCTTGACGGTGTTGACGGGGATCGCGAAGCCGATCCCGACGTTCCCCTGCTCGCCGGTCCCGCCCGTTGAGATCTGCGCGTTGACGCCGATCACCTGCGCCCGAGCGTCGATCAGCGGCCCGCCGGAGTTGCCGTGGTTGATGGCGGCGTCGGTCTGGATCGCGTGCTGGATCGCAACCGTGTTCGGCGCCTCGATCGTGCGCTGCACGGCGCTGACGATGCCCGCGGTCGCGGTCCGCGCGAGGCCGAACGGGTTCCCGATCGCGACGACGGGGTCGCCGACGGTGACGCGGTCCGAGTCGCCGAGCGGGAGGGCGGTCAGCGAGCGCGAGTGCGCGTCCACCTTGAGG
>DATHAE010000062.1:0-10398 GCA_035296805.1 Gaiellaceae bacterium | reverse complement strand
GCGGCGCTGATCGCCTCGGACGCGCCGACGGCGCGGAAATCCTGCTGGGTCACGTGATCGACTCCTTTGGCTACCGAGATCGAGTCGCCGAAGGAGGAAACGCGATCTCACGGGAGAGCCCGATTGCCCTCCGTAAGGGTCAAGGTAGCACCGGGGTCGGCGAAACGCCGTGACCCGCCTGGGTCAATCGCAGGGCGCTACTCCTCGCCGCGGTCCTCGAGCAGCCGCAGGCGGTGCTCGAGCTGGGCGACGCGGAGCTCCAGCTCGTCCCAGTCCTCGCGCGTGACGAGGCCGAGCTCGCGGAAGACGTCGCGCAGGCGGTGCCGCGTCCCCTCGCCCATGCGCAGCGCGTCGCCGCGCCAGCGGGAGGTCGCGTCGTCGAAGAGCGACCGAGCGTCGTCGAGCCGCGGCCCGAGCAGCGAGACCAGGCGGTCGAGGGCGTCGCGCTCGGGCACGGACGGCGTCGGAGCGGGGGTCGAGTCCGGCACGGGCGGCGTCGAATCCGCCGCGGGGGGCGGGGTCGGAGGCGGAGTCGGGCTAACGGGCTCGTCCATGGGGACGCGTCCTCCGCCGCTGCCGGCGCCGCTCGCGCTTGGCCTCGCTGTCGCCGTCGCCCGCGACCGCGGCGACCGCCTCCTGGATCTCGTCCACCGGCGTCCGCGGCGCGGGCGCCTCGGCGGCCGCGCGCTCCGCCTCGGCCAGCACCCGATCGCTGGTCAGACCGTCGACGACAGCGCTGTCCTTCCGCCGCGCGTACTCGGGCTCGCGCTCCTTCCACATCGCGAGCAGCGGCGTGGCGATGAAGATCGACGAGTAGGCGCCGGCCGTAATCCCGACCATCAGCGCGACGGCGAAGTCCTTGAGCGTGTCGCCGCCGAGGAGGAACAGCGACAGCACCGGGAGCAGCGTGATGAACGACGTCGCCAGGGAGCGTCGGATCGTCTCCCACAGCGAGACGTTCGCGATCGTCGCGAACGACTCCCGTCGCATCAGGGGGATGTTCTCGCGCACGCGGTCGAAGATGATGATCGTGTCGTAGATCGAGAACCCGAGCACCGTCAGCACAGCGGCGACGGTCGAGGCCGACACCTCCAGATCGAAGATCGAGTAGACCCCGAGCGGGATCAGGACGTCGTGGAACATCGCGATGATCACCGGCACCGCGAACGCGATTCCGTGGAACCGGATCGTGATGTAGAGGACGATCAGGACGAGCGAGAACAGGATCGCGAGGATCGCGGAGCGCATGATCTGACGTCCGAAGCTCGACGACACGTTCTTGATCCCGAGCGGGATGTCCTCGCCGTACGCGTCTCGCAGGTTCGAGCTCAGCCTGTTCTGCGCGGACTCCGCGAGGTGCTTCGTCCGGATCTGGAACTCGCGGTACCGGTCCTCGCCGGCCGACTGCCCACGGCCCTGGATGACGGCATCGCCCTGCCCGACGGTGCGCGCGTGGTCGCGCACGTCGGAGAGCCCGACCGGCTGCGGCGTCGAGAACGTGATCTGCGTGCCGCCGCGGAAGTCGATCCCGAGGTTCAGGCCGTTGACGGCGAGCGAGCCGATCGTGATCGCGAGAAACGCTGCCGAGATCGCGAGCCAGAGGTTGCGCCGGCCGATGAAGTCGATCTGGAGCCAGCGCCCGCGCTGGCCGCCGCCCGCGCCCATGAACCGCGGGTTGTCGAACCAGCGGAAGCCGCCCAGCAGTCCGAGCATCGCGCGCGTCGCGGCAACCGCCGTCACGAGCGAGATCACGGTGCCGATCAGCAGCATGAGCGCGAAACCCTTCACTCCCGCCGTCGCGACCGCGAACAGCACGAGCGCGGTGATGCAGGTGACGACGTTCGCGTCGACGATCGTGTGGAAGCCCTTCTGGTAGCCCGCGGCGATCGCCGCGCGCACCGATTTCCCGGCTCGCGCCTCCTCCTTGATGCGTTCGAAGATGACGATGTTCGCGTCCGCGGCGACGCCGATCGTCAGCACGAGGCCGGCGAAGCCCGGCAGCGTCAGCGTCACGTTGAAGAGGAGGATCGCGGCGTACATGAACGCGGCGTAGATCCCGAGCCCGATGACCGCGACGACGCCGAGGAACCGGTAGACGACGAGCAGGAACAGCATCACGACGAGCAGGCCGACGAGGGCGGCGTTGCGCGCCTGCTTCAGCGAGTCGGCGCCGAGGGTCGCGGAGACGTCGGTGCGCTCGACGGTGTTGAAGTTCACCGGCAGCGCACCCGTCTGGAGGACGAGCGCGAGCTTCTTCGCCTCGTCGAGGTTCTTCATCCCCGTGATCTGCGCGCCGCCGCCCGTCGGGTCGATCCCGTCCGGGTACTTGTCGTACTCGATCTGCGGGAAGGAGCGGATCTCGTTGTCGAGCACGATCGCGAAGTGCTGCGGATTGCGGCTGATGCTGCCGCGAATCGCCTCGTCGCGCGTGACGTCGTGGAAGATCCCGTTGCCCTTCTTCGTGAACTGCATGGTCACGATCGGCTGCCCGCTCGTCGGCTCGAAGTCCTGACGCGTGCCGCTCAGCTTCAGGTGCTGACCCGTGAGCTGCGGCACCGGCTCCTTGGCCTGCAGGTCGTGCTTGAAGAGGTAGAAATAGTTCTGCCGCGGCGGCAGCTCGGCGAGGTTGACGCCCGGGCAGATGACCGCCGTGCTCGCCGAGCACGTCACCACGGCCGTCTTCGCCGGCACCTGCAGCACCTTCGTCCCCTCCGGCGGAAACGCGGCGTTCTTGTCGCCGCCGTTCTGCTTGACGACGGCCGGGTCCTTCTTCAGGTCGTTCAGCGTCGGCGCAGGCCCCGCGATCCGCCGCTTCGTCTTCGTGTCGAAGAGGTAGTAGGCGGTCGGCTCGCCCTTCGCCGCGCGCGCCTGCACGCGCGTCAGCAGGTCGTACAGCCTCGTGCTCGCGACGGGGACGCCGCCGGCGCCGACCGACGGCGCGACGAGCGACGTCTCGAGGTCGTAGAGCTCGAGCTGGGCCGTCTTCCCGATCAGCGAGGCCGCCTCGGCGGCGTTGTGCACGCCCGCGAGCTCGATCACGATCTGGTTTGGATCCTGCTTGCGGATCTCGGGCTCCGACACGCCGAGCTTGTCGACGCGGTTGCGCATGATGTCGACCGACCGGTCGAGGTCCTCGCCCGTCAGCTTGTGGCCCTTCGGCGGCTGCGCCTGGAGCACGATCTCGAGGCCGCCCTGGAGGTCGAGGCCCTTGCGGAGGTCGCGCTTGATCGGCGATCCCGGAACACCGAGCAGCGCCACGCCGACGAGGGCGAGCAGCAGCAGTCCGACCAGGATCAGATGGGAGCGGCGAGAGGCCAAGCCGCTACAGGTTAGCTTGCGTCGGGCCGGGCCTCGCGCGCGATTGGGTCATCTTCCGGTTCCTCGGGCTCCTCGTCTTCGTCTTCGTCCTCGTCCTCGACGGCGTCGGTCGCGACGGCGGCGACGGCGCGCCGGTCGAGCGTGACGACGACGTCCGGGGCGATCTCGACGCGAAGGTCGTCGTCGCCCACGGCAAGCACCGTCCCGTGCATCCCCCCGGCGGAGATGATCTGGTCGCCCACCTCGATCGAATCCTG
The DNA here is from genome assembly GCA_035296805.1 of Gaiellaceae bacterium. Classification (GTDB taxonomy): domain Bacteria; phylum Actinomycetota; class Thermoleophilia; order Gaiellales; family Gaiellaceae; genus PALSA-600. The sequence goes on along the minus strand of DATHAE010000062.1, from coordinate 6,823 downwards.
CATGGCGGCGTGCTGCCGCTGGCGGCGGCGCGACGGGACGAGGACGAAGGCCCACAGCAGGGCTCCCAGGACGACGATGACGATCAGGCTTCCCATGCGAGGCGCTCCAGGGCGTTCTGCTTGAACCGGCCGAGCTCGCCGCGTCCGATCGCGTCGCGCGCGCCGCGGGTGAGCTCGAGCAGGAAGCGTAGATTGTGCAGCGAGAGCAGGCGCAGCCCGAGGAGCTCGTTCTGGTTCACGAGGTGGCGGATGTACGCGCGGCTGAAGCGCGTGCAGGCGGGGCAGTCGCAGTCGGGATCGAGCGGATCGGGGTCGCGCGCGAAGCGGGCGTTGCGAAGGTTGAGGCGGCCGCGCCAGGTGGTCGCGCTGCCGGTGCGCGCGGTGCGGGTCGGGAGGACGCAGTCGAACATGTCGACGCCCGCGTCGATCACCTCGAGGATCGCCTCGGGGTCGCCGATGCCCATGAAGTAGCGCGGCTTGTCGGGCGGCAATCGCCCGGCGGTCGCGCGGGTCGTCTCGAACATCGCCGGACGGTCCTCCCCCACCGCCAGTCCGCCGATCGCGTTGCCGTCGAAGCCGAGCTCGGCGATCTCGTCGGCCGAACGGCGGCGCAGCTCCGGGTCGGTGCCGCCCTGGTTGATCCCGAACCGGAGCTGGCCGGGGGCGCGCTCGGCCTCGCGCTGCCGCCTGGCCCACGCCGTCGTCCGGCGGACGGCCTCCTCGAGCTCGCGCGTCGTCACCCCCGCGGGCGGCACCTGGTCGAGGCACATCGCGACGTCGCTGCCGAGGTTGCGCTGGACGCGCGCCGCGAGCTCGGGCGTGAACCTCGTCGCGGAGCCGTCGTAGACGCTCCGGAACGTGGCGCCGTCGTCGTCGACCGCGAGCAGCGTGTCGCGCAGCGAGAACACCTGGAAACCCCCGGAATCGGTGAGGATCGGCCCGTCCCACCCCATGAAGCGGTGCAGGCCGCCGAGCTCGGCCACCAGCTCGTCGCCGGGGCGAAGGTGGAGGTGGTAGGCGTTGCCGAGCAGGATGTCCGCGCCGAGCTCTCGCACCTCGTCGGGGTGCAGCGTCTTCACCGTCGCCTTGGTGCCGACCGGCATGAACGCGGGCGTCGGGACGTCGCCGTGGGCCGTCGTGAGGACGCCGGCCCGCGCGGCGCCGTCGGTCGCCGTGACGCGGAAGCTCACAGGATCAGCATCGCGTCGCCGAAGCTGTAGAAGCGGTACCGCTCCTCGATGGCGGCGCGGTACAGCCGCCGCGTCTCGTCGACGCCGGCGAACGCCATCACGAGCGCGAGCAGCGTCGAGCGCGGGAGGTGGAAGTTCGTCAGCAGGTGATCGACGCGGCGGAACTCGAAGCCGGGCGTGACGAAGAGGTCGGTGCGGCCCGAGAGGGTCGCGCCGCGCGCGAGCGTCTCGAGCACGCGCACCGTCGTCGTCCCGACCGCGAGGACGCGCTCCGCGTCGCGGATGCGCCGGAAGGCCGCCGGCGAGACGGCGTAGCGCTCACCGTGGAGCAGGTGCTCCTCGAGCGTCGCCGTCGCGAGGGGTCTGAACGTGTCGAGCCCGACGTGGAGCGTCACGCGCTCGACGTCGAGCCGCCCGAGCAGCTCGGGCGTGAAGTGGAGGCCGGCGGTCGGCGCCGCGGCCGAGCCCTCCTCGTCTGCGTACACCGTCTGGTACCGCGCCGGATCTTCGAGCGGCTCGGTGATGTACGGCGGCAGCGGCGTCTCGCCCCCCGGCTCGCCGTCGAGCCGGACGCGCCAGCGGCCCTCGCCGACGTGCTCGACGAGCTCGACGGCGCCGTACCTCCTCCCCGCCCGGAGCTTCCGCGTCGGCCTCGCGAGCGCGAGCCACTCGGTGTCGCCCGTCCGCTCCAGCAGGAGCACCTCGCCGCGCGGACGCGCGATCGGGATCCGCGCCGGCACGACCCGCGTGTCGTTCACGACAGCGAGCGTCTCGGCCGGCAGCTCGTCCGGGAGGTCGCGGAATGCACGGTGGCGCAGCTCACCCGTCGCGCGGCTGTAGACGAGCAGGCGCGAGGCATCTCGCGGCTCGACCGGACGCTGCGCGATCAACTCCGGCGGGAGGTCGTAGTCGAGCTCGGAGCTGTCCATCCGGCCGCGACGGTACCTTCGGCTGATGGAACGCATCACCCTCGCGGCCGACGTCACGGCCGCACTCGAGCGGGCGCGGATCCAGGTCGAGGCGCTGGGGCAGACCGCAGACGAGCTCCAGAACGTCCTGCCCGAAGCAGTCGGAACGGCCCTCAGCGAAGGACTCCGCACCGAAGCCGCGCCGCTCGCGCGGCGGCTCGCCGAGGTGAAGGGGCTCGCGAACGGAACGATCCGCCGCCTGGAGCGCCTCGAGACGGACCTCCTCGCAGAGCGGCACGCACGGGTCGACGACCTCGCGCTCCTGGTCGACCTCGTCACGGGCGGCTGGCGCGCGATCAACGAGCGCCTCGACCGGATCGAGGCCGCCGTCGCGCCGCGCGAGGGCAAGCTCGTCGAGCTCCGGGCCGCGGAGCCCGGTTGAGCTAGGCCGCCGGTCGAGGCGGCGGCCGCAGCGCGGCGGCGAACACCGCCGGCGCGACGGCGATCGGCACCGCGAGGTGGCGGATCAGGTCCTTCGGGAACAGCAGCCCGCGCCAGGTGAGGCTGAAGAGGATCACCGCCAGGAACAGGTAGAGCGTGTCGAACGGGGTCCGGACGCGCAGGGCGAGGAAGACGCCGAGGAGGACGAAGCCACCCGCGGCGACGAGGAGCGGGACCTGCGCCAGACCGAACTGCGACGCGCCGAAGTCGCCGACGCCGAGCGTCGCCGCCTTGTCCAGCGTGTCCCACCAACCCGTGAACGGCAGCAGCGTCGTCTCCTCCCGGCCGCCGCTGAAGGAGAGCTCCCCGAAGGTGGCACGCAGGTAGACCTGCCACGCCGCGAACGCGAGCGGACCGGCGGCGAGCGCCGCGGCCCGGCGGCCGAGGTCCGACGGCCGACGCGCGCGCGCCCACTCGATCGCCTCCCACAGCGCAAGCGACGCGGGCACGACCACGAACGGCTCCTTGATCAGGCAGGCGGCGACGAGCGCGACGGCCGCCGGACCCCACCGGCCGCGGATCCACGCGAGCAGCGCAAGCGCGATCGCAGCCACGCCGAGCGGCTCGCTCGTGTCGACGGTGACGGTGTAGAGGATCCCCGGGCTGAACGCGATCGCGAGGCCGCCCCACGGGGTCCAGCCGTAGTCGCGCGAGATCAGGCTCGACGCGAACGCCGCGGCCGCGAGCGCGAACAGGTTGACCGTGAGCAGGGCGCCGGGCACGGTCTCGCCCCGCCCGAGGCTGAAGAGCCACGCCAGCCACCCGTACCCGACGTGGCCGTAGCGGTAGGCCGACCGGTCGATCAGCTCGTGCGCCTCCCCGCGCGCCAGCGGGTCGCGCGCGATCGCGTAGAAGTAGACGCCGTCGAAGTGCGCGCCCGGCGAGACGAAGCGGAAGTTCGGGTCGGACTGCGACGCGAGCCGCGCGAGCGGCTCGACGTCCGCCATGCGCACGAGCACGCTCGTCGACCAGCCATGGGGAGCGATCGACGCGAGGACCGCGAAGCCGCTCGTCGCCAGGGCGGCCAGCGCGCACGCAGCTGCGATCCGGCGGTCACGCGTCAGCACGCCGGCACGTCAGCGAGCCGGGAGAATCAGCTCGAACCGGGAGCCGCGGCCGACCTCGCTCTCGAGGTCGATCCGCCCGCCGAGCGCCGACGAGAGCTCCTTCGCGATCGCGAGCCCGAGCCCGGTCCCGCCGCCCGTGGCCGACACGAACGGGCGGAAGAGCAGCTCCTGCGCCTCTGCAGGAATGCCCGGCCCTGTGTCCTCGACGGCGACCCGAACGGTCCCGTTCGCCTGCGCGAGCTGGAGCTGGATCCGGCCGCCGTCGGGGGTGACTTTGAACGCGTTCGAGAGCAGGTTGCCGACGATCTGGAGCACGCGGTCGCCGTCGGAGTTGATCACCGGCCGCTGGCGCACCTCGCGCTCGTAGTCGATCGACCGCCGCCGCGCCTCCTCCGTGAACGTCTCGTAGGCGCGATCGAGGAGCGTCTCCATGTCGACCTCCTCGGTCGTGACGGTGAACCGGTGGGCGTCGAGCTTCGCCAGGTCGAGGATGTCGCCGACCAGCCGCTCGAGCCGTTGCGCCTCGGCCTCGACGATCTCGAGCGAGTGCTCGCGGAGATCCGGGTCCTCGACCACGCCTTCGAGCAGAGCGGCAACGTGGCCGCGGATCGCCGTCAGCGGCGTACGCAGCTCGTGCGAGACCGACATCAGGAAGTTCCGCTCGAGCGCCTCGGCCTCGGCAAGCCGCTGCGCCATCTCGCCGAATCGCTCCTCGAGATGGCCGATCTCACCGGGCCCGCTGCGGCCGATGTCGACGTCATAGCTTCCGGCCGCGACCTGGTCGGCGGCGCGCGAGAGCGCAAGCAGCGGCTTGACGAGGCGCCGTGCGAGGTACCACGCCGCGATCGCGGCGACGAGCAGGCCGAGGATCGCTGCGACGGCGAGCCGGCGCACGAGCTGGAAGACCTGGTCGCGGACGTCGGTCTTCGGCTGCGCGACGATGATCGCGCCGAGCACCTGGCCGCGGAGCAGCACGGGGTTCGCGACGGCGAGAAACTTCCGCTTCGCGCCCGGCGGGGTGAACTCGAACGTCAGCGACTTGCCCGAGGTCCAGTCGATCGGTGTCTTCCTCGGATTGAGCTCTCGGAGCCCCGACTCCTCGCCGGGAAACGGCACGCCCCCGACGTAGTAGATGCGGTCTCCGGTGGCGCGTTCGAGGTCCTTGCGCGCGAAGCGCGGCGCGCGCCGCGGCTCCTCGCCCTCCCTCGGAAACGCGTCGTTGACGGCGTTCGCGTACAGCCGAGCGATCCCGTTCGCCTCGTGCGTGAGCTCGACGACGGCCCGGTCGTGCGCGAAGCTCTGGAACAGCCGAACCGCGATCGTCGTCGTCACCGCTCCGGCCAGCAGGATCCCGGCGAGGAAGAGCAGCGGGATCCGGACGCGGAGCGAGTTGAACACGAGCTATCCCGCCGGCTGCTTGTCCTTCGCCGGCGACACCTTGTACCCCACGCCCCAGACGGTGACGATCGGAGACGCATCGCCGAGCTTGCGGCGCAACTGGCGGACGTGGACGTCGACCGTGCGCGTGTCGCCGGCGAAGGTGTAGCCCCAGACGCGCTCCAGGAGCTGGTCGCGCGTCAGCACGAGCCCGCGGTGGTCGAGCAGCTCCCACAACAGGTCGAACTCCTTCGGCGCGAGCTGGATCTCCTCCTCCCCGACGTGCACCTCGCGGCGGCCGGCGTCGATGTGGAGGTCGCCGTGCACCATGACCTCGTTCTCGCGGTCGCGCCGCTCCGGGGTCGCGCGGCGAAGGACCGACTTCACGCGCGCGACGAGCTCGCGCGGGTTGAAGGGCTTCGTCAGGTAGTCGTCGGCGCCGACCTCCAGACCGATGATCTTGTCGACGTCCTCGTCGCGCGCCGTCAGCATCAGGATCGGCACGTCCGAGCGCTGGCGGATCCGCTTACAGACCTCGATCCCGTCGATGTCCGGCAGCATCAGGTCGAGGACGATGAGGGAGTGCTCGTGCGCCGCCGCCTGCGACAGCCCCTCGCTGCCGGTCGCGGCGGTGCGAACGGTATAGCCGGCGTTCTTGAGGTAGAGCGAGACGAACGAGGCGATCGAGCTCTCGTCCTCGACGACCAGGATCGTCGGCGCGGCGTTCGCCGGCATCGCTAGGGCGAGCCGAACTGCGTGTTGACGGTCGCGAGGGTGAGCGGCTGGAACTTCGAGCCGTCGACGGAGTAGAAGCCGTAGTCGTCGATGAAGAACGGCCCGGCGCCCGCCACGGTCACCCTCCCGCTGCCGACGGCCGAGATGTCGATGCCGGACGCACCCGTGAACGTGAATTTGTACCGGCCGCCGAAGAAGCGGAAGCGGATGTTGTCGCCCTTGTACTGCCACCTGCCTTCACCGAGGAGGTCGATCTTCCGGTCCCACCCGTTGACCTGCGGCTCGACTCCGTCGTCGGGGTTGTAGTCGACGACCGTCAGCGTCCCCTCGTCGAAGCGGCCGAAGATGAGTCCCCTGCCGCTGACGGTGATCTTCCCGCTGGCGTGACGGACGACGAGCGTGCCGTCGCCGGGGGCGGTCGCAGCCGCGTACGCCGCGGCCGGAAGCGCGAGCAGGGCGAGCGCAAGCATGGTGAGGAGACGCCGCACAGGCAAACAGAGTATTTCCTCCCGAAGTGTTGCGCCAGTCACGGAAACGTTAGGAGTTTTTGAACCGAGGGCAGCACCGGCAGAAGCTCCTCTCTATAGCGTCTTTCGGCCGTGGAAGACGCCCTTTCGTTCGGCGCGATCGTCCTGCTCGTCTCGGTCGGCCTGTCGGCCGCTCTGCTCGCGAGCAAGATCACCGAGCGGATCTCGATCCCGGGTGCTGCGCTCTTCCTGGTCGCGGCGGCGGCGGCGTCTGACATCTTTTCGGGCCTCGACGTCTCGATCCGCACCGTTGAGCGGATCGCGACCGTCGCGTTGATCGTGATCCTGTTCGACGGCGGCGCCTCGATCGGCTGGCGGACCTTCCGGCCCGCAGCGATCCCGATTGCCTCACTCGGCGTCCTCGGCACGTTCACGACGGCGGCGCTGGTCGCGGGCTTCGCGCACTGGGCGCTCGGGTTCGGGTGGACGACGTCGGGCCTGCTCGGTGCCGCGATTGCGCCGACCGACCCGGCCGTCATGTTCTCGGTCCTCGGCGACCGCGAGGTGACGGGACGGAC
>DATHAE010000061.1:0-5465 GCA_035296805.1 Gaiellaceae bacterium | reverse complement strand
CGAGACGTACGCTGCGACGGCCTGGATCTGAGCCGGCGAGAGCTGGCCCTTGAAGGGCGGCATCGGGCCCTTGCCATTCGTCACGCGGGCGACGGCGAGCGCCTTGCTCGGCTTCGCCTCGTCGAGGTTCGGGCCGACGTTGCCGCTCGTGCCTGCGTCCGCGAGGGCGTGACAGCCGCCGCAGCCGGCGGAGCCGGTGAAGATCTGCTTCCCCTCGGCCCGGGCGTCGGCGCCGCCTCCCCCGGCGGTCGTCGTCGTCTCGGCCGGCGGCTTCGCGGCCGTCGCCTCGACGCCGCAGGCCGGCACGCCGCCGCACTTGCCGACGTAGGCGGCGACATCGTCGGCATCGTCGCCGACCACGAGCTCCGCCGGCATCGGCTCCTCGGGATAGGCGATCTGGCCGCGCACGACGTCGCGGATCGTCGACTCGTCGAACTTCTGCAGGCGGACCGACGCGAAGGCGGCGTCGAGGCTCGGCCCGATCGTCCCCTTCGCGTTCGCGTCGGCGAGCACGTGGCACGAAGCGCACTTCTGCGAGAAGAGCGTCTTCCCGTTCGACGGGTCGCCTTCGGACGCGCTCATGTGGTCGACGGCGCCGCATCCCGACACGAGCGCCGCCGTGGCGACGGCGAGTGCCGCGAGGGCCGCGCGCCGCGCCATCTACGCGGGGGTCTGTGCGCCGCCGCCCAGCTTCGACACGGCCTCTTCGCGCGTGCCGTGGATCGCGAAGACCCTGTCGAGGCCCGTGATCTCGAAGATCTTCGTGATGTTGCGGTCGCTGCAGACGAGCGACAGCTGGCCGTCGTTCGTGCGCAGCCGCTTGACGCCGCCGACGAGGACGCCGAGGGTCGTCGAGTCGATGAATGTCGTGTTCGTGAAGTCGACGACAACGTTCTTGCCGCCCTGTCCGATCACCTCGAGCAGTTGCTGCTTGAACTCCGGCGCGGTGTAGAGGTCGACCTCGCCCGCGAGCGAGATGACGTACGCGTCGTCGGACAGCTGCTCGGTCTTGATGTCGAAGTTCATCCCGTCCCCCGGTCGTGGATGGTGCAGGGCGCGAGGGAGTCTAGCCCGAGGCCGTGGCCGTCGGAGAGGGTGCAGTCAGCTGCTGGAGCTGCGCCTTCACGGCCGGCGCCAGGGGGTCGTCCGGAGCGAGCTTCAGGAACCGCCGGTAGGCGGCGATCGCGACCCCGGTGTTGCCCGCGTTCTGCGCCGCCTCGCCGAGCTGGATCTGGCGCGTCGCGTCCGTCGGGTCGAGCTTGATCAGCCGCTGGTAGACGGCCTGAGCCTGCTTCGAGACGCTCGCGAGCTTCGTGTAGGCCGCCGTCACCTTCTCGTTCGCCTGAGTGGTGACGGCCGCCGCGATCTGATCCTGGAGCCCCGTCGGGTCCTGGTAGATGCGTCCCAAGGTCGTCGTCGGCGCGGGCTGGAAGGCCGTGCCCGGCGCGATCAGCTGCGCCTCGGCCTGCGCGATCGCAGCCTCGCGCTGATAGTCGTCGGCGCGCCGCGCGTACAGGCCGGCGAGCTCCTGGAGGCCTCCCTCCTCGTTGGGACGGAGCGCCGTGTAGCGCTTCAGCGCCACGATCGCCTCGCCCGTCTTCTGGTCCTGCGAGAGCTTCGTCGCAAGGTCGCGCCAGGCCCGAGCGTCCTTCGGGTTCTCCTGCACCCTGTCGCGCAGCTCACCCGTCGACTTGCTGGTCGAGGCGTTGCGGTCGAAGAAGCTCTGCAGCGCGTCGCCGATCCCGCCGCCCGACCCGACCCCAAGGAAAACGAAGCCGCCGGCGAAGACGACGACGAGGAGGACGTACATCCACTTCGCGTGCCGCCGCAGGCGGCTGAAGAAGAGCTCGTCCTCCCAGCTCGGCGCCTTCGACTTCGACTTCGAGCGAGCGGCTACTTCCTTGGCGTGGAGAGCATCGTCCGCCGGGCGACGCTTGCGGTGCTGTGTGCCTCGTGCCACTCGGTCTCTCCTCTGCGGTGTCGGGTCTCACCGTCGACGATCGTCTCGAGAACCCGGTCGGGCGAGCCGCCGAAGACGACCGCGGCCGCCGGATCCTCGACGGGATGGTACGGGCTCCCGCCCAGCGAGAGGACGGTCAGGTCCGCCCGCTTGCCGCGCGCCAGGGTACCGATCTCGTCGTCGAGTCCGAGCGCGCGCGCCGCGTCGACCGTCGCCAGCCGCAGCGCCTCCTCGGCCGTCAGCGCGTCGGGGCGCCGCTCGCGCGCCCGCGCAGCGTAGATCGCGGAGCGCAGCTCCTCGAAGATGTCGAAGGAGGGCGTCGACGCCGGCGAGTCCGTCCCGAGGCCGACGCGGACGCCTGCGGCGCGGAGGTCGGCGAGTGGGGCGACGCCGCAGCCGAGGACGGCGTTCGAGCGCGGGCAGTGCGCGACGGGGACGTCTCGCTCCGCGAGCAGCGCGATCTCGGCGGCGTCCACCTCGACGCAGTGCGCGCACAGCAGGTCAGGGCCGAGCACGGGCTCGAGCGTCGCGACGGCGCGCTTCCCGGTCGGGCCGACGAGCACCTCGCGGTTCGTCGCCATCGGCCCTGTCCCCCGCTCCAGCCACTCGTTCTCGTTGGCGCTCTCGGCAAGGTGCGTCCCGACGGGTATGCCGAGCGAGAGGCACCAGCGGTAGACCTCGACGGAGCAGGTGTACGGCGCGTGGGGCGAGATCCCTAGTGACACAGTGTCACAAGCGACGCCCACCGCCCGCGCTTGCGTCTGCTCGAACTGGCGCTCGGCCTCGCGCGGGTCCGACGCGAACACCTCGAGGTAGACGATCGCGCGGAGGCCGGCCTCGGCCGCCGCGACCGCGGCCGCGCCGGCGAAGGAGTAGTCCGCCGTCGTCGTGATCCCCGAGGCGAGGCTGTCGACGGCGCCGCGGCGTGCGACCGCGAGCATGCCCTCGAAGTCGAGCGCCTGCTTGCGCCGGATGTGCGTTGCCAGCCACGATCCGAACGGCTCGCCGTCGCCGAACCCGGCGTAGACCGCGTACTCCAGATGCGAGTGCGCGTTCACGAGCCCCGGCAGGATCACGGCCTCGTCGTGGTGCTCGTCCGCTCGTCCCGGTGCGACCTCGACGATCCGGCCCTCGTCCCAGACGACCCGTGCGTCTCGGAGCGGCGGCCCGTCCACCGGCAGGACCCACTCGGCCGAGACTGCGCGCGTCACTCGGTCGCCGTCCAGAGCACTCCGGCGCGCTGCCAGCGACGCTCGAAGAACGCCGACATCCAGATCGAGAGCTCGAAGAGCAGGATCAGCGGGATCGACTCGAGCGCGAGCGAGACCGGATCGACGCTCGGCAGCAGCACCGCGACGGCGACGCACATGACGTAGCCGAGGCGGCGGTTCCGCCGCAGCACCGCCGTCGAAAGCACGCCGAGGCGCACGAGCGCGAGGATGAAGATCGGGAGCTCGAAGACGATCGCGGTCGCGACGATCGTCGCCGTCGCAAAGCTGAGGTAGTCGCGGGCGCGGATCTGGATGTTGAACAGGTCGTCGTCGTAGTTCGTCAGGAAGCGCAGCGCGCCTGGGAGCACGATGAAGTACGCGAAGGCGATGCCGCCGGCGAGGAGCGCGGTGGCGAACGCGACGAAGATCGCGATCACGCGCTGCGCGTGCTCCTCCATCGCCGGCGCAAGGAAGCTCCACAGCTGCCAGAGCACGATCGGCAGCGCAGCGAGGAGCCCCGCGTAGATGCTGACCTTGACCGAGGTCGAGAACGGCTCGAGCGGGCCGAGCGTGAGCAGCTGTTCGTGGTCGTCGGGGAGCGGCTCGACGAGCAGGCGGATGATCCGGTGGTGGAACGCATAGGCGACGCCGGCGCAGAGCCCGACCGCCACGAGCATGATCACGAGCCGCGCACGCAGCTCCTCGAGGTGCTCGACAAGCGTCGCCTCCTCACCGTGGGCCAGGCGCCGCGGGAGCCGTGGCACGGGCTAGACGATCGGGTCGTTCTCGCGCGCGCGCTCGCGCGGCCGCGCGACGTCCGTCGCGTCGGGACTCTCCGTGGAGGACGGGAGCCCCGCCGGGCCGCGCTCGCGATCAGCGTCGTCGTCGTCGCGGCCCGAGATCGAGTCTTTGAACTCGCGCATACCGCGGCCGAGCGATCGTCCCATCTCGGGCAGGCGCTTCGGGCCGAACACGATCAGGACGACGAGCAGGAGGATGATCAGCTCGGTGGCTCCGATGCCGAACGGCATGCCGACGAGCATAGCCGGTTTGCCTGCGGCCACCGTCGGTGACACCCTTGCAAATGCGGAAGAAATCGCTCGCGGAGCAGGTCGTCGTGGTGACCGGCGCGTCCGCCGGCCTCGGCCGCGCGGTCGCTCGGCTCGCGGGCGCGCGCGGCGCGCGCGTGGTGGTCGCGGCGCGAGGGGCCGACGGCCTCGACGCGTGCGTGGCGGAGATCGCGGCGGCGGGATCCGAGGCGTGCGCCGTCGTCGCCGACGTCGCGGTCCTCGACGACTGCCATCGGATCGTCGAGGAGGCGATCGACCGGTTCGGGTGCATCGACACCTTCTGCGCGAACGCGATGGTGACGGTCTACCGCGAGGCGCGGGAGCTGGAGCCCGACGAGCTGCGGCGCGTGCTGGACGTCAACTTTCTCGGCGCCGTGAACTGCTACTGGGCCGCGCTCGCCGCGCTGACGCAGGCCCGCGGCGCGTTCGTGCACGTCAACTCCGCGCTCGCCTACCGCGGAATCCCGCTCCAGGCGGCGTATTGCTCGTCGAAGGCTGCCGCGCGCACGTTCTTCGAGACCGCGCGGGTGGAGCACCAGAAGCACGGGATCCCCGTCGACGTCTCGCTGGTGCTCCCCGGCGCGATCAACACGCCGCAGTTCGACACCGCACGCCAGTACATCGGGTACCAGCCGCAGCCGGTGCCGCCGATCTACCAGCCGGAGCAGTTCGCCGACGCCGTCGTCCACTGCTTCGAGCACCCGATCCGCGAGCTTCCGGTCGGCTGGGGCGCGCAGAAGCTGCTGTGGGGCCAGAAGCTCGCGCCGCGCGCCGGCGACCTCATTCTGCGGCGCACGGGGTGGAAGGGCCAGCACACGAGTGAGCCGAAGCCGATCGGGTCGCCCGACAACCTGCTCGAGCCGCTCCCCGGCGACCGGGGCGCCCACGGCCGCTTCGACGAGCGCTCGCGGCGCTCGACCCTCTGGACCTCGCTCCGCCTGCGCCGCTGGCTCGTCGGGTCCGCGGCCGCAGCGGCGGCCGTGCCCGCGGCGCGCGCACTGGTCCGGCGCTAGCCGACCGTCACAAGGGGGGCCGTCGTCTCGTCATGCCCACGATGGATCTCGACGCGACGTACGAGGAGCTGCGGCCGCTCCTGTTCTCGATCGCGTATCGCATGACGGGGAGCGTCGGCGACGCGGAGGACCGAGACGAACTGTCGCCAGATCGCGGCGCGCGCGCGGCGCCACGTCGAGGCGCGCCGCCCGCGCTTCGAGACGTCGCGCT
>DATHAE010000060.1:0-11336 GCA_035296805.1 Gaiellaceae bacterium | reverse complement strand
GCGGGCAGGTCGATCCCGGTCGGCGCGCCGCCCACGAACAGCACCTGCCACGAGGTCGACGCCTGCATGAACGGCAGCGCGTCCTCCACCGCCTCGCGCGGCAGCGCCAGCTGCTCGTACGTCTCGCCGTCCATGAAGACGACCTCTTCGCCGGCGTCGTAGAGGTACTGCATCGTCTTGTTGTCCGTCCGGATGCGCTCGAACTTCTCGCCCGCGCGGAAGGTCTTGTCGACGACCGACCCCGAGCCGAGCGACTTCAGCTTCGTGCGCACGAAGGCGCCGCCCTTACCGGGCTTCACGTGCTGGAACTCGACGATCCGCCACGTCTGGCCGTCGAGCGCGATGTGCATCCCGTTGCGGAACTGGTTGGTGGTGACGACCTCTGCCATTTCGGCCGCGGAGCCTAGCTGACCGCGATCAAATCCTTCGGGAACGAGGTGAGGAGCTCGACGCCGTCCTCGCGCACGATCGCCAGGTCCTCGATGCGGACGCCGCCGAGGCCCGGAACATAGATCCCGGGCTCGATCGTGACCACGTTCCCGACCTCGAGCGTGTCCGTCGACTCCTGCGAGAGGCGCGGCGCCTCGTGGATCTCGAGCCCGACGCCGTGCCCGAGGCCGTGGCCGAACTGCTCGCCGTAGCCGGCCTCGTCGATGATCCCGCGCGCGATCGCGTCGGCCTCGACGCCCGTCATGCCGGCCTGGACCCGCGCGACGCTCGCCTCCTGCGCCTCGCGGCAGACGTCGTAGATCCGGCGCAGCTCCTTCGGGAGCGCGCCGGTCGCCAGCGTTCGGGTGCAGTCGGAGCAGTAGCCGTCGACCTTCGCCCCGAAGTCGGCCACGACGAGCCTGCGCGTCTCGATCACCTGCTCGCTCGGCTCCGCGTGCGGGAGCGATCCGTTCGCGCCCGCGGCGATCGCGGAGTCGAACGAGACGTCGTCGGCGCCGTGAGCGTGCATCAACTGGCGCAGGCGCCACGCGACGTCCTGTTCCGTCCGGCCGATCCACGTCTCGGCGGTCAGCGCCTCGAACGCGCGCTCGGCCACCCTCGCCGCCCGCCCGATCTTCGCCAGCTCGGCCTCGTCCTTGACCGCGCGCAACTGCTCGACGACGCCCGTCGTCGGAACGAGGTCGAGCCCGCCGCCTGCGAGCACCTCGAACTGCGAGTACGGGAGCGCGTCCGCCTCGAACGCGAGCTTCCCGGCGAGCCGCCCGGCGACGTCCCGCAGCAGGGCGCGCTTCGTCATCACCTTCTCGACTCCCTCCACGCGCTGCGCCGCCTCGAGGTAGCGGAAATCGGTGAAGAGCTGCGCGTCGCCGCCGGGGTCGACGAGGAGGGCGGCGTTCGAGCTCTCGAAGCCCGTGAGGTAGAAGACGTTCGTCAGGTTCGTGACGAGGAGCGGCGCGTCGAGGCGCGCCCGCAGCCGCTCGAGCCGCTCCATCACGCCGACGCCCCGACCAGATACTTGAGCGCCTCTCGGTAGCCGTCGGGCCCCTTGCCGATGACGCGGTGGGTGGCGAGGTGCGCGATCACGCTCCGGCGACGCCACTCCTCGCGCTCTTCGATGTTCGAGAGGTGGACCTCGACGAACGGCACGTCGAGCAACTCGAGCGCGTCGTGGATCGCGTAGCTGTAGTGACTCCACGCGCCCGGGTTCACCACGAGGGCGTCGCTCCCGTCGTCGTAGGCGTCGTGGATCCAGGCCACGAAGAGCCCCTCCTCATTCGTCTGCCGGCACCGCACCGAGATCTCCAGCTCGTGTGCCCACGCGTAGATGCGTGTCTCGAGCTCGTTGAGGCTCTTGCCCCCGTAGACCGCGGGGTCGCGGCGCCCGAGCACGTCGAGGTTCACGCCGTTGAGGACCGTGATCTGCATCAGCCGATGAGCCTAACGAGTTCCCTCCGCACCTCTTCCGCGGGCCGCTCCTCGACGCGAGGGCCGTCGTCGGCGAGGACGACGACGCGGATCGCGTCGCCCGCGCGCTTCTTGTCGCGCAGAAGCGCCTGCCACGCGCGCTCGGAGTCGACGGCGACCGGCCGCGGCTCGAGCTCCTCCTCGACGCGCGTCGTGTCGCGGTTCGAGAGCCTGAGTGCAGCGAGCAGGCCGAGCGCGACCGCCTCGCCGTGTGGCAGATCGAAGTCGGCCGCGGCCTCGAGCGCGTGCGCGAACGTGTGCCCGAGGTTGAGGACGTTGCGCTGGCCCTGGTCGCGCGGGTCGCGGAGGCAGAGCGCGGCCTTGAACGCTGCGGCGCCGCGGACGTCGAGGCTGCGCTCGGCGAGCAGCTCCGTCTTGAGCAGCTCCGCCTGACCCTGGCGGCGCTCGCGCTCGGGCAGCGTCTCGAGCAGCGCCTCGTCGATCATCACGCGCGCCGGCCAGTGGAACGCACCGACGAGGTTCTTGCCCTCGGGAAGGTCGATCCCGGTCTTGCCGCCGATCGCGGCATCGACCTGCCCCACGAGGGTCGTCGGCACCGCGACCCACGGGATGCCCCGAAGGTAGGTCGCGGCGACGAAGCCGGCGAGGTCGGTGGTGGTGCCGCCGCCGAGCGCGACGATCGTGCCGCCGCGGTCGAGGCGCAGCTCGCTCCAGACCCGGCGGGCGACGTCGAGCTGCTTGGCCTCCTCGCCGCGCGGCACGTCGATCGTCTGCTGGAGGCGCGCACCAAGCGCCTCCTGCGCGCGGGGGCCGTAGATGCCGGCGACGGTCGGGTCTGCGACGAGCGCCACCGGGCCGTCGCCGGGCACGAGCTCCGCGAGCCCGTCGAGCGCCCCGAGCTCGTGGTGGATCCCGGCGGCGGCGAGGATCACGCCGTCGACGTCACCCGAAGGGACGACGGCGTCGGCGACCTCGCGGTAGAGCGGCTGCCGCTCCTCGTGCAGCCGGCGGAACTCCTTCTCCTCGCCCGCGAGCGGCCGCTCGGTGCCACGCGCCCGCTCCCAGGCCGTGTCGACGTCGACGTCGAGGAGGACGGTAAGGGCCTCCTCTCGCGCGAGCACCTCGCGGACGCCGACCGAGGTCGGCGCGCCGCCACCGAGGGCGACGACGAGCGGCGCGGGCCACGTCCGGAACGCGTGCGTCGTCTGGACCCACTCGAGGCCGCGGAAAGTCTCCTCGCCGACGTCGGAGAACAGCTCACCGATCGTCTGCTCGAACTCGAGCTCGATCCCCTCGTCGACGTCGACGAAGGCGCGGCCGATCGAGTGCGCCACCTGCCGCCCGATCGTCGTCTTGCCTGCGCCCATGAAGCCGATCAGCGCGAGGTGCCGGTCGAGTGCGTTCAGCGGGCGGTCCAGTCGATCCGCTCCAGATAGGCGCGCCACGCGGCGACGAAGTCGCCGAGCGAGTCTCCGCCGAACTTGTCTCGCGCGGCCACGGCCAGCTCCCACGCGACCGCGGCCTCGGCGACGACGGCGAGCGCCTCCACCGCAGCCACGTCGGACCGCTCGACGAGCGCCTCCGCCGGCTCGCCGGTGTGGAGGTCCACGGAGCCGAGGGGCTTCATCAACGTCGGCAGCGGCTTCATCGCCGCACGGACGACGATCTCCTCGCCGTTCGAGACGCCGGCCTCGATCCCGCCCGCGCGGTTCGTCGTCCGGCGCAGGCCGCCGTCGTCGCGGACGATCTCGTCGTGCGCCTCCGAGCCGCGGAGCTTCGCGAGCCGGAAGCCCTCGCCGATCTCGACGCCCTTCACCGCCTGGATCCCCATCACGGCCGCAGCGAGCCGCGCGTCGAGGCGGCAGTCCTTCGACGCGTAGGACCCGAGGCCCGGCGGGACGCCGCGCGCGCGCACCTCCACGACACCGCCGACGGTGTCCCGCGCCGCGCGCGCCTCGTCCACCCGCGCGCGGAGCGCCTCCTCGTCGTGCACCGAGCCCTCGACCTCGGCGCCGATCCCCCGGAGGAGCGCCTTCGCGACGGCCCCCGCCGCGACGTGCACCGCCGTGTGCCGCGCTGAGGCGCGCTCCAGTGCATCGCGGACGTCCGCGAGCCCGTACTTCTGCGCACCCACGAGGTCGGCGTGGCCCGGCCGCGGGAGCGTCACCGCCGCCTTTCCTTTTCCCTCGGGCTCGCCCTCCGGCGGCCACGGGCTCATCCCCCACGTCCAGTTGCGGTGGTCGCGGTTCGCCACGAGCAGCGCGAGCGGCGTTCCGAGCGTCCGCCCGTGGCGAAGGCCGGCGAGGACCTCCACAGCGTCCGTCTCGATCTGCTGGCGCGGCGAGCGGCCGTAGCCCTGCTGGCGGCGGCGGAGGTCGGAGTCGATCGCGTCGCGGTCGAGGACGAGGCCTGCCGGCAGGCCTGTGACGATCGCGACGAGCGCCGGGCCGTGCGACTCGCCCGCGGTGGTCAGCTCCAGTCCCATCCCAAGAGAGCCTAGAGTCCGGGCGCGTGGACGTCGTCCTCCAGGTTGCCGTCAGCGGCCTCGCCGCCGGCGCCGTCTACGGGCTCGTCGCCGTCGGGCACTCGCTCGTCTACCGTCTGACCGGGGTCGTGCACTTCGCGTTCGGCGAGCTGATCGCGCTCGGCGTGTTCGCGACGCTCTTCTTCGCCGCGGGCACGGCGCCGGTGACCTCGACGAGCGTGAGCGGCGGGCGGTTCCTGCTCGCCGTGCTCGGCGGCCTCGCGCTCGTCGCGGCCGCGAGCGCCGGCAGCTACTGGTTCGCCGTGCAGCCGTACCAGCTGCGCGGCTCGACGGTCGGCTGGGTCGGCGCGTCGCTCGCGCTCGCGTTCGCGCTGCGAACGCTGATCGTCGCGATCTTCGACCGGCCGAGCTACGTGTTTCCCGACCCGCTGCCGTTCCGCGGTTTGGGCGACGACGGCTTCTGGCACGTCGGCGGCGCGACGATTCAGGCGCGGTCGCTGTTCGTGATCGCGGTCGCACTCGCGCTCGCCGGCGCGTCGGCCTGGATCCTCGCGCGGACGAGGTTCGGTCGCGCGCTCGAGGCGGTCGCCTCGGACGTCGAGGGAGCCCGCGTCGTCGGCCTCCCCGTCTCGCGGCTCGTCGGGCTCGCGTTCGCGCTCGCGGGCGTCGTGGCGGGGCTCGCGGCGGTGGTCGCGGCACCGTCCGGTGCGTTCAACGTCGACACGGCCGCGCTGCTCGGGCTGAAGGGGCTCGCGGCTGCGGTCGCCGTTCGATTCGCGCTCTGGACGTCGTTCGTCGCCGGGATCGCGTTCGGGCTGCTCGAGGCCGGGATCGCCAACGTCTCGTGGGCGGGGCCGCCGTACCGCGAGGTCGTGCCGCTCGCGCTCGTGCTCGCGCTGCTCGCGGCGCGCGCCTTGCGCGAGCCCGAGGCGAGGGCCGAGTGACGGCGACGGCGGCCGCGCTCGCCGGCGCGGCGCGCGACGCGCGGCGCGCGTGGGACGTGCGCGCGACGGCAGGCGCGGCGGTCGTCGTGGTCGCCGCGGCGGCGCCGATCGTCGTCTCGTCGTCACGGCTCGAGGACCTCGCCGCCGGGCTCTACCTCGCACTCGCGGCAACGGGGCTCGCGCTCGCGGTCGGCGTCGCCGGGATGCCGTCGCTCGCACAGGGCGCGTTCATGGCCGTCGGCGCGTTAACCGCCGCGCAGCTCCGGATCCACGGCGGCGTTCCGACGCTCGCCGCGGCCGTCGTCGGCGCCGTGGCCGCCGCGGGCGCAGGCGTCGTGACGGGCGTCGGCTTCGTCCGCCTGAACCGCGGCCTCGTCGCCGTCTCGACGTGGATCCTCGCGTGGCTCGTCGCGTTGGGGCTGGAGGCGTTCCCGTCCGTGTCAGGAGGCGCGCAGGGGCTGCTCCTGCCGGAGGGGCCGTCGACGACGGCGCATTACGAGCTCGCGCTTGCACTCGTCGCGCTCGCCGCGCTCGCCCTCGTCGCGCTCGCCCGCGGCCCATTCGGCCTGCGCCTCGCCGCCGCACGCGACCGCCGAGCGGCGGCCGCGGCGCTGGGCGTCCCCGTGCCGCGGCTGCGGCTGACGGCGTTCGTCGCCTCGGCGGCGGTCGGCGGGCTGGCCGGCGGGCTCTCGGTGCAGCTCGCGGGGATCGCGGACGCAGCGTCGTACGGCCCGTACCTCTCGTTCAAGATCTTCGTCGCCGTGCTGATCGGCGGCGCGGCGAGCGCGGCCGGCGCCTTCCTCGGCGTCGTCGTGCTGGGGCTCGTATCGGTGGCGGCGGACGCCGTGGGCGCGGTCGAGAACGTCTCGAGCGCGCGATTCCACCCGCTGCTCGCGGCGGTGCTGCTGCTCGCGGTGCTCGCGCTCGGCGGCGAGGGCCTCCTGCGCGCTCCCCGTCGGCACCGGCTCGCGAGGGCCGAAGCGCACCCCGAAGCTCGTGACACAGTGTCACAAGGATGGCTCGCCGGCCGCGCGCTCTCGAAGCGCTACGGCGACCTCGTCGCCCTCGAAGGGCTCGACATCGACGTGCCGGCGGGCGAGATCGTCGCGCTCATCGGGCCAAACGGCTCCGGGAAGACGACCGCGCTCCGCCTGCTCGCCGGCACCGAGCACCCCGACGCCGGCACGGTGGAGAGCGAGGGGCGGCTCGCGCGCACGCTTCAGGCGACGGCGACCTTCGGTGAGCTGACCGCGGTCGAGCACCTGCTCGTCGCATCCGCGGGCGCGCGGCGCCACGGCGGCCTTGCGCGCACGCTGCTCGCGACGCCGAAGGCGCGCGCCGAGGAGGCTGGCGCCACCGCCCGCGCCCACGAGGTCCTCGAACGGTTCGGTCTCGGCGCCGGCGGCGACACACCCGCGTCGCAGCTCTCCGGCGCCGACCAGCGGCTGCTGATGATCGCCGCCGCGTCTGCGACCGGCGCCGCCGTCCTCCTGCTCGACGAGCCGTCTGCCGGGGCAGCGCATGCCGAGGTCGACCGCCTCGCGCGCGTCCTCGCGGGCCTGCGCGACGAGGGGCTCGCGATCCTCGTCGTCGAGCACAACCTGCGGCTCGTGCGAACCGTCGCGGCGCGCGTCGTCGCCCTCGACGCAGGGCGCGTGATCGCGCGCGGGACGCCGGAGCAGGTCGGCGCCGACCCCGCGGTGCGCGGCGCCTATCTTGGGAGCCAGACGCTGTGACACGCGCCCTCCCAATCGTGCTCCTCGTGCTCGCCTGCACCGTCGCCGCCGCCGGCTGCGGCGGCTCGGACGAGTCCGGCGCGCGTAAGAGCCTGCTCGTGGTCGTGAACGCGCCGTTCTCGAAGACTCCGTACGTCGGGACGACGATCGACCGCGGAGTGAGCCTCGCGGCAAGCGACATCAACGATCGCGGCGGCGTCTCGATCGGGGGCGAGTCGTACGACCTGCGCGTGAAGCGCCTCGACAACGCACTCTCGCCGCGCCGCGCGCTCCAGAACGTGCGCCGCGCGGTCGGCGACGGCGCGATCGCGATCGTCGACGAAGGGACGGGGATCGACGCGACGTGGGAGGTCGCCGGCCGCGACGACGTCCCGATCGGGATCGTCTACCAGGGCGGCGAGGACCTCGTCGACGCCCAGAAACGGCCGAACGTGTACCGCGTCGCGCCGACGAACCACGGCCTCGCGTTCCGCCTCGCGGAGTACGTGATTCCGAAGCGCCTGAAGGTGGCGCTCCTGCACGACGACTCGGGGTACGGAGAGTCGGGCGCCGCGTCGCTGCGCAAGGCGTTCTCGCTCAACCCGGAGGCGATTGCCGCGTCGATCACGCTTCCGGCCGGCGCGCTCGACGTCGCGCCCCAGGTGCTGCGCGCGCGCGGCGCAGGCGCGACCGCGCTCATGGTGTGGGGGCTCCCTCCGACGATCGCGGCCGCGATCACCGCCGCGCGGACCGCGGGCTGGGACGTTCCGGTCTTCACGCCGCCGGCAGGCGCCGACCCGCTCGTCCGCCAGCAGCTGGCCGACCACCCGTCGTGGGTTGACGGCCTGACCTTCGCCACGGGGCGCCTGACGGCAGAGCGCGGGCCGGGCCCGTACCTCGCGTTCCAGCAGCGCTACGAGGACGCGTACGGCGCCGAGAAAGTCGGCGTGAAGACGGCGGCCGGCGCGCCCGTCTACCAGCCGCCCGAGTTCGCGATGTACGCCTACGACTTCATGCAGGTACTCGCCGCGGCGCTGCAGCTCGCCGACTCGACCGACCCGGCCGAGGTGACGAAGGCGCTCGAGCAGGTGAGCGTCGTGGGGGTCAACGGCGATGAGCGCGGGTTCAACGAGCGCAACCACGAGTCGGTCGTCGACGACGACGTCTACTTCGCGCGCTTCCACGACATGACGTTCGGCCCCGTGCCAGACGATCCGCTGTCGGCGACGCTGCCCGTGATCGACCAGGTGCGTTGAGCCTCGTCGCGGTGGCACTCGCGACGGTGGCGCTGCCGTCGCCGCTCAACCCACTGTCGACGGAGCCGCCGGTCGGCGGCCGGCCGCTCGTGGAAGTCGAGGGGATCATCCACCGCGTCCTGACGACGGAGGAGGTGACGGCCCGCGTCGACGAGCGTGGGACGCCGTTCGCGGTGCGCGCGCGCCAGCGGCTCGTCGTGCTCACGAAGGGCGACTACGTCTTCATCGTCCCGGCGCCGGTGATCGCCGTCGACGCCGGGCCGGGGTCGGAGTCGTCGCCGGGGCAGCGCCGCGCGTCGATCCTCTGGAGCGGGTTCAACGCAGGCCGGAAAGTGCTCGTCGCCGACGCGCGGCTGCGCCCGCGCGAGGCGGCGAAGGTGCTCCCGCTGCGGGTCGAGGCGAAGGGGAGCACCGTCACGATCTCGAACGCCACCCCGATCCGCTCGAGCACGTTCACCGCGACGCCGCAGGTGGCGCCGCTCGCGCGCTATCTGGACGCGGTGCGGGCGGCAACGCTGCGGGGACGGCTCGTACCGATCGGGACCGCGACGATCAGCGACGAACCGAAGCCGACGCACGCGTCTGTGGAGGCGCCGCTACACGTGGCGGGGACGATCGGCGGCCGCCGCGTCGACGTCGTGCTCGGTGACGGCCGCCCGCTGCGGCTGACGGTGCCGCGGGGGGACGGCAAGATCGACCTGCGTGCCGAGGTCGTCCCGCCCTCGCGCCTGCTCACGCCGCCCGGTGGAGCGGGGTCGTGGGCCGCGGCGACGGTCGATGGCCCGGCGCTCCTCGACCGCGCGCAGGCCGTCCTGCTGCGGATCGCGCGCGTCCGCCAGTACGACTCGTACCTCGCCGACCCCGACCCGCGGGGCAACGCGCAGACGACCTACGTCTACCGCAGCGGCCGGCGCCCGGTCGCGGCGCCCCGCGCGGCGCCGGTCGCCGACGACGAGGCAGGCACCGCGCTCGTGCGCGGGCTCCTGGTCGGGCTCGGGGGCGCCGCCGCGCTCGCCGCCGGCCTCGCGGTCTGGGCGCGGTCGTAGATGGTCTAGCGTCGAACCGCGCGCCGCATCGCCTCGACCGGGGCAGCCAGGCCCGTCCAGAGCTCGAAGCTGCGCGCGCCCTGGCGGACGAGCGCCTCGAGCCCGTCCACGATGGTGCAGCCGGCGGTGCGTGCGGCGGCGACCAGAGCCGTCTCGGCGCCGTCCGGGCCATAGGCGAGGTCGACGACCGTCTGACCCGCGCGCGGCTCGACGAGCAGCTCCTCGCGCACCGGCGTCGCGTTCACCACCAGGTCGGCGTGTTCCGCGCGCGGCGGCCAATGGCCGCTGCGCGAGAAGTAGCTCGTGTCGGGAGGAAGCGCCGGCGCGAGCGTCCGGGCCGCGCCGCCCGCGCCGATCACGCACGCTCGCCGCGCGTCGATCCCCGCAAGGATCGCCCGGTCGGTGTTGAAGCCGAGGACGCGGCCGTCGCGGAGGACGAGCGTGTTGACCGCGTCACCCTCGGCCTCGTCGCAGGCCGCGACGACGGCCTGCTTGTGCGGGATCGTGACGTTCGCGCCCGCGAAGCCGAGCGCGAGCAGCGCGCGGACGGCTGCGACCACGTCCTCGACGTCGAACGCTGCGTAGTGCCAGTCGAGCGCGCGCGCGGCGAAGGCTGCGTTGTGCATCCGGGGCGAGAGCGAGTGCGCCACCGGGTGCCCGAGGAGCGCGACCTGGCGCGTCACGTCAGCCGCAGCCGTAGCCGTGCGCGCACGCGTAGCGGTTGAACTCGCTCGCGCTCGCGGTGAAGAAGTGGTGCACCTTGTCCGGCTTGCGGACGAAGAAGAGGTAGTCGACGCGCGCCGGTCGCGCGGCCGCCTGCATCGAGGCGAGTCCCGGGTTCGCGATCGGCGTCGGCGGGAGGCCCGGCCGGTTGCGCGTGTTGTACGGGCTCGAGCTGTCGAGCTGCGATTGCCTGATCGACTCCGTCGGCGGGATCTTGAGCCCGTAGCGCAGCGTGGCGTCGATTCCGAGCGGCATCCGCGCCTTCAGCCGGTTGTAGATCACGGCGGCGACCAGCGGGCGCTCGGTCGGCGCCTGGGTCTCCCGCTCGACCATCGAGGCGATGATCAGCACGTCGTAGGGCGTCAGGTTCTTCGACTTCGCGTAGGCGAGGTTCACCTTGCCCCAGTTCTCGCAGAACGCCTCGAGCTGGTCGTCCGCGAGCTGGCGCGACGTCGACTTGCGCAGGAAGTCGTACGTCGCCGGGAACAGGAATCCCTCCAGGTTCGCGCGCGCCTTCGGCGTGAAGCACGCGACGGTTCCGCGGCGCGTCGCCGCCAAGTAGCCCGGGGCGTTCAGGACGACCTTCTGCTTCTTCTTGCGCTCGGCGATCTTCTTCACCGCGCCGACGCGGTTGATCATCTGCGCGCGCGTGAACCCCTCGGGAAAGATGATGCGGAACGGCTTCGGCGGAGGCGGTGGAGGAGGAAGCGGAGCCGGCGCGGACTCCTTCCGCACATGCGGCACGGCCCACCAGACGGCGGCGCCGATTCCGCCGACGACGACGAGCAGCGCGACGAGCGCGAGCAGCCGTCGCGCCCAGAGCGTCCCCTGCGACGGCGCCCGCGACGGCCGCCGCGGCGGCCGCACCGGCGCTACCGGGGCGCCGCCCGCCACTCGAGGTAGGTCGAGAGCAGGTACGCCGCGGCACGCGCGTCGTCGCCGTCCGCGAGCACGCTCGTGAAGCGCTCGTCGTAGGTCTGCACCGGGACCTCGAGGACGTCGCGGAGCGACTCGACGAAGAGCGCCGTCTCGCGCGCCTGGTCGCCGTGCTCGCCGCGCAGCGTCAGCGGCAGCCCGACCACGATCTCGTCCGGGGCCGCGTCGCGGATCAGCTCGAGCAGGCGGTCGAACCCCGGCTTCTTCGTGACGCGTTCGACGATCCCGACCGGCCGCGCGACCGTTCCGGTCGGGTCGGACACGGCGACGCCGGTCCTGGCGGACCCGTAGTCGAGCGCGAGGATCTTCACGCTTCGAGGGCCGTCGTCAGCAGCTCACGGGCGCGCGCGAGGGCG
>DATHAE010000059.1:0-3136 GCA_035296805.1 Gaiellaceae bacterium | reverse complement strand
CGGAGATGAAGACGAGGCGCGGGACGCTCTGACGCTACCGGACGACGATCGGCTTCACGCGCGCGGCGAGAAGTAACGCTTGAGCCAGGTCGCAAGCCCGTCGAGGCCGGGGAAGAGGACGCGCTCGGTGATGTTCGCCTGATCGAGCTTGTCGCGCACCTCCCACTTGAGCTCCGCCGGGAGGATCACGCGGCGCGTGAGCTCGTGGTGGCGCTCGAGCCATTCGTCGAGGCGCGCGTGCGCGCTCGGCATGAGCGAGAAGAGGGCGTACTGGTTGACGATCCGGTCGTCGAGGGCGGGCGGCTCGAAGAAGACGACGAAGTCCTCGCCGAGGCGGTCGAAGTCACCGAGCGCCGGCGCGTGGCGCACGAGCAGATCGGCCGACATCGCATTCATCCCCTCGAGCTCGAGCGCGTCGCGCAGCGGGCGGGGGAGGAGCCGGTTCGTCTGCACGAAGTCGACCATCCAGATCGCGCCGTCCTCCTCGAAGTGCCGCCGGTGCGCGGTCGCGAAGTGGAGCGCGACGTAGGGCGAATACGTCCAGTCGAGGAGGCGCGTCGGCAGGCCGTGGTGCTTCGCCAGCGCGACCCAGTGCCAGAGCGTGTCCGCCGGGACGTCCGACCGCTGCGCGTACTTGCGGAAGTTGCGCAGCAGGTGGGCCTCGACCTCGGCGTACTCGCCGCCGAGCCGCTGCAGGCTGGTCGCGAGGTTCGCGTCGCGCGAGCCCTCGCCCCGGAAGGCGTAGTCCGAGCGGTGCCGGCGCAGACCCTCGTGCCATGCGTCGGCGAACAGCAACTCGTGGAGGTGCGTCCAGCTTTCGGCGCGTGTCTCGTCCACGGCGCGGGGTGTACCCCTGTGGACGCTTCGTGACGCTTTCGGTGCACTTTCGTTGCACGCGCGTCACGCGCGCCCCGCTACCGTGACCCGTAGGGGCCGCCTCGGGCCTTGCGGTGCGCGTGCCTGAGCGGTCGCGTCGCTCTCAGCACTCGTCGGCCGGCGCCGGCCGGAGCCGCGTCTGGAGCCGCGCGCGGCGCCGCAGGCGAGGGCGCTGTCGCGGGTCGCGCTCGCGCGCGGCCGCGGCGGCCCACGGGTCCTCGGTGAGCCCGAGCACGCTTGCGAGCTCGCGCCGCCGCGACTCGAGCTGGGCGACTTGTGGATACATCGCGATCCTTCCTCTCACGCGGCCCGCAGGGTCGCCTGCCCGGGCCGCCAGTTCGCAGGGCAGAGCTCGCCCGTCTGCATGGCCTGGACGATCCGCACCGTCTCCTCGGCGCTGCGGCCGACGTTGACGTCGGTGACGCTCGCATGGCGCACGATCCCGCCCGGATCGACGACGAACGTCGCCCGCTCCGCCGCGCCGTCGGCGCGAAGCACGCCGTACGCCTCGGCCAGCTCGTGCGCCGCGTCCGCGACGACCGGGTAGGACACGTTCTCCAGCCACGGGTTCGACCCGAACCACGCGCGGTGAACCCACCAGCTGTCGGTGCTGGCCGCGATCACCTGCGCGCCGAGCTCCTCCAGCGCCGGGCGCGCCTCCTCGTAGGCGGCGAGCTCCGTCGGGCACACGAAGGTGTAGTCGCGCGGATAGAAGAAGAGGACGGTCCAGCTGCCCGGCTCGGCGATCGAGAGCGATACCGGCTCGAGCTCGCCCTTCACGTACGCCTCGGCCGTCACTTGCGGCGCGCGTCCTCCGAGCTTGACGTTCATCCCGATCCTCCTTGTGGCGATCCTCTTGCAATCTCGTCGGAAGAGGGTAGGAGGAGGCGGGCGCGGCGGCGTCGGCACGAGGGACGATTGACGCTCGTCCGGGCGGACGATCTTCCGGAGCTACACTCGCCGCGATGGCGCAGGCGCCTGCTCTTCCGGCCGGGTTCGAGCTGCCGCTCAAGCAGCGTCTGCCGCGGATCGGCTCGATCGACCAGGTGGCCGTCGAGGCTCGCGCGGGCGAGCTTGCGAAGCGGTCGATCAAGAAGGAGGCGAAGGTCTGGGCCCTCGAGCTCGCGATCCGCTGCTGCGACCTGACGACGCTCGAGGGCCAGGACACGCCGGGCAAGGTCGCCGCGCTCTGCTCGAAGGCCGTGCGGCCGGATCCGGGCGACCCGAACGTGCCGTCCGTCGCCGCGGTCTGCGTCTACCCGAACCTGATCCGCGTCGCGCGGGAGCGGCTCGGCGACTCCGGGGTCAAGGTCGCCGCGGTCGCGACGTACTTCCCATCCGGGCAGGCGCCGCTCGACGTCAAGCTGCGCGACGTCGAGGACGCGGTTGCGCTCGGCGCCGACGAGATCGACATGGTGATCGACCGGGGCGCGTTCCTCTCGGGCCGCTACGCGCAGGTGTTCGACGAGATCGTCAAGGTCAAGGAGGCCTGCGGGCGCGCGCACCTGAAGGTGATCCTCGAGGTGGCGGAGCTCGGCACCTACGACAACGTGCGCCGCGCCTCGCTGCTCGCGATCGCGGCCGGCGGCGACTTCATCAAGACCTCGACGGGGAAGCTCCCGGGCGCCGCGACGCTCCCGGTGCAGCTCGTCATGCTCGAGGCGATCCGCGACGTCTACGAGGAGACCGGCCGCCGCGTCGGGATGAAGGCCGCCGGCGGGATCCGCACCTCGAAGAACGCCATCCAGTACCTCGTCCAGGTGCACGAGACCCTCGGCCCCGAATGGCTGACGCCCGACCTCTACCGCCTCGGCGCGAGCTCGCTCGTCAACGACATCCTGATGCAGCTCCGCAAGGAGAAGACGGGCGCCTACCAGAGCAAGGACTACTTCACGAATGACTGAGATCGAGCGCCGCACCGAGGGGTCGCTCGTCCCGGCCGAGTGGACGTACGCGCCCGCGCCCGAGTCGCGCGACGTCGTGCGGATCGAGGAGCGCTACGGCCTGTTCGTCGGCGGCGAGTGGCTCGAGCCGCGCTCGGGCGAGTACTTCGCGACGATCGCGCCGCGGGACGAGGAGCCGCTCGCCGACGTCGCGCAGGCCGGGGAGGAGGACGTCGCGCTTGCAGTCGCGTCGGCGCGCCACGCGTTCACGCCGTGGTCGAAGCTGCCGGGCGCCGAGCGTGCGAAGTACATGTTCCGGATCGCGCGCATCCTCGCGGAGCGGTCGCGCGAGTTCGCCGTGCTCGAGTCGCTGAACG
>DATHAE010000058.1:0-13539 GCA_035296805.1 Gaiellaceae bacterium | reverse complement strand
GCGCGACCGACTTCGCCCTCGGCTGCGCCGGGATCGCCGTCTATTACCTGCTGTTCGTCGTCGGCTGGATGTGGATCCTGCGCGCGTGGGGGGTCCGGATCGGGTACGGCGCCGCGCTCCGCGCCGAGATGGTCTCGATGCTCGCCAAGTACGTCCCCGGAGGCGTGTGGACGCCGGCCGCGCGCGTGGTCGCGACGCGCCGCGCCGGGATCACCGACACGGGGCTCGTGACGGCGTCGATCCTCCTCGAGGCGGGCGTCTCGGCGGTCGCGGGCGTGATCGTCTTCGTGGTCAGCCTGGCGACCGTCGACGGCGTCGACGCGCCGCTCGTGCCGCTCGTCGTCTTCGCGGTCGTCGTCGTCGGCCTGCTGCACCCGCGCATTTTCGGTCCGATGGCGTCGTTCTTCGTCCGGCGGCTGGGAGGCCAGCAGGTTCGGCCGCTGCGCTCGTCGACGCTCGTCGGGCTGCTCGCCTACTACAGCTTCACGTGGGTCGTCGGGGGCGTCGCGCTGTTCTTCCTCGTCCGGTCGGTCGGCGGCGACCCCGGGATCGAGACCGTTGCGTTCCTGGGCGGCGTCGGCGCGGTCGGCGCGATCGTCGCCGTCGTGTCGGTGTTCGCGCCCTCCGGACTCGGGCCGCGCGAAGCGTCGATGTACGGCCTGCTCCTCGCCGTCACGTCGCCCGCCGCGGCGCTCGGCGCGACGGTGCTGAACCGCCTCGCGATCACGATCGTCGAGGTGCTGCTGCTCGTCGCCGGCGGGCTCGCCCTGCGCCGGCGCCACCAGAGGAACGAGGCGGCTGTAACGCCCGCGGCGGAGCCGAGTCAGTAGCAGCAGCCGGGGGAGAGCCGCTCCCCCTCACCTCAGGAGGAAGTTCCCGTGAAGCGACTGCTTCTGCTCGTCGTGGCCTCGGCGCTCGCCGTCTTCGCCACCGCCGCCGCCGCGGGCGCCGGACCCGACACCGCCGGCGCCGTCTACACCCTCACCAACTCGCCGGCGGGGAACGCCGTCGCCGTCTTCGCCCGCGCGGCCGACGGCTCCCTCACGCCGGCCGGCACCTACGCGACCGGAGGGCTCGGCACGGGCGCCGGGCTCGGCTCGCAGGGCTCGATCGTCGTGTCGGGCGACGGCCGCCACGTCCTCGCGGTCAACGCCGCGAGCCATACCGTCTCGGCGTTCGCCGCCGCCCGCGACGGGCTCGAGCTGCTGAACACCGTCCCGTCCGGAGGCGACAACCCGACCAGCGTCACCGAGCACCAGGGCCTCGTCTACGTCCTCAACGCGGGGTCGGGCACGATCAGCGGGCTCGCGCTGCGCAAGACGGGGCTGACCCCGCTCGCCGGCTCGACGCGGTCGCTGTCCGTCGGCGCCGCCGTTCCGTCGCAGATCCAGTTCAGCCGCCACGGCTCGACGCTCGTGGTGACCGAGCGCGGCTCCAACACGATCGACACCTTCGCGGTCGACCACGGCTACGCGTCGGCGCCCGTGTCGACCCCGTCGACCGGCGCGGCGCCGTTCGGGTTCGACTTCGACAACCACGACCGCCTGATCGTGTCCGACGCGAACGCCGGCCCCGGCGAGAGCGCCGCCACCTCGTACACGCTCGAGGACGATGGCGCGCTGAGCGTCGTCACCGGGCCGGTGCTGACGCACCAGGCCGCAGCGTGCTGGCTCGTCGTCTCGAAGGACGGCCGCTACGCGTACACCGCGAATGCCGGCAGCGGCTCGATCTCGCGGTTCACGGTCGCGCACGACGGCTCGCTCGCGCTGCTCGGCTCGACGCAGCTCGGCGCGACGAGCCACCCGCTGGACGAGACCGTGAGCGAGAACGGGCACTTCCTGTACGTGCTCGTCGACGGCCTGCACGAGGTGCAGGGCTTCCGGATCGCGCACGACGGCTCGCTCGAGCCCGTCGCGTCCGCGGGCGGCCTTCCGGCCGGCGCCGCCGGGATCGCCGCGCGGTAGGTCAGCCGCGGGCGGTGGAGGGACGTGCGTCCCTCCACCGCCCGCGGTACGGTCCGCGCGTGGAGGCAGCAGCCGCAACCACCGCCCGCGACGACGCCCGGATCGTCGCCGCGCTCCGCGCCGGCGACGAGGACGCGTTCCGGATGCTCGTCGCGGAGCTCCACTCCTCGCTCGTCCGCGTCGCCCTGATCTACGTCCCGTCGCGCGCGGTCGCCGAGGAGGTCGTGCAGGAGACGTGGCTCGGCGTCCTGCGCGGCCTCGACCGCTTCGAGGGCCGGTCGTCGCTGAAGACGTGGATCTTCCGCATCCTCACCAACACGGCGAAGACGCGCGGGCAGCGCGAGGGACGAACCATTCCGTTCTCGTCGCTCCAGTCGCCGGGAACGGTCCCCGAGCCGGCGGTCGACCCCGACCGCTTTCGGCCCGACGACGACCCGCGCTGGCCGGGACACTGGGCGTCGGCGCCCGCGGAGCTGCCCGAGGAGCGGCTCGTCGAAGCCGAGACGCGCGCCCGGCTCGACGCGGCGATCGCCGAGCTGCCCGCGAGCCAGCGCGCGGTGATCACGCTCCGCGACGTCCAGGGCTGGACGTCGGAAGAGGTGTGTAACGCTTTGTCAATCAGCGAGACCAATCAACGAGTCCTGCTTCATCGCGCGCGCTCGAAGGTGCGGGCGGCGCTGGAGCACTACCTGAAGGGCGACGAGGAATGAGTGTCCAACCAGAGGTTGGCCCGTGAATCAAGTCGAGCAGCTGAGCTGCCGCGAACTGGTGGAGCTCGTCACGGACTACTTCGAGGGCGCACTGGCGCCCGCGGAGCGTGCGCGGTTCGAGCAGCACCTGGCGGCGTGCAGCGGGTGCACGCGGTACGTCGAGCAGTTGCGCGCGACGGTCTCGGCGGTCGGCCGGCTGGAGCCCGAGGCGGTCCCGCCCGACGCCGAGGCGGCCCTGCTCGAGGCGTTCCGCGACTGGAAGTCCGGCATCTGAGCTCCCCTATCCTGGCGATCGACCAGGGGACGACGGGCACGACGTGCCTCGTCGTCGAGGGCGACCTGCGCGTGGCCGGACGCGGGTACGCCGAGCTGGAGCAGCACTTTCCGCGACCGGGATGGGTCGAGCACGACCCGGAGCAGATCTGGGCGACGGTGCTCGCGGCGGCGGACGCGGCACTGCGCGACGCGCGCGTCGCCGCGGGCGACCTGCGTGCGATCGGGATCGCGAACCAGCGCGAGACGACGCTGCTCTGGGAGCGCGCCTCGGGGCGGTCGGTCGCGCCCGCGATCGTGTGGCAGGACCGGCGAACCGCCGAACGCTGCCGCGAGCTTCCCGCGGAGCTGCTGCGCGAGCGGACCGGTCTCGTCCCGGACCCGTACTTCTCGGCGACGAAGCTCGAATGGCTACTCGCGCGGACCGAGCTTCCGCCGGAGCGCCTCGCGTTCGGCACCGTCGATTCGTGGCTCGTGTGGCGGCTGACCGGCGGCGACGCGCACGTCACCGACCGGACGAACGCGTCGCGGACGCTGCTTGCGTCGCTCGACACCCTCGAGTGGGACGACGAGCTGCTCGCGCTCTTCGGCGTCGAGCGCGCGTTGCTCCCGCGCGTCGTTCCGTCGGCCGGCATCGTGGGCGAGGGCTCGCTGCTCGGCGCGCGCGTCACGGTCGCGGGGCTCGCGG
The DNA here is from genome assembly GCA_035296805.1 of Gaiellaceae bacterium. Lineage (GTDB taxonomy): Bacteria > Actinomycetota > Thermoleophilia > Gaiellales > Gaiellaceae > PALSA-600. The sequence continues at coordinate 9,904 of DATHAE010000058.1, read as the reverse complement.
GCGACCAGCAGTCGGCGCTCTTCGGCCAGGGCTGCCACGCGCCGGGGGAGGCGAAGGCGACGTACGGCACCGGCAGCTTCGTCCTCGTCCACAGCGGCACGGACGCGTCCGCGCCGCCGGCCGGGCTGCTGAAGACCGCCGCCGCCGACGGGTACGCACTCGAAGGCGCGATCCTGACGAGCGGCGCCGCGCTCCAGTGGCTCCGCGACGGGCTCGGCGTCCTCGGCGACGCGGCGGAGAGCGAGGCGCTCGCGCGGTCGGTCGACTCGGCGGAAGGCGTCGTGTTCGTGCCGGCGCTGACGGGCCTCGGGTCGCCGTGGTGGGACCCGGACGCGCGCGGCCTTGTGGCCGGGATCACGCGCGGGACGACCCGCGCGCACCTCGTGCGCGCGGCGCTGGAGGCGATGGCGCACCAGGTCGCGGACGTCGTCGACGCGCTGCCCGAGCGCGTCTCCGTCCTGCGCGCCGACGGCGGCGCGAGCGCCAACGGGTTCCTGATGCAGCTGCAGGCCGACCTGCTCGGCGTGCCGGTCGAGGTCGCCGCCGAGCGCGAGACGACCGCGCTCGGCGCGGCCGCGCTCGCGGCGGGCACGGCGCCTCGCGTCGCCGTCGGCGCCGTGTACGAGCCGCGGGTCGGCCGCGACGAGGCCGGGAGCCTGCGGGCCGAGTGGGGCGGCGCGCTCGCTCGAGCGCGCCGCCCCGTGCAGTCCGTTACTTGATGCGGATCTGGTAGGCGCCGCGGCCGTGGGTCGCCGCCCACAGGATCCGGGCGTCGTCCTGCTTGCCCTGCGCCAGCGTCAGGCTGTAGACCGCCACACGCGGCAGCCCTTCCGCGGCCGTCGTCCACGTCGTCGACCCGCTCGCGAGGCGGTAGACCCCGAAGTCGGTCGAGACGTAGACGTCGCCGGTGACGGCGTCGTAGGCGCTGTCGGTGATCGGCAGGTCGCCGAGGTCGTGCGACAGGTCGGTCCACGTCGCCGTGCCGGCGACCGGGTCGAACACGACGTCGAAGACGTGGCCGAGCGCCGTCGGCGTGTTCGAGTTGTAGCCCGAGAACGTCACGATCGCGTGGTTCGGGTTCGTCGTGTCGACGGTGGTCGACGAGACGAAGCGACCGGGCTGGGCGTCGGTGTCGATGCGCTTGTAGGTCACCGACGCCTCGGGCGCGTTCGCGTTCTGCGAGACGAAGACGCGTCCGCGGGAGGTCGCCACCCACAGCGTTCCCTCGTCGAGGCCGCGGCCGATCGACGACGCGTTGCCGACTGGCTTGGAGCCGAGCGTGGCGGACGTCAGCGTCGTCGTGCCGAGCGGCTTGAAGTCGCCGCACTGGCCGCTCCCGATCAGGTCGCCCTTGCCGTTTTCGAACGTCGTGTTGCAGTGCTCTTCGAGGAAGGCGCGGTCGCCGCCGAGCTCCTGGGTCCGGAAGACCCGCGTCCCGCCGACGAAGATCGTCTTCACGCGAACGGGGTCCATGATCATCGGCGAGTAGAACGCGAAGCCGCCGGCTGCGGCCATCGGGTCGGCGACCCACAGCCACGTGGGCGGGTTGTCGCCCTCGTAGTTGATGTCCAGCCACCCGGTGAAGTACGAGTGGAAGCGCCGGTTCGGGTCGACGGGGTCGAACCCGGCATCGCCGCCGTCGCCGGTCAGGCCGAGGAACCACGAGGTCGACCCGTGGTAGCTGAGCGACCCGTTGTCCTGCGTGCCGCCGAGCGCCTCGCCCGCCGGGTTGTGCGGGTTGACGGCGATCGCCTGGAACTGCAGCGTCGCGAGGCCCGCGTTCATCGGCTCGAGCCGCGTCGGCACCCGCTTCAGCCACGCCTTGCAGTCGGCGAGGAAGAGCGGGCTGAGGCCGCGCGAGTCGCACTGCGACGAGATGTCGCTGTACTGGCCGTTCGTGCGGATGACGCCGCCGTCGGAGCCGACGAACATCACGTCGGGGTTGCCCGGGACGAACGCGATCGCGTGCTGGTCGGGGTGCATCGACTCGCCCGGGAGTTGCGCGTCGCCGGTCTGGTCGGTCCAGTTCTGGCCGGCGTCCGTCGAGAGGAGCACCGCGCGGCCGGACGAGCGGTCGGTGCCGGGGCCGCCGTAGGGCGGCAGCTCGTTGTAGTTCATGAGGCCGCCGAGCACGACCATGTCGGGCCGGTCGGCGGGCGACGAGATGAACATGTCGTAGGTGCATTGCCCGCCGCAGTAGTCCCAGCTCGCGTACCCGGGCGTTCCGTCGACCGGGCTGGAGAGCCGCGTCCACGCGGCGTTGTTCGACGCGGTCAGCGAGGCCGCCGGCGCTCGCGCGTCGTCGACCCGATACGCCTGGCCGCGCTCGCCGCCACCGCTCGAGTCGGCGAGGTAGATGCGCGTCTTCCCGTTCGCCTGCGTCACGGCCGAGAACGTGTACCGCGAGCGGGTGCCCTGGAAGATCTGCTGCCACGTTCCGGCCGCGCCGCCCGCGTCGGAGCGCCAGAGGCCGCCGCCGGTGAAGACGGCGTACACCACGGACGGATTGACAGGGTCGAACCGGATCTCGTGCGCGGTTCCCGCCCGCGAGACGGTGAAGGTCGCGCCGCCGTCGGTCGATCCGTACAGCGCGATCGCGGGCGCGCCCGGGATCGCCGAGCTGCCGCCGCCGTTCCCGGAGCTGCCGTTGAGGCCGGCGCCGGTGCCGATCAGGATGTGGCTCGGGTTCTGCGGATCGACTGCGAGGCCCGCGATGCCGCGCTTCGCGGCCACGGCCTGAGAGCCCGGGAGGAGCGCCCAGTGCGCGCCGCCGTCGGTGGTGCGGTAGAGGCCGATGCCGGCCTCGCTGTCGCTCCCGTTCGACTCGCCCGTACCGAGGTAGATCGTCTTGCCGGTCGGGTCGTTGGGGTCGACCGCCACGGAGCCCACGGCATTCGACGGGACGTCGTCGGAGATCGACTTCCAGTGCGGCGTCGTCTCGAGCGCGTTCGTCGTCCGCCAGAGGCCGCCTCCGGCGGCACCGATGTACAGGGTGCACCGATCCGGCTTGCACTTCGGGTCGACCGCCATCGCGGTGATGCGGCCGGACCACTGCGTTCCGCGCTGATAGGTCTGCGTCCCGAGCCGGTCGACGTCGAGCGTCGTCGGCCCGACGGCATCCCACTTCGGTGAGAGCGAGGGACCGACGGATCCGAGCTTCGCGGCCGCGGCCATCGCGGTCTGCGTCTGCTCCCAGGTGATGTCGTCGGCGGGATACGCGCGGCTCGCGTACTCCTCTGCCGCCGCCGTGTTCTCGTTCTCCTCGCCCGACTGGCCGCGCTGCAGCTCGCGTCCGCGCGTCCAGAGGGGCATGTTCTTCGCATGTGCGGCCGCCGTCGGCGGCGGCGTCGTCCTCGACTCGCGTGCGCCGAACGCGGCGGCGGCGATCGCGACTGCGGCCAGCCCGAGTACGGCTGTGAGCCGGCGTGTTCTCTCTCTCAAGGTTTCCCGCCCTCTCCGTAGAATTTCGTATATCTCTCACGTCCTCGGGCGTGTGTCAAACCGTGATCGAGGACGTCGATCACCCCAGGGCGGCTCACCCGCGCCCGCCACCGCGGCACGGCGCCCGAACGTGCGATTATCCGCCGGAGCGGCGGCCGCGACGCATGCCACAGCGCCTATGACTTATCTTTGCTACAAGGATCGCTAATGGACGAAGTCGCGATCGGAACGGCCGTCAGGACGGCGGGCGACACGGGGACGGCACTCGTCCGCGTCGACGGTGTCCGCCTCGGCTACTGGGTCGGGGACGCGTTCCACACCGCCGTCGGCCATGCGACCTTCGACGTCCGCCCGCGCGAGAAGATGATCGTGATCGGCCCCTCCGGCTGCGGAAAGTCGACGTTGCTGAAGGCGATCGCGGGGTTCATCGCGCCCGTCGGCGGCTCGATCACCGTCTCCGGCCGCAAGACGCTGGCGCCCGGGCCGGACCGCGCCGTCGTCTTCCAGGAGTTCGACCAGCTGTTCCCGTGGCGGACGGTGATCGACAACGTCGCCTATCCGCTGCGCGTGAACGGGCGGTCGCGGCGCAGCGCGAAGGAGACCGCGCGCGAGTTCCTCGAGCTGACGCACCTCGGGCACGCGGCCGACCGCTACCCGCACCAGCTCTCGGGGGGCATGAAGCAGCGCGTCGCGATCGCGCGCGCACTCGCCCTCGAGCCGACGGTGCTGCTGATGGACGAGCCCTTCGGCGCGCTCGACGCGATCACGCGGCAGCGGCTGCAGGCGGAGCTGAACCGGATCGTCGACCAGACGAACGTGACCGTCCTGTTCGTCACGCACTCGATCGAGGAGGCCCTCGTGCTCGGCGACCGCGTCGTCGTGCTCGGGAACGCGCCGTCGAGCGTGCTGGAGATCGTCGACCTGCGCGACCTCGGCGGACCGGAGACGGTGGAGTACAGCCGCATGCGCGGACACCTGCGCGCGCTGCTCGCCGTGGACGAGGAGGACGCTCTCGACGAGGAGGAGAGTCTTGGCGGCATCGACTGAGGCGCTCGCGACACCGTCGAAGCCGCGCGTCCTCGGCTGGGGCCGCCTCCCCGCCGTCCTTCGCTACTCCGTCGTGGCGGCCGTGCTCGTCGTGTTCTGGCATCTGTACGCGGTGCACAAGGGGCCGCTCGTGATGGCGACGCCCCGGCAGGCGGTCGAGGCGGTCTGGGACGGCTGGAAGGACGGGAGCCTCGCGCACTCGACGTGGACGACGCTGCGCCTGCTCTTCGAGGGGATCGGGATCGGGATCGCGATCGCCGCGCTGCTCGTCGCGTTCGCCACGCTGTCGAAGTTCGGAGCGGACGTGCTCGCGTTCCTGACCGCAGTCCTCAACCCGCTGCCGGGCGTCGCGGTGCTGCCGCTCGCGATGCTGATCTTCGGGCTCAACGAGACGGCGATCCTGTTCGTGCTCGCAAACGCGACCATCTGGCCGCTCGCGATCGCAGTCAGCACCGGGTTCAAGACCACGAACCAGACGCTCGTCTCGGTCGGCCGCAACGTCGGCCTGCGGCGCGTCCGCATCATCACCGACGTGCTCGCGCCGGCCGCGCTCCCGTACGCGGTCACCGGCCTGAAGACCGCGTGGGCCTTCGGGTGGCGGACGATCATCGCGGCCGAGCTCGTGTTCGGCGTCGCGGGTGCGAAGGGCGGGCTCGGCAACTACATCAACGACGCGCGGCTCAACCTGCTCCCGCCGAAGATGTTCGCGGCGCTGCTGATGATCGCCGGGCTGGGCGTCCTCTTCGAGACGCTGTTCAACCTGCTGGAGCGGCACACCGTCGTCCGGTGGGGCATGAAGACTTCCTGAGCGAACGAAAGGGGCTACGGATTTGAAGACACGTCTGATCGCGCTCGCAGCGGTGCTGGCCGCGGCGACGCTCGCGGTGTTCACGGCGGTCGGTCTCTCGGCGAGCCACGCCGACCTCCCGTCGAAGATCACGATCGCCTACCAGCCGGGCCTCGGGTACGCGCCGCTGATCCTGATGAAGCAGCAGCGTCTGATCGAGAAGAAGTATCCGGGCACGACCGTCGACTGGAAGGTTCTCGCCTCCGGGACTCCGATCACGAACGGCGTCATCACCGGCGACATCGAGATCGGCGCGGTCGGCACCGGCCCGTTTCTCGTCGGCTGGGCTCGCGGCGTCAACTGGAAGGTGATCGCGCCGCTCAACCTCGGCGACCTCTGGCTGATGGCGAAGGACCCGAACATCAAGACGGTCGCCGACCTGAAGGGGAAGCGGATCGCGACGCCGACGAACACGTCGATCCAGGCGGTCGCGCTGCGGAAGATGGCGCAGGTCAAGCTCGGCGACTCGAAGGCGCTCGACTCGGGGCTCGTCGCGCTCGACCACCCCGACGGGATGCAGGCGCTCCTGACGGGGCAGATCGACGCCCACTTCACCTCGCCGCCGTTTCAGTTCCAGGAGAAGGTCCGCGGCGCGCACATCGTCGGCAAGTCGTACAACTACTTCGGCGCCCACACCTTCCTCGTGACGGTGATGACACAGAAGTTCTACGACGAGCACACGGCGTTCGGGAAGTTCTTCTACAACCAGATCGCAGCGATGCAGAACCTGATCAAGAAGAACCCCGACAGGGTCGCGCACATCCTTCAGGACGACGCGGGCGGAACGCCGACCTGGCGCCAGTTCAAGCAGTGGCTGGTCGCGAAGGACCCGGGCCTCAAGGGGCCGGCGCTGACGTGGACGACGCGGCCGCTCGGGATGATGCGGACGGCGAACTTCATGGTCAAGACGAACCAGCTCTCGAAGATGCCGGGCAACTGGAAGGACCTCGTCTTCCCGCCGGTGTACCCGACGAAGGGAAGCTAGCTCGACCACGCGCGGGCGCCGGCTCGGCCGGCGCCCGCGCCGTGGTCGCGACCTCCGCCGCGGTCGCGCAAGAGCAGCGAGGGTCGAACGCGAGGTCAGGGTCGTTGCTTGTGACACAGTGTCACAAGCGGACCCGCGCCGCGCCTACGAGAGAGGCAGCGTCGTCAGCGCGAACACGGCCTGCAGCGGGACTCCGAGGTGGACGGTTCCCGCAGCCTTCGCCTGCAACCGGATCGGCTTCCCGACGGTGCCCGTGCCGTCGGTGTTCCAGCGCACGAGCGAGAGGCGCGCGTGCGGCGCGAAGCCGCCGACGTCGAAGCTCGACATCGTCGTCGCGATCCCGTTCGTCGTCGCGCCGGCGGTGTCGAGGCCGATCACCGTGAGCTCTCCCGCCGGCCCCGCGTACCCGACGACGAGCTTCGACCCGGAGGAGCCGTCGACACCGACCACTCGCCAGCCGGGGCGGGTCGTCGACGTCAGCAGGTGCGTGAGGTGGTAGCTCGGGCGCAGCGGCCACCCCTCCTGCGGGCCGCCGATCATCGTGTATGCCTGCGGGAGGTTGTCGTAGCGCGCGAAGTACGCGTCCCACTTCACGGCGGCCGAGAAGCCGAGCTTCGCGGCGAGGATCGCGAACCACGCCTGCTGGAAAGCGCTCACGTTCGTGCTCTCGAGCGGCGTCCCGTCCTCCCACGTCCCCGGCCCCGCGTCGCCTGCGGGCCGCTTCCCACGCACGCCGTACTCCATCACGTACACAGGCTTGCGCGCCGTGGCCGGGAGCGCGCCGACGATCCCGCGAACGATGCGAAGGCGCTGCGGGATCTTTGCCACGCCCCAGTAGTTCCAGTAGGCGTGGACCGAGTACGCGTCGAGGACGTCGTTCATGCGCGTGGCCATGAACGCGAACCAGTCGCCCTGCGACTGGCCGAGCGGGCTCACTTGCTCCACGAGGTCGCCGCCCATGAACCGGACGCGGTCGCGGACGCCGTTCTGGGTGAGCCTCGCGTCGAGCAGGCGGTACATCTGGTCGTACTGGTCCATCGTGATCCGCGTCGTGTTGACCTCGTTCTGGATCGTCGCCCAGCGGAGGTTCGCCACACCGCGGTTGAGGACGAGTCCGGAGACGACATCGGCGAAGGCGGGAATATCGACCTCGGGCGTCGGCCCCGCCGCCTGCATCGTGACGTTGATCGTCGCGCCCGTCCGCTGCGCGAGTTGCGCCGTGCGGACGAACGACGCCATCCGGTCCGGATTGCCGAGTGCCGTCCGGCTGAAGAAGAGGCGGACGAACTGCGGCGCGAGCGCGACGACCTTCTGCTCCATGTCGCCGACGTTGTCGTCGCTCACGCCGGCGTCGCGGCCGAGACCCGAGTAGACGTGCTGGTTGAACTGCGCGCCGTAGCCGGCGAAGCCGTCGACGAGCACCTCGGTCGGCGAGAGCGCGAAGTCGACGCCCGCGACGCGGGCCGAAGCAGCGTTGTTCCTCGGGACCGCGTCGCCCGCGATCGCCGCGTGCACCGCGAGCGTCGCCGAACCCGCCGATCGGAGCGTCACCGCTACCGCCACGCGGACGACGCGGCCTGCACGGACCGCGACCGGCGGCGCCGTCGCGACCGACGTCCCCGCCGCGACACTCACCGTCGCCGCCGCCGTTCCCGCGCGGCGCGACCGCTCCGCAAGCGTGACCACGACCTGGAACGGCGCGCCCACGATCACCGCCGCCGGGGCGGCCACGCTCGCGACGGCGACGTCGGGGCGTGTCGGCGCGCGCCGCGGCGCCGCCTGCGCCTCGCCGGCCACCGTCAGCACGGCCACGGCGACGGCGACGACGGCCGTCGTGCGGGTACGGCATCTGTCTCTCATGTCCTTCGCCCGGTCCCTCGCGCCCAGCCTAACCCGGTCCGAGCCGGGTTTCGACCCCCATTAAGGGTCGGTTGAGGGGCGGCCACATCTCAGCCGTCTCTTAGGCGCGTATGGTGTCTTTCAGACGACGCCTACACGAGGAGGACGGTCCATGGCCGACGATCACGCTCGTAATCCGCCGGACGACGAGCTCGCGCCGAAGCTCGAGGAGGCGCTGTTCGAGATCCGCCGCGTGATCGCGGGGCAGGAGGAGATGCTCGAGCGCGTGCTCGTGTGTCTTCTGTCGGGTGGGCACCTGCTGCTCGAGGGCGTTCCGGGGCTTGCGAAGACGCTGACGATCAAGACGGCGGCCGCGGTTCTCGGCGGGACGTTCCAGCGCGTCCAGTTCACGCCGGACCTCGTCCCGTCGGACCTCATCGGCACGCGCATCTACCGCCCCGACAAGGCCGAGTTCGACACCGAACTGGGGCCGGTGTTCTGCAACTTCCTGCTCGCGGACGAGATCAACCGCGCGCCCGCGAAGGTGCAGTCCGCGCTGCTCGAGGTGATGCAGGAGCGGCAGGTGACGATCGGCCGCCGCACCTTCCCCGTGCCCGAGCCGTTCCTCGCGCTCGCGACGCAGAACCCGATCGAGTCCGAGGGGACGTATCCGCTCCCGGAGGCGCAGATCGACCGCTTCATGCTCAAGGTGCTCGTCGACTACCCGGCGCACGACGAGGAGTTGACCGTCGTGCAGCGGTCGCTCGAGGATCCCGTCACGCTGGAGCCGGTCCTGCACCTCGACCAGCTGCAGGCCCTCCAGCGCCGCGCGCGACAGGTGTACGTCGACCCGTCGCTGATCGCCTACTCCGTGACGCTCGCCGAGGCGACTCGGCGGCCGCGCGACCACGGCGTCGCCGACATCGAGCAGTACGTGATGTACGGCGCGAGCCCGCGCGGGCCGATCTCGCTCGTGACCGCCGGCCGCGCGCTGGCGCTCCTCCGCGGCCGCGACTACGTCATCGTCGGCGACCTGCACGCGCTCGTTCGCGACGCGTTCCGGCACCGCCTCGTGCTCTCGTACCAGGCGCTCGCCGAGGAGGTCGCGCCCGACCGGATCCTCGACGCCGTGCTCGACAAGGTGCCCGTGCCGCAGCTCGATCTCGGGCGCAGGGAAACGGCGGCTGCATGAGAGGACTGCTCGGCGACGCGGTCGCCCCCGAGCGGTCGCCGTCCCGGCCGGGCCCCGGCCCGCTCTCGGCGTCGAGCCTGCGCTCGCTCGAGCTCGCGATCGGCCGCCGCGTGGACGGCCTGCTCGCCGGCGACTACCGCTCGGCCTTCCCCGGGATCGGCAGCGAGCTCTACCAGGTGCGGCAGTACGAGCCGGGCGACGACGTCCGGCGGATCGAGTGGAACGTCACGGCGCGCACCGGCCGGCCGCACGTGCGCGTCGAGCTCGCCGAGCGCGTCCTCGTCACGTGGCTCGTGCTCGACGCATCGGCGTCGATGGCGTTCGGCACCGCCGACAGGCGCAAGGCCGACGTCGCCGAGGGCGTGGCGCTCGCGATCGGCTACGCGGCGACGCGGCGCGGCAACCGCCTCGGGCTCGTCACGTTCGGCGCCGAGTCGCCGCGGCTCCGCCGCCCGCGGCAGGGACGCGCGGCGCTCCTCGACACGCTGCAGGCGCTCCGCGACGAGGATCCGTCGGGGAGCGGCGGCCTCGCCGCCGCGCTCGCCCTCGTCGA
>DATHAE010000057.1:0-17998 GCA_035296805.1 Gaiellaceae bacterium | reverse complement strand
GTGCAGCCGGCCAGGACGAGCTCGACGGCGCGGTGCAGGTCGGCCTCGGAGTGCGCGATCTTCTCGGCGAGCGAGAGCGGATACCCGGCCTCGATCAGCACGTGCAGGCGCCACGATTCGACCTTTTCGCGCTCCGACTGGTGTTCGATCGTCTGACTCATGGTGCCGCGCCTTTTCGCCTCGTACTAGACGAACCCTGCCTCCGGAAGTTGGTGGTGAAACGTCCTCCCGACGTTACGCCCGTGCGGCGATCTCGTCCAGCCTTCGCGCCAGATCCGACAGCCGCGCTTCGATGATCGAGCGCTCAGACTCTGCGTCCGCCTCGATCTCGCGCAGTCGCTCGCGCAGAGTCGTCTCGACCTCCTGCGCGCGCTGCTCGAGCGCGTCGAGCGCTTCGTCGCGCTGACGGTCGATCGCGCTGCGGAGCTGCGAGAGACGCCGCTCGACGCGCTGCACCGCGGCGTCGGTCACCTGCGTCACGCGCTCGGCGAGCACGCCGTCCGCCTCGCGCGCAAAGCGCTCGACGGCCACGTCGAGCTCGCGTCCGAGGCGGCGCGCGGCGTCCTCGCGGGCGGCGCGGATCGAGGTGTCGAATTGCTGCGACGCCGCCTCCGAATACTGCGAGGCAGCGCGTGAGACGACGCGCTGGAGCTGCTCCACCTGCCGCCGCTCGACGTCGGCGAGCGCGCTCTGGACGCGCTCCGCCGCGTCGTTCTGCTCGTGCTCGAGGAGCTCGTTCAGCTCTCGCTCGCGCCGCCGGAGGCGCTCCGCGATCTCGTTCAGCGCGCGCCGACGCTCGGCGGCGTGCTGCTCGAGCTCTCCAGACGCCGACTGGACGACGTCCTTCGCGGTCCGCTCCAGGTCGTCGCGCAGGCGCGCGATCAGCGCGCGCTGCTCGTCGATCGTCGACTGGAGGCCCTCCGCGTCCTGCCCGATGCGGCCCTCGATCTCCTTCATCAGCTGACCCTGCCGCTGCGTGACGCGCGCGAGCTCGTCGGCCAGGCCGTGCTGGAGCTTCTCGAGGTCCGAGGTCCACCCCGCGAGGCGCTGCTCGACGCGGCGTTGCGCCGCCGCGAGCGCCTCTGAGAGCTTTCCGGTCGCCGTGCGTTCGCGTTCGGCCACCTCGCGCCGCCGCTCCTCCGCGACGCGTCGCTCCTCCTCCGCGAGTGCCGAGAGGGCGTCGGCGCGGGCGCGCGCGAGCGTCCGCTCCAACTCGGCCGCGCGCTCCTCGACCTCGCGCGCGACGACCGCGTCGAATTCGGCCTTCCCGCGCTCGATCTCCGCTCCGAGCAGGTCGGCGTGGCGCTGGGCGCGCGCGAGCGCGCGGCGCGTGGAGCGCCAGGCGGCGCCGGCGGCGGCGGCGGCCGCGACGGCGAGGACGGCGGCGACGAAGGCGACGACGGCCACGTGTCTAGGTTAGGCGCGCCGTCACGATCGCGGCGGCGAGGAGAGGCAGCGCCCACGCGAGCGCGCGGAGGGCCGCCTCGAGGGGCTCCGTCCCCGCCGTCGTCCCGCCCCGACGGCGCGCCTCGCGCACCGGCGTCGAGAGCCGCCGCTGCGCGACGGAGACACACGCCGCGAACGCCGCCGCGAGAATCCCCGCGGCGCAGAGCGCCTGCGCCTGGACGAACGAGCCGGTGAGCGCCGGGAACGCACCCCACGCGAGCGCGAACCAGAGGTCGGTGTGAAGCCGCCCGCCGAAGAGCTCGAGGTTGTAGGCAGGAACGAGAAACGCGCCGACCGCGACGTAGCCGAGCAGTCCGTATCCCCACGCGATCGAGGCGCCGACGCCGATCGCGGTCGCGGCCGCGAGGCTCACCACCGCCAGCGCCCAGAGCGCAGGCGCGGGGATCGCCGTCCCGAGCGGCCGGCCCCTCAGCTCGTCGAGCGCGTGCGCGGCGACGCCGAGGGCGAGGAAGAAGGCCGCGAGCGCCCAGAGCAGGCGGTTGACGTGGAACTCCGGCGCGAGCCCGGCTCCGATCGCGACGTACGACAGATGCCACGCCGTGTACGGCGGATGGAGCAGCGTGACGTAGTCGCGCCAGCCGCCGCCGTCGAGCGCGTAGTAGGCCGGCCTTACGCCCTGCGTCCCCACGTCACGATCCCGCCGCCGAGGCTCAGCCGCCGCACGCGCACGTCCTCGATCCCGGCGTCGTGCCACGCCTGGACGAGGCGCGGAACAGGCCAGCGGTCGTAGAAGCCGCGGATCGAGGGGCCGAGGAACGAACCCACCTCGTGCCAGCCGCCGCCGATCGCGGCGCCGGCGCCGGGGAGGCCGACGCGAACCCACAGCTCCCAGAGCGGACGCCAGACGCCTCGTGGGACGCCGAACTCGAGCCCTGCGATCGTGCCGCCCGGACGGACGACCCGCGCCAGCTCGCGCAGGGTCGCGGCCGGGTCCTCGACATAGCGCAGGAGGTAGGTGAACGTGAGCGCGTCGAAGCGCCCGTCGTCAAACGGGAGGCGTTCCGCGCTCGCCTCGACGAGCTCCACGGTGGGGCCGAGGCGGCGGCGCGCCTCGGCGAGCATCTCGGCGCTCTGGTCGACGCCGACGACGGCGCAGCGCTTCTGCCGCAGGAGCTCGCGCGCGACGGCGCCGGTTCCCGTCGCGACGTCGAGCACCGTGTCGCCGCGGGCGGCGGCGACACGCGAGACGAGGAACCGCCGCCAGCGCGGGTCCTGCCCGAAGGAGAGGAGCGCGCCGTAGCGCTCGTACGTCGGCCCGAGCGGGGCGAAGAGCGCCTTCGCCTGCTCGGCCGTCGCGATCACGGCCGCAGTGTGCCCTGCCGGCGCCGACCGCGTCTACTTCGGCACGTCGAGCGCCGGGTTCCCGTCGAAGAACCCGTCCGGGACGATGCGGAAGCCGATCGTCTCCGTCGGCATCACCGGGTAGTCCTCCACGCGCGGGTGGTGGGTGAGCGCGAGGGTGTACCAGATGACGACGTCCTTGCCGTCGACGTTCTCGGAGGAGCTGTAGGCGGAGAGCCCGCCGCCGCCGGCCGCTGCCTGGTTCGGGTAGTCGCCCGCGGCGTACTGCTCGGGGTCCTTGGCGAGCGTCACCCAGAACGGATGCTTCGCGAACGGCGCGCGCTGCAGTGCCGGGAAGGCGGGGCTCGAGTACGGAGCCCCGGTGTCGCCGGGCTCCAACTCGTACGCCGTCGGCTTCCCGAGAGCGTTCACCTTGGACGCGCTCTCGATCACCCAGTTGCGGTTCGTCGCCGGGCTCGCGTCCCGCGCCTGTTCCGTCTCGAGCTCCGTCTCCTCGGTGACGAACGCATTTCCCGCCGCGTTCGGGGCCGATGCCGTGTTCTCCTCGAGTACGCGGTTGTCCACCCCGTCGACGTCGAAGTCGATGCGGAAGTTCACGAAGTGCTGGTGGTTCGGCGCGGCGATGTTCGGGCCGACGACCGTCCCGTAGCGGTTGCCGTCGGCCGCGGTGTTGATGCCCTGCGCGAGCACGCTGCCGGTGGCGTTGACGTGAACGTCGATCGAGCCGTCTTGGTGGAAGACGAACTCCTCCTCATAGGTGTAGTTGCCGATGAAGTACGCAGCCTTGACGACGAGCTCGCGGGCGAACCGCGCGTCTCGCTCGAAGGTCGTCGGGTCGGTGCGCTGCCAGAGCGAGCCCCCGTCGCGCTCGTACATCGCGACCGCGTGCGGCAGGCTGTAGGAGCCGCCTGCGGTGCCGGTGTCGCCGGCGAGGACGCCGTCGAAGAACACGGCGTTCCCCGGCACGTCGACGTTCGTCTCCTGCGCGACGGCGAACTGCCCGAGGTTGTACTCGCCGACGTCGAAGGCGCTGCGCCACGTCCAGTTCGGGTCGTCGATGCCGTACGGAACGTAGATCTCGCTCAGCGCCAGCCGGTAGATGATCGGCCGCACGACGCCGTTCTGCTCGTAGCCGATGCGGTGCAGCACGAGCCCGTCGCGCGGGCTGTAGTCGACGCGGAAGTGCCAGTTCTGCCAGACGACGACCCGTCCGTCGATCCGGAAGCTGGGGCCGTCCGGCTGCGTCACGACGAGCGGCTTCAGGTCGGTTCTCTCGCTCTCCGCGTTCCCGGACATCGCGGTGCTGACGGGGCGGATGCCGCTGTCGACGAAGTCGACGACCTTGTTGTGGTTCATGTCGACGGTCACGACGATGCCCTCGACGGGGCGGTCATAGGGGTTCGGCAAAGTGCCCCGGTAGAACGCGAGCGCGCGCAGCAGACGCGTCCCTGCAGGCGCCGACGACGGCGCGTCGCCCGGAGCCCAGACGTCGACGTAGACGTCGTCCGGGTCCAGCCCGCGGTCGCGCATCGCCTTCCTGAACGGCGCGTACGCGTGGACGGCGGCATCGGCAGCGCCGTACTCGCTGAGGTAGACGGCCGGCTGCGCGCCGGGACGCGGCGTCCACGAGACGAGTTGCTTCGTCTTCAAGTCCACCACCGCCTCGTACAGCGTGTTCGCGCCGCGGTCGAAAACGTTGGCGAACGCCCGGCGGCCGAACGACGCTGTGGGCGTCCACGCCCCCGCCGTCTTGCTCGGCTCGTCGAGCCTCACGATCGGGAAGAACGTGCCGTGCGCGAGCCTCCTGCTCTGCTCGATGACGGTGAAGGCGGTCTGGATCTCGTCCGCGGTGAGCGGGTCGAGCGGGTCGGAAGGAGCGGGTCCGCCGGCGGTTGCGAGGGCGTGTCCCCGGCCGGCGGACGACGCGGCGCCGCCGAGGCCGGCGGTGACGAGCAGGACGAGCGCGGCGGTCACCGCTGTCGTCGCGGTTGCGATCCGCCTGTGCATGTCCGACCCCTCTCGTTCGCGGCTGGTTCGGTCCGTTCGTGCGAGGTCCGACCCTCTACCCCTCGAGCTGCGCTGTCAACGTCTCGCCTAACCTGCAGCGCGTGGCGCTGGCGGACGACCTGGAGCGGATCGCGGCCGTCGCGGCGGCGTTCGGGTCTGTCGCCGCGGTGCTCGCCGCCGAGGCCTCGGCCGGCCGCCGCGTCTACCTCGTCGCGCTCGGCGAGGGCGACGCGCGCGAGTGGCTCGCGCTCGACGACGCGGGGCGGCCCGTCGAGCGGCGCGACCTCGTGCGGGAAACGGCGTCGATCGTCGTCATGTGCGAGCTCGCGGGCGAGGTCGCCGGCGGCGGTGACCTGGAGAACCTGCGCGCCCAGCTCGCTCAGCTGCGGCTGACCGAGCGCCCGGAGGGGATCGAGGAGGCCGAGGAGGCGGCGCTCGCGCTCGAGCACGTCCTCGGGGCGCCGCCGCACGTGGCCTCGCCGGCGTACTTGGACGCCGTCGGCGCGGCGACCGTCGACCTCGAGCGCGCGCTTGGCGAGCTCGGCTCGCCGTTTGCGAACGCGATGAAGAGCGCCGCCGCGGCGGCGGATGAGTTCCTGCGCGAGGTCGAGTCGCGCTACAAGCTTCCGCTCGATCCGTAGGCCCGCTACGGCCAGACGCCGTCGCCGGGGCTGCGGTCGAGCGGGCGGTCCGGCCCACAGCGGACGGTGCGGTACTCGTCCGGCTCTTGCCGGTAGACCCGCTCCCAGTAGGTCACCGCGAGCCGCCGGGCGTACGAGCGGCCGGCGCCGAGGCGCCGCGCTATCTCGGCCGTGTGCTGGAGGCCGTCGCACGTCGCGAAGGCCTCGTCCTCGACACCCGCGATGTGCGCCGTCTCGTGCGCGAGCACGAACGCGGCGTACGCGAGATCCTCGAGCGGCTCGCCGTCGCGCGGCCGCCGGCCGCGGTAGGTGAGGTCGTCGAGGCTCGCGCAGACCCCGGGCGCGAGGTTGATCCGGCCGGTGTAGAAGTTCGCGAAGCCGTCGGCGTCGACGGCGCCGCTGCCCTCGAAGGCGGCGGCCTCGCGCAGCACGCGTTCCCAGTCACGGCTCGTCCAGCACCGGACCTGGAGCTCCCGCGAGGTGAGCGTGTTCGCGGCAGCGCGATACCGTGGCTGAAGGCGGCTGACCGAGCTCGCTTTGTCGAGCCGTGGAAGCCGGCCGCTCTCCCAGAGCAACGAGGAGAGGCGCGTGAACGCGCGGTCGGACGCCTCGCTCGCATGCGTCTCGGCAGTCGACATCGCGGGGCCGACCTCGAAGTCGTTCCGGTCGAAGAAGCGGTGGAAGAGGGCGGCGTACCGTTCCCAGTCCGCGCACGCGCGGCGGACGAGGCGCGCCGCCGGCCGCAGGCGGGTCGACGGCTCTCGATGAACCGCGCGCGCGAGCGACCGCGAGCAGCCGGCGCGCGCGCGCTGGGCGCGGCTTCGAACGGCCGTGCCCGTGATCCGGTCGAAGTCCGAGCGCCAGCCGACGTAGCCGCGGATCCAGGACAGCTCGGCGTCGGTCAGCGCGCCGCGGCCGCGGCTCTCGTCGGCTGCTCGGGACGCGCATCCGGCGCAGACGACGAGCGCGGAGGCGAGGACGGCGACGACCTTCACGTTGGTAGGGTGCCCGACGTGGAAGGGGGCGGGTTCGGCTTTCCGTTCGGCGGCGACCCGGAGGATCTCCTCCGGGGCCTTCGCGAGTTCGCCGAGCAGCAGGCCGAGACGGTGCAGGAGGCGCAGCGCGAGCAGTTTGCGACGCTGACGCTGAACACGGCGGTCGACCTGACGTCCGCCGCGCTGTCGCAGTTCCAGGCGCAGGGCTCGCCCGAGGAGCAGTCGGCGGCGCTGCGGGACGCGATGCGCGTCCTCTTCCCGGAGGCGGTGGCGCTCGTGAGCGCGGCCCGTCAGGGCTTCATGCGCGAACACGGCTGACGCCGCACGTGGCGCTCCTCGACAAGGCGATCGTGCGGATGCTGCCGGCCGTGCCGCGGCCGGTCGTGCAGCGGCTCTCGTCGCGCTACATCGCCGGGCCGACCCTCGACGACGCCGTCCGCACCGTCCGCGCGCTGAATGCCAGCGGGAAGATGGCGACGGTCGACGTCCTCGGCGAGGAGATCACGAGCGCCGACGAGGCGAGCGCGATCTGCGCGCAGTACCACGACGTGCTCGCGCGGATCGACGCCGAGGGCCTCGACTCGAACATCTCCGTCAAGCCGACGGCGATGGGACTCGAGCTCGACCCCGACCTCTGCAGGGAGAAGCTCGAGACGCTCGTCCGCGACGCCCACGAGCGCGGGAACTTCGTCCGCCTCGACATGGAGGACTCGTCGACCACGGGCGCGACGCTCAGGCTCTACCGGGAGCTGCGCGGCGGAGGCCACGGGAACCTCGGCGTCGTGCTGCAGGCGTACCTGCGGCGGACGATGGACGACATCCCGGGCCTCCACAACGTCCGTCTGTGCAAGGGGATCTACATCGAGTCGCCGGCGGTCGCCTATCGCGAGTACGACGCGGTACGCGCGAACTACGTGCGCTGCCTCGACGCGCTGCTCGACGCCGGTGCGTACGTCGGCGTCGCGACCCACGACGAGCACCTGATCCAGGCGGCGCTGCGGACGATCGCCGAGCGCGGCCTGCGCCGGGACGAATACGAGTTCCAGATGCTGCTCGGCGTGCGCGAGGATCGCGCCGACGAGCTCGTGCGGGCGGGCCACCGCCTGCGCATCTACGTCCCGTACGGCACCTACTGGTACCAGTACTCGATCCGGCGCCTGCAGGAGAACCCGAAGATGGCCGGCTACGTCGCGCGCGACGTCGTCGGCCGCGTCCTCGGCCGCGGCTGATCGCTACGGCGGCGGCGCGCCGGGCGGGACGTCGTCGACGATCTCTTCCTGGACGACCGGTCGCCGCGGCGCGACCTCCTCGACGACCTCGTCCTGGACGACGGCCCTGCGCCGCGGAACCGTCCGGCGCGGGGGGTAGCCGCCCTCGACCACCGTGCGGCTGCGGCGCATGTAGCCCGGGCCCCACGGCGACCAGAGCAGCAGGTCGAGGAGGAATGCGACAAAGCCGACGACCATCAGGATCACGCCCACGACCTGCGGGTCGACCGCGTCCCCCTCGGCGGTGACGGCGAACGTCAGGATCGCCCCGACCGCAATGATGATCAGGCTGACGGCAAGGCCCACGATCCCGCGGGTACCCGCTGAGCCGTTTCTTGAACGCGCTACGCGAGCAGCGAGAAGCCGCCGTCGACGATCAGCGTCTGGCCGCGCACCATGTCGGCGTCGGGCCCGCACAGGAACGCGACCGCGCCGGCGATGTCCTCGGGCGAGACGAGGCGGCCGACGGGGTTGGCGGCGCCGGCGCGGAGCATCTCCTCCCGGTTCGGGAAGTGCTCGAGCGCTCCCGTCTCCACCACCCCGCCGGAGACGGCGTTGACGCGGATGCCGCGCGGCGCGAGCTCGACCGCGAGGTAGCGCACGAGCGACTCGAGCGCGGCCTTGGACGTGCCGACGAGGACGTAGTTCTCGAGCACGCGCTGCGCGCCGAGCGACGAGATCGCCACGATCGACGAGCGCTGCGGCATCGAGGGCGCCGCCGCCCGCGCGAGCGAGAGGAGCGCTCGCGCGTTCGCGTTCAGCGTCCAGTCCCAGTGCTTGTCCTCGGTCTCGAGCGCCGGGCGGATCACACCCGTCGCCGCGTTGTGCACGAGCACGTCGAGCGGTCCGAGCTCGCGCACCGCCTCCAGGACGCGCTCCGACGCCACGCTGCCGCGGACGAGCACCGGCGCGGCACCGGCGGCGCGCAGCTCCTCCGCCGTCGCCTCGGCCGCCGCGTCGTTGCGGAGGTAGCCGATCGCGACGCGCCTCGCGCCGTCGCGCGCGAAGCGGAGGGCGATCGCGCGGCCGATCCCGCGCGACCCGCCCGTCACGAGTACGTTCGTTGGGGCGCTTGTCACGACTCTCGCGTTCCTGACGTGTCGCTGCCGGTGCGGGGTCGAAGGGGACAGTATGGGTATACGGCCCGGGAGAGCACCTTGCCGGCAGCGGCGCGAGGCGGCTCCGGAGGGCCGCTCCGCCGCCCGCAGGTGCCGCGCGTCAGGGGCGCGACCCGCCCGTCACGAAGACGTTCACGGCCGGCGAGGCAGGGGCGCGTCCGCAGGTGCTGACGAAGGTAGCTCGTCCCAGCCGGGTCGCGTCTCCGGCTCGCGCGGGCCCTCGTCCGCCTTCGACGAGGCGTGGCCGAGCCGGTCGAGGAGCTCCATCTTCTCGTCGGCGTAGCGCCGCACGTCGTGCCCCTCGGGGAGGTCCGCGACGAGCTCGCGGAGGCGGGCGCGGAGCTGGTAGGCGAAGTGCGGCGTCGCCGGCCCGACGAGCGCGTCGACGTCGTCGCGGGTTGGCACGGCCATCGGGCGAGAGGCTACAGCTACGGTCAGGAGGTGCGGCGGGCATCGGCGGTCGATCTGATGCTGCTCGGCACCGTCGTCCTCTGGGCGCTGAACATCACGGTCACAAAGTACGTGCTCAACGCGGGATTCAAGCCGCTCGCGTACGCGACCACGCGCTACTTCGCCGCGACGAGCCTCTTCTGGGCCTTCACCTACGCGCGCGAGCGGTCGTTCGCCGTCAGCTGGCGCGACTCGAGGTTGATCGCGACGGCCGCGGCGCTGATCTTCCTGAACCAGGTCTGCTTCGTGTACTCGATCGAGCTGACGACGGCGTCGACGGTGGCGCTCATTCTCGGGATCACGCCGATCTTCATCGGCATCCTCGCGACGCTTTTCGGGCTCGAGCGGCTGTCACGCGCGTTCTGGGTCGCCGCCGTGATCTCGTTCGTCGGCGTCGGCCTGGTCGCCGCCGGCGCCGGCGGTGGTTTCTCGACCGACATCCTGGGCGACTTCCTCGCAGTGGCCACTGCCGCGACGTGGGGCGCCTACTCGGTGGCGATCGCGCCGCTGATGCGGCGCTACTCGCCGTTCCGGATCAGCGCGCTCGTCCTCGCGCTCGGATGGGTGCCGCTCGCGGCCGTCGGGTTCCGTCAGGCGACGCAGCAGGATTTCGCGTTCGGCTGGAAGACGTGGCTCGCGTTCGGCTATGCGGTGATAGGGCCGCTCTTCCTCACGAACGTCCTCTGGTTCACCGCGATCGCCCGAGTCGGGCCGAGCCGCGCGTCGCTGTTCGCGAACCTGCAGCCGTTCTTCGCGGTCGTGTTCGCGCTGCTCCTCCTCTCCGAGCACCTCAACCGGTGGCAGGTCGCCGGCGGATTCGCAATCGCGGCGGGCATCGTCCTCGAGCGCGCCCGGCGGCCGGTGGCGCCCGCTCCGGTGCCCGCGGAATGAGGGCGCGGTTCCGCGATGCGCTGCGCCAGCAGCCGCCCGGCTACCGGTTCACGATCGGGCGCATCCTCGCGATCTACGCGGGGCTGATGGTGACGCTCCTGCTCGCCGCGCTCGACCAGACGATCGTCGCGACCGCCCTGCCGGCGATCGTCTCCGATCTCGGCGGGATCACGCAGTACTCGTGGGTCTTCACGGCCTACATGCTCACCTCGACCGTGACGGTGCCGCTGTACGGGAAGCTCGGCGACGTCTACGGGCGGAAGTACCTGTTCCTCGTCTCGATCACGATCTTCCTCGTCGGGTCTGCGCTGTGCGGCCTCGCGACCGGGATGACCCAGCTCGTCGTCTTCCGGGCGATCCAGGGGATCGGCGCCGGCGGTCTGTTCCCGCTCTCGCTGGCGGTGATCGGCGCGATCGTCCCGCCGCGGGATCGCGGCCGCTGGCAGGGGCTGATCGGGGCCGTGTTCGCCGCCTCCTCGATCGCCGGCCCCGCGGTGGGCGGGTTCATCGTCGACAACACGACGTGGCGCTGGGTCTTTCTCGTCAATCTGCCGGTCGGCGGGCTCGCGCTCGTGGTGATCATGCTCACGATGCCGCGCCGGGCCGCCGCGCGCACCGAGCACTCGATCGACTGGCTCGGCGCGGGTCTCCTCGCCGCCGGTACGGCCTCGCTCCTCCTCGGGCTGGTGTGGGGAAGCGACTTCGGCTGGGAGACCGGCCGCGTCGGCGCCGCACTCGTCCTCGCGGCGATTCTCCTCGCTGCGTTCGCGGTCGTCGAGCGGCGGGTGCGCGAGCCGATCCTGCCGTTCGACGTGCTTCGGAACCCCGTCGTCGCGTCGTCGATCGCGTGCATGGCGCTCGTCGGAATGGCGATGTTCGGGACGATCTCGTACGTCCCGCTGTTCGTCCAGGGGGTGATCGGGACGTCTGCGACCTCCTCGGGCATCGTCCTGACGCCCCTCATCCTCGGCGCGGTGGGCACGTCGATCCTGACGGGCCAGCTGATCTCGCGGACGGGCCGCTACCGCTGGAACGTCGTCCTCGGCCCCGTCGTGCTGGCGATCGGGATGCTGCTTCTCTGGCGGATGAACGTCGACACGACGAACCGGGAGGCGGCGCGCAACATGGTCGTCGCCGGGATCGGGATCGGCTCGATGATGCAGGTGTTCGTCGTCTCGGTTCAGAACGCGGTGCCGCGGTCGCGCATCGGCTCGGCGACGGCGCTGACCCAGTTCGGCCGCCAGATGGGCGCCACGATCGGCGTCACGATCATCGGCGCGATCGTCAACCACGGTCTGCCCGCGAGCGCGCGCGGGAGCGACGCCGTCCCGGTCCACCGGCTTCCGCCGGCCCTGCGGCACACGCTCGCCGCTGCGCTCCACCCCGCGTTCCTCGCGGCTGCGGTCGTCGCCGTGCTCGTCTGGGTGATCGCCGTCCTCGGGGTGAAGGAGGTCGAGCTGCGCCGGTCGGTGGACGAGGTCGCGGCGGGAGAGGCGACCGCGGGGACGCCGGCGGCTTCGCGGCAATGACGACCGGTGAGCTCGGCTTCCTCCAGCTCTGCGCCGAGCGGCGGTTTCACCGCGCGGTGATGGAGACGTTCGAGCGGGAGACGGGCCTGCGGCCGGACGAGTACTGGATCGAGGCGCGTCCCGGCGGGGCGCCGTCGTGGTCCGACAACACGAAGGGCGCTCGCCTCGCACACCGCAACGGGGCGCGGTTCATGGGCTGGGCGGCGCACGGCGACGTCTGCCTCGGCTTTCCCGGCGCGACGGACGAGACGCTGCGCCGGAGCCTCCTTCGCGCCGCATCGCGTCGAGCCGAGGAGTTCCCGCGCTGCGTCCATTTCGCCCTGTTCGCGCTGCCGAGCGGCGTCGAAGTGACCCGCGTAAGATGACCCCGATGAACGCTGACTTCATGCCGCTCGACGGGTGGGATCACGTCGAGCTGTGGGTCGGGAACGCGAAGCAGGCGGCCTACTACTACGAGCAGGCGTTCGGCTTCCGGCGCGCCGCATACGCGGGGCCTGAGACCGGTGTCCGCGACCGCGCGAGCTACGTCCTCGAGCAGAACGACATCCGGTTCGTGCTCACGAGCGCGCTGCGGCGCGACTCCGAGATCGGAACCTTCTGCCTCGTCCACGGCGACGGCGTCAAGGACATCTCGCTGCGCGTCCCCGACGCGCGCGAGGCGTACCGCCAGGCGGTGCAGCGCGGCGCGCGCGGGATCTCCGAGCCGAGGTGGGTGGAGGACGAGTGGGGCAAGGTCGAGCTGGCGACGATCGGCACCTACGGCGACGTCGTCCATACGTTCGTGAACCGAAGCGCCTACGAGGGCGCGTACCTCCCTGGCTACGTCGCGCAGGAGTCGTCGCTCGAGAGCTCGGACGTCGGCCTGCTCGCGATCGATCACGTCGTCGGCAACGTCGAGCTCGGCCGGATGGACCACTGGGTCGGGTTCTACGAGCGCGTGTTCGGGATGACCGAGATGCTGCATTTCTCGGACGACGACATCTCGACCGAGTACTCGGCGCTGATGTCGAAGGTGATGACGGACGGGCAGGGGAAGATCAAGTTCCCGATCAACGAGCCGGCCGAGGGCAAGCGCAAGAGCCAGATCGAGGAGTACCTCGAGTTCAACTC
Organism: Gaiellaceae bacterium; assembly: GCA_035296805.1. Taxonomy (GTDB): domain Bacteria; phylum Actinomycetota; class Thermoleophilia; order Gaiellales; family Gaiellaceae; genus PALSA-600. Next base: position 5,220 of record DATHAE010000057.1, on the reverse strand, counting down.
CGGCCCCGGCTCGCAGCACATCGCGCTGACGTCCACCAACGTCGTCGACACCGTGGAGGCGCTTCAGCGGCGCGGCGTGATCTTCCTCTCGACCCCGGAGGCGTACTACGACGAGACGCCCGACCGCGTGGGCGAGATCGACGAGTCGTGGGACGACCTGCGCCGCCTGCGGATCCTTGCCGATCGCGACGACGACGGCTACCTGCTCCAGATCTTCACCAAGACGGCGCAGGACCGGCCGACCCTCTTCTTCGAGGTGATCGAGCGCCACGGCGCGCGCGGCTTCGGCGACGGCAACTTCAAGGCGCTGTTCGAGGCCATCGAGCGTGAGCAGGCCTTACGCGGAAATTTGTAGCGCGGCGAAAGCCTCCCTTTTTTCTTCCCGGTAGCGCCTTTCCGACATCTTTCGTCCATTGCGCCGAGCGACGGCCAGGCGCCGCAGCGTCGCGCTCACGTCTTGCGGCAACTCCCGAAACCGCCGTCGCGAACTGCTGAACCTGTCCAGCCGAGTGGCCGTTTCGGACATGGCCGTCGTCACGAATGAGTACAGCGCTGCGGTTCGCCCCGTTGTCCGTCCGGACGACTCGTTATGGTCGCGACATGGGAATAGGTGCAGTACTCATCATCCTCGGCATCATCGTCGGGCTCGTCTGGAGCTGGATCCTCGGGATCATCCTGATTCTCCTGGGGCTGCTCTTCGGCGGGTTCCGGCGCGGTCGCTGGTACTAACCGCCGGCCGAGCGGGCAAAGGGCGGGCGTGAGCGCGCTCGACTTCCTCGGCGCCGCCGCCCGTCAGGCCGCGGTCATGAACGAGGTCGGGCACCGGCCGTGGCCGGTGCCCGACGAGCCGTGGGTGCAGGCGCAGACGTGGGATGACCTCTTGTTCGCGCACTGGCGCGTCGACGCGGAGGAACTGGAGCGGCTGCTCCCACCCGAGCTGCCGCCCGACACGCATGACGGCGCCGCGTGGCTCGGGATCACGCCGTTCCGCTTGAGGAACCTGCGTCTGCGGGGGACCCCGCCGCTGCCGCGCCTGTCGTTCTTCCCCGAGCTCAACGTGCGCACGTACGCGACCCGCGGCGGGAAGCCCGGGATCTGGTTCTTCACCCTCGACGCGGCGAGCCAGCTCGCGGTCGAGGCCGCCAAGCGCCTGTACAAGCTCCCGTACCACCACGCCCGGATGAGCGCCGAGCGGCGCGAACCGTTCGTCCACTACGAATCGGCACGCGCGGGCGCCGCGTTCGCCGCCCGCTATCGCGGCGAGGGTGACGGCTTCACCGCGGAGGAGGGGACGCTCGAGTACTTCCTGACCGAGCGCTACTGCCTCTACACCGCCGACGGCGGCCGGCTGTACCGCGCCGAGATCCACCACCCGCCGTGGCAGCTCCAGCGCGGCGAGGCGCACATCGACCTGAACACGATGGCTCCGCTCCAGCTCCCGGAGGACGAGCCGCACCTGCTCTTCTCGGCGCGTCAGGACGTCGTCGTGTGGTCGCTCGAGGAGGTAAAGACGTAGCGTTCGCGGCATGTCGCCGCAGCGCCGCGCAGCCCTGACGTCGGTCTTCGCGGCGGCCGCACTCGTCGCGCTCAAGCTCTCGGTCGGCCTCGCGAGCCACAGCCTCGGACTCCTGTCGGAGGCGCTGCACTCGGGGACGGACCTCGTCGCTGCGCTGCTGACGTACTTCGCGGTGCGCGTGGCGGCTCGGCCCGCCGACGTCACGCACCAGTACGGGCACGGCAAGGCGGAGCACCTTGCCGCCCTCGCCGAGGCGTCGATTCTCGTGCTCGCGAGCCTCTTCATCTCCGCGCGCGCGATCGACCGCCTCGTCCGCGGCGGCGGAGCCGACGTGGACGCCGCATGGTGGGCGCTCGCCGCGATCGTGATCGTGATCGCGATCGACGTCAGCCGCGTCTGGGTCTCGTGGCGCGTCGCGCGCCGGTACAGCAGCGCTGCGATCGCGTCCAACGCACTTCATTTCGGCAGCGATCTCGGCGGCTCGCTCGCGGTTCTCGTCGGCCTGCTGTTCGTCCGCGCCGGCCATCCGGACGGCGACTCGCTGGCCGCACTCTTCGTCAGCGCGCTGGTGCTGGTCGCCGCCGCGAGGCTGATCAAGCGCAACGTCGACGTCCTGATGGACCGCGCGCCGGCCGATGCCGAGGCAGCGGCGGTCGCGGCGATCGAGGCGATGTCACCTGCGGTCGAGCTGCGGCGGCTGCGGATGCGAGCGGCGGGCGGGCGGCAGTTCGCGGACGTCGTGATCGGCGTCTCGCCGGCCGCCGCGGTCGGCCAGGGCCACGCGGCGGCCGACGCGGTCGAGGAGGCCGTCGAGCAGGCCCTTCCGGGAAGCGACGTCGTCGTGCACGTCGAGCCGCTCGACGACGCCTCCCTGCGCGAGCGCGCGCACGCCGCAGCGCTGACGGTCCGGGGCGTGCGCGAGATCCACAACCTCGCGCTCGTCGACGTCGACGGCCGCATCGAGCTCTCGCTGCACCTCAAGCTTCCGGGCGAGCTCCCGCTCGACGCCGCCCACGACCTCGCGGAGGACGTTGAGCGCGCGATCCGCGCCGCCGTGCCGGAGATCGACGTGGTCCAGTCGCACCTCGAGCCGCTGACCGAGGCGGCCGCCGGCAGCGAGGAGGCGGTCGATGCGCAAGCGGTCGAGCAGATCGTTCGCGCCGCGACGGGTCGCCCTCCGCGCGATATCCGGTTCCTGCGCACGGAGGCTGGGCTCGTTGCGTTCCTCACGCTCGGCCTCGACCCGCAGAGCCGCCTCGACGACGCCCACGCGCGCGCGAGCGAGATCGAGGAGCGGATCCGCGCGGAGCGGCCCGAGATCGCCGACGTGATCGTCCACACCGAGCCGTAGCGCGCGGATGCCGCGGGTAGGCTCCCGCGGCCTTGAAGCTGTGCATGTTCACGCCGAAGGAGCTCGCGCTCGAGCGCGGGTGGCCCGGGCGGATCGACGGCGATCGCGTCGTCCAGTTGGCGGCGCAGACGCTGCAGTCGTTCTTCACCGGCGGCGGCCGGGCGCGCGAGCACGCGGAGTACGCGCTGTCCGACGTCGATCTCCGGCCGCCGGTGCTGTACCCGCCGAGCGTGCGCGACTTCATGGCCTTCGAGGCGCACGTGAAGACGACGCGCGCGAACCGCGGCCTGCCGGTGCCGCCGGAGTGGTACGAGCTCCCCGTCTTCTACTTCTCGAACCCCGCCGCGATCTACGGGCCCGGCGACGAGGTGCCGTATCCCGAGGGATCGGAGGCGCTCGACTACGAGCTCGAGGTCGCGGCCGTGATCGGCGCGGACGGGGCGATCGGCGGCTTCACGGTCATGAACGACTGGTCGGCGCGGGATCTCCAGCTGAAGGAGATGAAGGTCGGGCTCGGCCCGGCCAAAGGGAAGGACTTCGCGACCTCGCTCGGGCCGGTGGTGGTCACCGTCGACGAGTTCGACGGCAGCGAGGGAGAGATGGTGGCGCGCGTGAACGGCGAGGAGCGCTCGCGCGGCGACCTCGGCGACCTCTACCACTCGTGGGAGCGAATCCTCGAGCACGCGGCGCGGAACACGACGTTGCGTGCCGGAGACGTGATCGGCTCGGGGACAGTCGGTACCGGCTGCATCCTCGAGCACGGCGACGAGCGCTGGCTTCGGCGCGGCGACGTCGCGGAGCTCGAGGTCGAGGGGATCGGCGTGCTCACGAACCGCGTCGTGTAGCCGCGACGGACGCGGCGACCCGCGCGCGCTCGTAGCTGAGGCGGAAGAGCTCGATCGCCTCGGCCGCGTCATCGGCGTTGCGGATCGGCTTCGAGACCCACCCCGACTCGGGCATGACGTGGTGCGGGAGCGCGCGTCCGGTCTCCACGAGCATGTCGCGGATCGTGCGTTTGAAGGGCAGGTCCGCGAGGCGCGGCGGGTCGCCGTGGAGGTGGCCGAGCTCGCGCTTGCCGAGCCGGAACTCGACGCCGCCGAAGCGATGCGGGTGCGTCGTGACGCCCTCCCAGGACTCGACCTCCGTGCGGATTCGCGCGCGGATATCCTCCACGCGTGCCGTTCTACCAGCGGTTGGGCGAGCTGCCGAGGAAGCGCCACGTCGTGTTCCGCGACAACGGCACGCTCCTCACCGAGGAGGTGATGGGCTTCGAGGGCTTCTCGGGCCTCGAGTCGATCCTCTACCACCTCCAGTCGCCGTGCCGCGTCGTAGAGCTCGGCGAGTTCGAGCCGATCGTGCGGGAGGAATGGGTGCCCGACGCACACGCGCACCGGCACTTCACGACGTGGAACGTGCCGCCGACCGGCGACGCCGTCTCCGGCCGGCAGCTCCTGATGTGGAACAACGACGTCGAGATCTCGCTCTGCCGGCCCGACGAGGAGATGGATTACTTCTTCCGCAACGGCGAGGGCGACGAGGTGATCTTCGTCCACGAGGGCTCGGGGACGCTCGAGACGATCTTCGGCGACCTGCCGTACGTGCCCGGCGACTACGTCGTCGTCCCGCGCGGGACGACCTACCGCTTCAGGCCGGAAGGCGAGCAGCGGTACCTCGTGTTCGAGACGCCGGGGCTGATCACGATCCCGCAGCGCTACCGGAACGAGCACGGGCAGCTGATGGAGCACGCGCCGTACTACCACCGCGACATCCACGCTCCGACGGAGCTGCGCACCTACCGCGAGCGGGGGGAGCACGTCGTGAAGGTCCGCGTGCGCGACGGGTACCAGACCTACGTCCTCGACTACCACCCGTTCGACGTCGTCGGCTGGGACGGGTACGTCTACCCGTGGACGTTCTCGATCCACGACTTCGAGCCGATCAGTGGCCGGATCCATATGCCGCCGCCGTCGCACCAGACCTTCGGCGGCCCGAACTTCGTCATCTGCTCGTTCTGCCCGCGCAAGCTCGACTGGGATCCCGCTGCCGTGCCGATCCCGTACCACCACTCGAATCTCCAGAGCGAGGAGATGATCTATTACGTCGACGGCAACTTCGCGTCGCGCAAGGGGATCGAGGTCGGGTCGGTGACGCTGCACCCGTCGGGGCTCCCGCACGGGCCGCAGCCGGGCCTTGCCGAGAAGTCGCTCGGGATGACGGAGACGCACGAGCTGGCGGTGATGTGCGACACCTTCCACCCGCTGCGGCTGACGGCTCTCGCCGCCGATCTCGACGACGGCCGCTACGCGTACTCGTGGGCGGAGGATCCGGGCGCTGACGGCGCGAGCAACGCCGA
>DATHAE010000056.1:0-6098 GCA_035296805.1 Gaiellaceae bacterium | reverse complement strand
TCCGTCTCGTCGAGCGGCTCGATCACGAGGTAGTCATCGAGAGGCTCGAGCGCGGCCTCGGTTCTGGGAACGGGATCCAGCACTGCCGCCAGCGTAGCTCCGTCAGCGATCGGCCCGCGTGGCGCCGCCGGTCGTGACGGGGACTGCGACGGCTCGGCCCAGATCGGCGAGAAGCGAGCTCCGCCGATCCGCGCGCGGGCCGTGGAGGCCGTTCCCGCCTCCTCGCGAATCGCTTGCGCCGCTGCGGCAGAGCGCGCGGCGGCGGCCGGGTCGTCGAATGCGACGGAGAGGCGCGCGATCTCCTCGAGCGTGGCTGCTCGGGACCGCCCGCTGCGGGCTCCGGTCACACCCTCGCGCGCGCCGCTAGACGTTCACTGGACGCCGCGTGGACACGCGGCTACATCCGCCCCGCGGCGACGATCCGCTGCAGGAACTGCTGCGTGCGCGGCTCGCGGGGCGCGCCGAAGATCGCGTCGGGCGGCCCTTGCTCGAGGATCACGCCGTCGTCGAGGAAGCAGACGCGGTCGGCGATCTCGCGCGCGAAGCCCATCTCGTGCGTAGCGATCAGCATCGTCATCCCGGCCTGCGCCAGCTCGCGGATCACCTCGAGCACCTCCGACACGAGCTCCGGGTCGAGCGCGCTCGTCACCTCGTCGAGGAGCATCAGGTCCGGCCGCATGGCGAGCGCGCGCACGATCGCGACCCGTTGCTGTTGGCCGCCGGACAGCCGGTCGGGGTACTCGCGCGCCCTCTCGCCGAGCCCGAACCGGCCGAGCAGCTCGAGCGCGCGCTCCTCCGCGTCGGCGCGCGACAGCCCGAGCACCTCGCGCGGCGCGAGCGTCACGTTGCGCAGCACGGTCATGTGCGGGAAGAGGTTGAACGCCTGGAAGACGATCCCGATCCGGCGCCGGATCCGGTTCACGTCCACGCCGCGCGCGCTGATCTCTTCCCCGCGGACGACGATCCGGCCGGCGTCGATCGGCTCGATCAGGTTGACGCAGCGCAGGAGCGTCGACTTCCCCGATCCCGACGCGCCGATCAGGCACACGACCTCGTGCTCGGCGAGCGTCAGGTCGATCCCGCGCAGCACCACCGCGCGGCCGAACGACTTCCACACGCCGTCGACGGCGAGGGCGTCCGTCACGCGACGCTGCCCGCCTGCCGCCGGCGCCGGTCGCGCAGGATCAGCCAGTCGGTAAACCGCGCGAGCGGGATCGTGATCGCGACGAAGAGCACCGCCGCCGCGACGTAGGGCGTGTAGTTGAACGTCGCCGAGGTGTCGATCGCGGCCTGGTTGAACGCCTCGATCGCGCCCAGCGTGCCGACGAGCGCCGTGTCCTTCTGCAGGCCGATGAAGTCGTTCAGGAGCGGCGGGATCACGCGCCGCACCGCCTGCGGGAGGATCACGTGCCGCAGCGCCTGGAGCCGAGTCAGCCCGAGCGACCGCGCGGCCGCCTCCTGCGACGGGTGCACCGACTCGATCCCAGCGCGATAGACCTCCGAGACGTACGCCGTGTAGACGAGCACGAGCGAGACGATCCCCCAGAAGATGACCGAGCGCGGGATCCCCTGCACCTGCAGCGCCGGCGCGCCGAAGCCGAGCAGCGCGATCACGAGGATCGTCGGTACGCCGCGGAAGAAGTCGGCGTAGACGATCGCGAGCGCGCGGAGCGGGAAGAAGACCGGGCCGGGCAGCGAGCGGAAGACCGCCAGCACGAGCGCGAAGGCGAGGATGAAAACCTCCGCGATGCAGAAGATCTTCACGTTCAGCTTGAAGGCGCGCGCGATCTCGGGGACCGAGTCCTTGAAGTACCCCCAGTCGAAGAACGTGCGCTTGACCTCGTCCCATCCCGGTGCGCGCGTGATCGCGAACCCGACGATGACGACGAAGAGCGCGGAGCTGACGATCGCGACGGCGGCGCTCCGGCGACCGTCGCCGCCGGAGCGCACCCCGTCGAGGATTCGCGAGCGCCGCTCCGCTACCGCAGGACCGGCGCGCCGGTCGCTTTCGCCAGCCACGTCTGCTGGATCTTGCCCAGCGCTCCGCTGCGCTTCAGGTTCGCGAGCGCCTTGTTGACGCAGACCGCGAGCGAGTTGCCCTTCTGGAACACCATCCCGAAGTGCTCGCCGCCGGCAGTCGTCGGGAACTGGCCGAGGATCTTCCCGTTCGGCACCTGGACGGCCGTAACGTAGAACGCGGTCGGAAGGTCGACGACGAGGCCGTCGATCTGCTTGTTCTTCAGCGCCTGCACTGCGGCGTCGTTCTTCGGGAACACCGCCGGGCGCGACGAGGGCCTGATCCGGTTGACGATGTACTGGTAGCTCGTCGTACCGAGCTGCGCGCCGAGCTTGTACGGCTTCAGACCGCGGATCGAGCGGACCGATGCGATCTTCGTCCCCTTGACGACGACGATCGCCTGGTTCACGTTGTAGTACGACGCGCTGAACGTGACCACCTTCGCGCGCGCGGGCGTGTACGAGATCTGGTTGATGTCGAAGTCGAAGCTCTTGGGGCCGGGAGCGAACGAGCGGGAGAACGGCGTGTAGAGCCACTTGACCTGGCTCCGCGTGAAGCCGAGCTGCTGCGCGACCGCGTAGGCGACGGCCGACTCGAACCCCTTGGCCGTGTTCGGGTCGTTGATCTTCCAGCTCGACCCCTTGTACGGCGTGCCGCCGCCGAACCAGGGCGGGTAGGCGGGGTTGTCGGTACCGACCGTGAGCGTCCCGTCGCCGACGAGGTTCAGCGCGGCCTTCGCGCACCCCGGGATCGCGGATGCCGACGCCGGCGCCGACGAGCCGGCGGCGGTGAACGCCGACGCGACCGCCATGACGGCGAGCGCGGCGAGCGCGAGCAGAATCTTCCTCATGTCCTCGAATACCCTCCTGGTTTGGCCCGGCCCAATCGTACTCCGGGCGTAACGAACGCAGACAAGCTGTTCTTCCCGCAGCCGGGGCTGACGAAGGGCGACCTCGTCTCGTACTACCTCGACGTCGCCGACTGCGCGCTCCCCCACCTGCGCCGGCGGCCGTTCCACATGAAGCGCTACCCGAACGGCGTCGACGGCGATTTCTTCCACCAGAAGCGCGTGCCCGCGAAGCACCCGCCGTTCGTGGACGAGATCTTCGTGCGCTTCCCGAGCGGCCACTCGACGGTCTTCGCGATCGTCGACAACGCCGACGCGCTCGCGTGGGTCGTGAACCTCGGCTGCATCGAGCTGCACACGTGGTCGTCCCGCGTCCCGGAGATCGAGAAGCCGGATTACCTCCTGATCGACCTCGATCCGACGAGCGGCGGGCAATGGCCGTTCGTGCGCCGGATCGCGCTCGTCGTGCGCGACGTGATGGACGAGCTCGGGCTCTCGCCGTTCCCGAAGACGTCGGGATCGACCGGCATGCACATCCTGGCGCCGATTCGCCCCGAGCTCCCGTTTCCGGAGGTGCGGCGCTTCGCGAAGGCGCTCGCGCAGGAGGTGGAGCGCCGGATCGGCGACCAGGCCGTCGCGACGACGACGTGGCGCGTCGCCGAGCGTGTCGGCGTGTTCGTCGACTACGGCCAGAACGCGCGTGACCGCACGATTGCGTCGGCGTACTCGGTGCGGCCGACGCCGGACGCGCGGGTCTCGGCGCCGCTCCTGTGGGAGGAGGTTCCGGAGGTCGATCCCGCCGCGTTCACGATCGAGACGATGCGAGACCGCGTGGCCGAGGTCGGCGACCCGATGCGCGGGATGTGGCGCCGCGGTGTTTCGCTCCGCGCGCGCTTCGGAAAGCTCGGGCTCGAGTGCCCATCGGATTCGTAACTCGCCCTAACACGGCTCTAAAGAGAGAGGCGTACCGTGCCCTGGTGCGCCGCGCCCTCGTGTTCGCCGTGGTCCTCGCCGCCCTGCTTCCGGCACACGCGGCGGCCTCTCCTTCGATCCGGTACGGGATCCAGGACGACGCGTGGCTCGAGTTCGGCCCGGGAACGCTCGACTCCCGCCTCGCCCGCCTCGACGCGACCGGCGTCGATCTCGTCCGCGTCACGCTCGACTGGAGCGTGATCGAGCGGACGCGCGGCAAGGCCGATTGGTCGCGTCCGGACGCCCTTCTGCGCGGCCTGCACGCACGCGCGATCGAGCCGGTCGTGACCCTCTACGGCGCGCCGCGCTGGGCGAACGGCGGCCGGACGCTGAACTGGGCGCCGACGGTGAACGGGGCGTGGGCGTCGTTTGCGAAGCGCACGGCGCAGCGCTACCCGTTCGTGCGCCGCTGGCTGATCTGGAACGAACCGAACCAGCGGCGGTGGCTGCGTCCGACCTCGCCGCAGGTGTACACCCAGAAGCTGCTCAACCCCGCGTACGCGGCGATCCACGCCGTGCGCCGGAACGCGCTCGTCGCGGGCGGCGTCACGGCCCCGCGCGGCTCGACGGGCGGCGTCTCCCCCGTCCGCTGGATCGCCGGGATGCGCGCCGCGGGAGCGCGACTCGACGCCTACGCTCACAACCCGTACGCGCTGAACCCCGGCGAATCTCCGTGGAGCGGCGGCTGCGGCAACTGCGAGACGATCACGATGTCGACGCTCGAGCGCCTGCTCTCGCACGTGCAGCGTGCGTGGGGCTCCAAGCGGATCTGGCTGACGGAGTTCGGCTACCAGACGAACCCGCCCGACCAATTCCTCGGCGTGTCGAAGGCGACGCAGGCGCGGTATCTCGCCGAAGCGGCGCTGCGCGCCTACCTCGCGCCGCGCGTCGACATGCTCGTGCAGTACCTGCTCCAGGACGAGCCGGAACTCGGTCGCTGGCAGAGCGGCCTCTTCTCGAGCACCGGGTCGATGAAGCCGGCCTACGCGGCGTTCCGCTTCCCGCTCGCGCAGCGCGCCCGCAAGGGTCTCACGACCACGATCTGGGGCCAGATCCGCCCCCGCCGCGGCCCGCAGACGTATCGCCTCCAGCAGTACCGCGCGGGCGCGTGGCAGTGGGTCGGCGGAACCGCGCGCACCGACGGCGCCGGCACGTTCACGCGCGTCGTCCGCGCCGAAGCCGGATCGAAGCTCCGCGTGTGGTCGCCTGCCGACCGAAACTTCGGCCTGACGGTCGTCGTCCGTTAGCCGAAGAGGGCCTCGACGCCGGTCGCGTTCGGGTCGCGCGGCGGCCGCAGCTCGCGCCACGTGCAGTCGGCGGGATCCTTGTCCTCGCGCCAGCGCAGGAACTTCGTGCCGTGGCGGAAGCGGTTGCCCTGGACCTTGTCGTAGCGCACCTCGACCACCAGCTCCGGCCGCACGGCGGCCTCCTCCAGCTCGCCCGTCCCCCAGCGGTTCGGCTCCGAGAAACGCCGGTCGGGCGCGTCCTCGAGCAGCGGGAGCACGCGGTCGGCGACCTCGTTCCGGCGCGACGCGGCGACGGCGCACGAGCCGACGTAGTCGATCCCGCCGTCGTCGCGGTAGAGGCCGAGCAGAAGCGTCGCGATCGCCTCGCGGCCGCCCTTCCAGCGCAGGCCGACGACGGCGCAGTCGGCGGTCTTCTCCTCCTTCACCTTGACCACGCCGTCGCGCGATCCGGGCAGGTACGGCACCGTGAGCCGCTTCGCGACCACACCGTCGAGGCCGATCGACTCGAAGCGGTCGAGCCAGCCCTGCGCCTCGGCGATCTCACGTGTCGCCGGCGAGAGCCGGAACCCGCTCAGCGCCTCGACGCGGCGGCGGCGCTCCTCGAGCGGCCGCTCCCACACCGGCTCGCCGTCCCACAGCAGGACGTCGAAGACGACGAACTCGGCGGGAATCTCCGCCGACAGCTTGCGGATCCGCGACTCCGCGGGGTGGAGCCGCGTTTGCATCGAGTCGAAGTCGAGCATGCCGTCGCGCGCGATCACGATCTCACCGTCGAGGGCGGAGTGCGGCGGGAGCGAGTCGCCCAGCGCACGCAGCTCGGGGAAGTAGCGCAGCAGCGGCCGCTCCTTTCGCGACCAGAGCGCCAGCTCGCCGTCGTCGTTCTCGAGCACGCCGCGGAACCCGTCCCATTTCGGCTCGTACTGCCAGCCGTCGCCGTCGGGCAGCTCGCGCACGAGCTCGGCCTCCATCGGCGGGAAGGGGACGTTTGGACCAGGCACCTCGTGGAAGCCTAGTT
>DATHAE010000055.1:0-4303 GCA_035296805.1 Gaiellaceae bacterium | reverse complement strand
TAGCGGAGCCCGCGCGGCAGGAGACACGGCCGCGCGCGCGAACTCGCCCGCGTGGAGCCACCCGAGATCTCGAGCCCCCGGCGTCGACCGCCCACCCGTGTGCTCGCAGGCGCGGCGTTCGCGGTGTACGTCCTCGGCCTGTCCGCCGCATTCGGCCGCGCCGCGGTTGTCATCGTCGCCGAAACCGCCGTCGTCGCCGCGGTCGTCGCCGCGGCGATGCGGCTCCCGCGGTCGACGTTCTCGCGCCCCACCTTCTCGCGCCCCACCTTCTCGCGCCCGAAGTTGCCGCGGCCGCCGGCGTTCTCTTTCCCCGCCTTCTCGCGTCCGAAGGTTCCGCGCCCGGCGTTGCCGCGGCCCACGCTGTCCGCGCCCGCGTTCCCGGCTCCGTCGTTCGGCGCGGCGGCGAGGCGCACAGCGGCGCGCGCGCTCCGCGTCTCCCGCGGCGCCGCGCTGGAGGCGCTGCGGGCACTCGGGCACGGACGGGTGCGGGCGGCTGCCGTCGCAGCCGACCTGCCGAAGCTCCTGCCGCCGGCGCCGGCGGCCCCGCGGCAGGTCGCCCAGCTACGCCTGGAGTGGCGGCTCCGGCAGGCGCAGCAGCTCAACCGCACGGGTACGACCGCGCGCCGCGCGGGGCGCGCCGCGGAAGCCGCCGCGGCCCATCGTCGCGCGGTCGAGATCTACCGCGAGGCCGGCGACAGCAGGCGCGAGGCGCTGACGCTGAGCGCGCTCGCCCTCGCGGAGGCTCACCTCGACCCCGACGCCGCGGTTACCTCCTTCGAGGCCGCCCTCGAGATCCTGCGCCGGCTCGGCGACGTGCGCGCGGAGGGGCAGGTGCTCGCGAACCTCGGTGTCGTCCACCACCGCGTCGGCCGAGACGATGCCGCGTACCGGTGCTGGGCGGACGCGCTGCCGCGCCTCGACCCCGCCTCAACCGAGCACGCGCGGCTCGCGGAGCGGCTTCAGCTCGCGAGCTGACGAGGTTGCTACAGGAAGTTTCACGAACTTCCGAAGGTTTTTGTAAGGGGTATTCCCAAAACTCCTGGACGAGGGTAACGTCCTGGCCCGGCAGGACTCGGCCTGCCGGAGTGAAAGACAAGCCCCCCAGATGAAGCTCAGCCGCCTCCTCGTCCTCGCCGTTCTCGCGCTCCTCGTCGCGCCGGCCGCCGACGCCGGCACGGTCATGTTCGTGGGCGCCGCAGAGGACCAGGCGCGCAGCCTCGACCCGGTGGTGGCGAAGACGCAGATGGATCTTGCGGCGCTCGCCGGGTTCGATGCCGTCCGCATGACGTCGGTGTGGTCGCCCGGCCGGCGCGAGGTGTCGGGCGAGGAGCTGACGGTGCTCCAGAACGCTGCCGCGGCCGCACAGCTGGACGGGATCCGCCTGATCCTGACCGTCTACCACCGCAACCAGCGGACGACGCCGCTGACCGCGCAGGCGCGCGCCGACTTCGCCTCGTACGCCGCCTCGATCGCGCGCGCGGTACCGACGATCGACGACTTCATCGTCGGCAACGAGCCGAACCTGAACCTCTTCTGGATGCCGCAGTTCGACAAGAAGGGCGGCAACGCCGCGGCGCTCGCGTACGAGCGGCTGCTCGCGCAGACCTACGACGCGCTGAAGGCGGTCTCGACCGACCTCAACGTGGTCGGCGGCGCCGTCTCGCCGCGCGGCCAGGACAAGGCCAAGTCTGCGCGGCAGACGCACTCGCCGTCGACGTTCATCCCCGACCTCGGAACCGCCTATCGCAACAGCGGTCGCACGAAGCCGATCATGGACATGTTCGCGTTCCACCCCTACCTGATCCCGTCGAAGCTCCCGCCGACGTTCCGGAACCCGCGCAACACGACGGTGGCGATCTCCGACTACGACAAGCTGACGAAGCTGCTCGTGCGCGCGTTCCGCGGGACGGCGCAGCCGGGCGCGACGCTGCCGATCGTCTACGACGAGTTCGGCTACCAGTCGCAGATCCCGTCGGCGAAGCAGTCGGCCTACACGAACCTCGGCACGCCGGCCGCGCGGGACGCGATCCCGGAGGCGAAGCAGGCGACGCAGTACCGTCAGGCGTTCGCGATCGCGCAGTGCCAGCCCAACGTCGCCGGGATGCTGATCTTCCACGTCACCGACGAGTCGGACGCGAACATGTGGCAGTCCGGCGTCTACTACGCCGACGGGACTCCGAAGTCGAGCCTCGCTTCGGTTCGCGATGCGGCGCTTCGCGCGCAGGTCGGGGGGCTGACGCAGTGCAAGCGCGGCAAGATCACGGCCAACCTCGGCCGCGTCGCTTTCCGCGAGCCCGCGCCGACACCGCCGTCGGGCCTCGGCGTCGACTTCTCCTGCACCGCCTCGTGCACCTACGAAGCGCGCGTCGTCCGCGTCGAGTCGGGTTCGGTCGCGGTGACGACGACAGGAGCGGCCCCGCCGGGCGACCACGGCCTCGACGTCTCGAGCGACGACCTCGTGGCGGGCACCTACCAGTACGCGTTCCGCGCCTCTGCGACCGGCAAGCCCGGGACCGCGGTCACGCGCTACAGCCGCCCGTTCACGATCCGGCGCGAGGTGCCGCAGCCGGCGCCCGGGGAGCCGACCGACCCGCCCGCCGATCCGCCGGTGGAAGATCCGCCGCCGCCGCCCGTCGAGACCGCCTCGCCGCTCCTGCCGCTCCTCCCGTCGCTGCCGACGCTCGTCGCGACCGGCCCCGCGGCGATCAGGCAGCCCTGACGCCACGCGCGCGGCCTCGGGTCGGTTGAGCCCTCAGTCGGCGAGGAACGGGACGAGCGAGGCGAGGTCGACGCGGCCCGTGTTCGGAAGCTCGTCGCGGAGGCACACGGCGTCGGTGAGCATCCGCCGCTCGGCGTGCTCGAGCCAGCTGGCGTAGACCTCCTGCTTCGCGAGCCGGTCGAGCGCCGCGCGCGCGGCGGCTTCCGCCTTCGCCCGCGGGAGGAGCTCGAGCGGCGTTGGGAGACCGAGGGCGCGGACGGTGAAGCGGCCGTCGGGCGTGTCGATCTTCACGTTCTTGCCCGCGGGAATGGTGAAGAGGCCCGCCGGGGCGAGGGTCGAGATCGCCCAGCCGCGCGCGACATCGCCGAGCCACGGCGGGTCAGGCTTCGCCTCGACGAGGCGGACCGACTGCGCCGCGTACGTCAGGAGGAAGTCCTCGACCTGCGAGCGCGGGGCGCGCTGCGGTCTGAATCGCGCCTCGACCGCATCTCGGGCGAGGCGGTCGGCGATCAGCGCGCGCGCGTCGAGCACGGTCAGCCGTGAAGTCCGCAATCCGGCGAGGTAGCGCGAGCGGCTGCCGCCGAAGCGGCCCTGGACGATCCCCCGCTCCGCCGCGAGCACGCTCACCGCGTCGTGCGGCCGCTCCGCGCCTAGCACGACGCGCTCGAGCAGGGCGCTCGCGGCGAGGTCGTAGTCGCCGGTCAGCGTCGCCATCCGCGCCGTCTCGTTCCGGGTGATCTGGGCCTCGCCGCCGTCGAACACGCAGCGGGCGCCGCGCGGAAGGATCAACTGGCCCTCGGTCCGCGAGGTCACGAACTTCGCGCCTGCGTGGCGCGGCCCCGCGCACAGCTCCGGATCGCGCGCCCAGACGTAGACACACACCGCTGCGCGCTTGTCCGGATCCTCGCCCGCCGTGCTGAACGTCGCCCAGCCCCACGACCAAACCGAGTCGATCCGCGTCTCCCTCGCGACCTGCCGCGCAGCGAGCGCCTCCCACTTCACGACCCTGAACCACGCCTCACGCGGCTTCAGCCCCTCGCGGCCGCCCTGGCGGAGCACGGACTGGAACTGCAGCTCGAGGGCGATCCGGCTCGGCTTGATCCCGATGTCGGTGAAGCGGCGCACCAGGGCGCGCATCCCCTGGCGCATCGTCCGGTTCGCGCGGACGGGCCCGAGTGCAGACAGCCCGCGCGCGTTCGGTGAGGTGAAGTAGACCTGCCGGATGAGGAGCGCCGCGTTCGCGGCCGCGCGCCACCAGTCGGCGGCCTCACCGCCGGTGTAGGGCGGGTTCGCGATCGTGATCGCCGGCCGCGCGCCGAGCTTCTTCAGCTCCTGGAGGAGCGTCAGCGTATTGGCGCGATACTGCGCGTTCCCCGCCGACCACGGCGTCGGCGTCTGCGCGCCGAAGAGCTCGTTCAGCGCGATCACAGGAGTGGAGCAGCCCGTGACGGTGACGGCGAAGTCGAACAGGCGCTTCGCGCGGTCGGGAATCGACGCGGGGTCGGTCGGTGCGGTCGGCGTCCCGACGCGCCTGTTGAAGTTGAGGTCGAAGAAGACGGTCGCCGCGCCGCGCGAGCGCATCCG
>DATHAE010000054.1:0-7128 GCA_035296805.1 Gaiellaceae bacterium | reverse complement strand
ATGCGCGGGAGCGCGATCGAGATCAGCCGGTCGAGGAACTCCCACATGCGGTCGCCGCGCAGCGTCACCTTCGCGCCGATCGGCATCCCCTCGCGGACCTTGAACTGCGCGATCGACCTGCGCGCGCGGCGGATCTGCGCGCGCTGGCCTGCGATCGTGGTCAGCTCCTCGATTGCGGAGTCGAGCGCCTTCGCGTCGGTCTTGCCCTCGCCGACGCCCATGTTGAGCGTGATCTTCGTGATCCGCGGCACCTGCATCACCGACGACAGCTCGAGCTCCTCCTGGAGGCGCTCGCGCAGCTCGTCGTTGTAGCGCTGCTTGAGGCGCGGCGTGTACGTCTGCTCGGCAGTAGCCATCACCGATCGATCTCCTGGCCGCAGCCCTCGCGCTTGCAGACGCGGACCTTGATGTGGCCCGTCTTGTCGTCCTTGAACCGGTACCCGACGCGCGTCGGGATCTTGCAGGTCGGGCACACGAGCATCACGTTCCCGACCGGCACCGCCGCCGGGCGGTCGACGATCCCGCCGGGCGTCATCTGCGTGCCGCCCATGCGCGACGCGTCGCGCATCGGGCGCGGCTTCATGTGGCGCTTCGCCGTGTTCAGGTTCTCGACGATCACCTTGCCCTCGCGGGGACGCGCGTCGAGGACGCGGCCCTGCTTGCCTCTGTCCTTGCCGGCGAGCATCTGCACTGTGTCGTTTTTCTTGATCCTCAAGAGATGTCGCCCTTCTCGGTCTTCGTCGTTGCCGCCACTGCTACAGGACCTCCGGAGCCAAGCTGACGATCTTCATGAAGTTCTTCTCGCGCAACTCGCGGGCGACGGGCCCGAAGATGCGCGTCCCACGTGGATTGCGCGCGTTGTCGATGAGCACTGCAGCGTTCTCGTCGAACGCGATCAGCGTGCCGTCGTCGCGGCCGAACGGCTTCTTCGTCCGGACGACGACGGCCTTCACCACCTCGCCCTTCTTGACCGCGCCCTGCGGGGCGGCGGTCTTGACGGTCGCCGTGATGATGTCGCCGACGCGTGCATAGCGACGCTTCGAGCCACCCTGCACGCGGATGCAGAGTAGCTCACGAGCGCCCGTGTTGTCGGCCACCTTGAGCCTGGATTCCTGCTGGATCACCGACGGCCACCTTCCGTACAGATCGTGCGGCGGGCCGGCGAAAAGCAAGCCGGGCTAGGACACAGGGAGCGTTCGTAGCCGGAGGCTACGGACGCGACCGAGGACGACGCACGGCGCAGCTTTGCAGCCGCGCCCGGCGTGCGAGATGTGCGGGAGGGGGACGTCATCTAGCTTTCTCCACGACCTCGGCGAGGCGCCAGTGCTTCGTCTTGGAGAGCGGCCGCGTCTCGACGATGCGGACGGTGTCGCCGGCGCCGGCCTCGTTGCGCTCGTCGTGCGCGTGGAACTTCACGGCGCGCCGGACGACCTTCTTGTACTTCGGGTGCAGCTTGATCACGTCGACCTTGACGACGATCGTCTTGTCGCCCTTGTCCGAGACGACGACGCCGCGGCGCTCCTGCCGCCGCCCGCGCTCGATCTCGGCCCTCTCGCCGCGGACGATCGGCTTGCGCTCGGCCGGCTGCTCGCGCGTCGGCTTCGAGCGCTGCCGCCGCTCGGACCGCGGCACGTGACGCTGCGACTTCGGCTTCTTCTCGCGCGGCGGATTCTGCGCCGGTGCCTCGGTCGCGGCCTCGGCCGTGTCCGCACCGGTCGCAGGCGCCGCCTCGGCCGCCTCCTCGGCGGTCGGCTCGGCGACGCCCTCGTCCGCGGCCGGCTCCTGCGCCGCGGCGGTCTCCTCGGCGGTCGTCGCCGGGCTTGCGCCGGCCTCGGGCTGAGCGGCCGTCTCGGCAGTCTCTTCTGTCGGGTTCTTCTCGTCGTCTGCCATCTACTTCACGTTCCTCTCGTGCTGCACCGTCAGGATCCGCGCGATCTCGCGCTTGGCGAGCTTCAGCCGTGTCGTGTTCTCGAGCGCGCCAGTCACCGACTGGAAGCGCAGGTTGAAGAGCTCCTGCCGCGTGTCGGCGAGCTTGTCGGCCAGCTCGTCGTTCGTCAGGTCGCGCATGTCCCTAGCTCTCAAAAAGATCGGCCTCCCGCCGCACGAACTTCGTCTTCACCGGCAGCTTCTGGCCGGCCAGGCGCAGCGCCTCCTTGGCGAGGGACTCCGGCACGCCGGCGAGCTCGAACATCACGCGCCCGGGCTTGATCACGACGACCCAGCCCTCTGGCGAGCCCTTGCCCTTGCCCATCCGCGTCTCGGCCGGCTTCTTGGTGAACGGCTTGTCGGGGAAGACGTTGATCCAGACCTTGCCGCCGCGCTTGATCTTGCGCGTCATCGCGATCCGGGCCGCCTCGATCTGGCGGTTCGTGATCCAGCCGGCCTCGAGCGCCTTGATCCCGAACTCGCCGAACTGCACCGTGCTCTGGCCCTTCGCCTCGCCGCGGCGGCGACCGCGGTGGTACTTCCGGAAGGTGGTCTTCTTCGGGAGCAGCATCGACTAGCTTCCTTCCCCGCCCGAGCCGCCGTGCTCGTCCTTCGTGCCCGAGGTGTCGAGCTTCGACGGGTCCTCGTGCATCGTCTTCGGCGTCGTCGTGTCGGGCGCCTCGGCCACGGGCGTGGGCGTCTCCTCGATCTGCGGCTCGATCGGCGGTTGTTCGCGCCCCTCTGCGGAGCGGGCGCTCTCGTCGGTGCGCGGGCGCTCGACGTTGTCCTGGCCGCGCGCGCGGTCGCCGGCACCGCCAGGGCGTCCGCCCTGGCCGCGGGGCCGCCCGCGCCCGCTGCCGGCTGCGCTGAGCCGGTCGGCTCCGCCTGCCGCGCCGCCACCCGCACCGGCGGGGCGCTGACCGCCGCCGCCTGGAGCGCCGCCGCGCTGGCCGCCGCCGGGCGCACCCGGACGACCGCCTCCACCACCGGGCCCGCCACCCGGTCCGCGGCGCTGGCCGGGCCGGCCGCGGCGGACGGGGCCGAGCCCCTCGCGATCCTGCTGGCGGCCGCGGCCGCCCTCGCGCGAGGCGCCGAGGCCCTCCGAGCTCCCGCCGCGGCGGCGCGCCGCGTCCTGGTCGCCCAGGCGCGTCTCCTTGCCGCCGCCGGGGATCCCGCCGTAGCCCTCGGGCATGATCTCGCCCTTGTTGATCCAGACCTTGACGCCGATGCGGCCCGTCGGCGTCCGCGCCTCGACGAAGCCGTAGTCGATGTCGGCGCGAATCGTGTGCAGCGGCACGCGGCCCTCGGAGTACTGCTCCGAGCGGCTCATCTCCGAGCCGCCGAGGCGGCCCGAGCACTGCACCTTCACGCCGGCGGCACCGGACCGGATCGCGGAAGCGAGCGAGCGCTTCATCGCGCGCCGGAACGAGACGCGGTTCTGCAGCTGCTCGGCGATCGACTGCGCGACGAGCTTCGCGTCGAGCTCCGGGCGCTTGATCTCGTTGATGTTGATGTGGACGTTCTTCTGCGTCATCGCGTGCACCTCGCGGCGCAGCGCGTCCACCTCGACACCCGACTTGCCGATCACGATTCCGGGCCGCGCGGTGTAGATGTCGATCGTGATCCGCTGCTTGTCCTTGCGGATCAGGATGTCCGACAGACCCGCGTGCGAGAGCTTCTTGAGGATGTGCTCGCGGATCTTGATGTCCTCGATGAGGGCGCCTGCGAACTCCTTCTTGCCGACCATCCAGTTCGACTTCCAGTCGTGGATGACGCCGACGCGCAGGCCGCCCGGGTGAACCTTCTGGCCCATCAGGCTACCGCCTCCTTCTTCCTGCGCCGCGCCCTCGAGCGGAAGCGCTTCGACGTCGTCTCGGCGGTCGTGGCGCCCGAACCGCCGTCGGGCAGCTCGCTGACCTGAATCGTGATGTGGCACGTCCGCTTCTTGATCGGCGACATGCGGCCGCGCGCCCGCGGGCGCCAGCGCTTGATCGTCGGGCCCTCGTCGACGTAGACGGCCGAGACGTAGAGGTCGTCGCCGTTCAGGCCGTGCGCGGACTCGGCGTTCGCGACGGCCGAGCGCAGCACCTTCTCCACGTCCTCCGCAACGGCGCGCGTCGTGAACGCGAGGATCGTGCGCGCCTCCGGAACGGTGCGCCCGCGGATGTGGTCCACGACGAGGCGCGCCTTCCGCGGCGAGACGCGGACCGTCTTCGCGACGGCGCGAACCTCCCGCTTGGTGTCGACCGCTGCCATCAGCGCTTCTTCACCTGCGTCTTCTGGTCGCCCGCGTGACCGCGGAAGTGCCGCGTCGGCGCGAACTCGCCGAGCTTGTGGCCGACCATCTGCTCCGAGATGAAGACGGGCACGTGCTTCCGGCCGTCGTGGACCGCGATCGTGTGCCCGACCATGTCGGGGAACACGGTCGAGGAGCGCGACCAGGTGCGGATCATGTTCTTCGAGCCCGAGTCGTTCATCGCGACGATCCGCGCCAGCAGGCGCTCCTCGACGAACGGGCCCTTCTTCGACGATCTACTCAACGCTTGTCCTTCCCGCGGCGGCGGCCGCGAACGATCAGCTTGTCGGATTCCTTGTGCTTGCTGCGGGTGCGCTTGCCGAGCGTCGGCACGCCCCACGGCGTCACCGGGTGGCGGCCGCCCTTCGACTTGCCCTCGCCGCCGCCGTGCGGGTGGTCGACGGGGTTCATCGCGGAGCCGCGCACGGTCGGACGCTTGCCGAGCCAGCGGCTGCGGCCGGCCTTGCCGCCCGTGATGTTGCCGTGGTCGACGTTACCGACCTGGCCGACGGTCGCGCGGCACGTCAGCAGCACGCGGCGCATCTCGCCCGAGGGGAGACGCAGCGTCGCGTGGCCGCCATCCTTCGCCACCAGTTGGACGCCCGAGCCGGCGGAGCGCGCCATCTGGCCGCCCTTCCCCGGCCGGAGCTCGACGTTGTGGACGAGCGTGCCGGTGGGGATGTTCTCGAGCGGAAGGGCGTTCCCGGCCTTGATGTCCGAGCCGACGCCGGACTGGACGAACGAGCCGACCCGCAGCCCGGCGGGCGCGAGGATGTACGACTTGAAACCGTCGGCGTAGTGGAGCAGCGCGATCCGCGCGGAGCGGTTCGGGTCGTACTCGATCGCGGCCACCTTCGCCGGGACGCCGTCCTTCGTCCGCTTGAAGTCGACGAGCCGGTACTGGCGCTTGTGGCCGCCGCCCTGGTGGCGCGTCGTGATCCGCCCGTTGTTGTTGCGGCCGCCCTTCTTCGTCAGCTTCTCGGTCAGCTTCTTCTCCGGCTTCGACTTCGTCACCTCGGCGAAGTCGGAAACGGTCATGAAGCGCCGGCCGGGGCTGGTGGGCTTGAACCTTCTGACGGGCATGGCTAGACCTGCGCTCCTTCGAAGAATTCGATCCTCTGGCCGGGGCGCAGCTGCACGACGGCCTTCTTGAACCCCGGGCGCGTGCCCTTGAAGAGGCCGCGGCGCTTCGGCTTCGCCTGCACCTTGATCACGTTGACGCGCGTCACCTTGACGTCGAACAGCTGCTCGACGGCCTGGCGGATCTGCGTCTTGTGCGCGTCCGGGTGCACCTTGAACGTGTAGGTGCCGCTCTCGATCCCGTTGTAGCTCTTCTCCGACAGGATCGGCGCGAGCACGATCTGCGAGGCGTCCATTACTGCGCTTTCCCCTGGACGACGGGCAGCGCAGCCTCCGTCACGAGCAGCGAGCGCGCCCAGACGACTGCGCCGACCTCCAACTCGCATGGATCGACGACCGCGACGCGCTGCAGGTTGCGGAACGACTTCGCGACGTTCGCCTCGTCCTCGGTGCAGACGATGACGATCGGCGTCCGCTGCTCCCAGGCGGCGACGAGCGCTTCGGCCTGCTTCGTCGACGGACGGTCGAAAGCGCCGCCGTCCACCAGCGCGAGCGTCCCCGCTTGCGCATGGCTCGCGAGCGCGGAGCGCATCGCAGCGCGCTGCGCCTTGCGGTTCACCTTCTGGATGAAGCTCCGCGGCGACTTCGCGAACGCGTGCCCGCCGCCCTTGAATTGCGCGGCGCGGACGGTGCCGGCACGCGCGCGGCCGGTGCCCTTCTGGCGCCACGGCTTCGCGCGGCCCCCGGCGACCAGCCCGCGGCTCTTCGACGCGAACGTGCCGGCACGCTGGGCGTTCTGCTCCGCGCGCACGGCCTCGTGCACGAGGTGCGGCTTCACGTCGGCGCCGAACACGGCCTCCTCGAGCGTGACGTCGCTCGAGCGCTTGCCGCTTCCGTTCAGGACCGGAGCAGTCGGAGCGGCCATTACCCGCGCACCTCGACGATCGCGTTCTTCGGGCCCGGGACGGCGCCCTTGACGAGCAGGAGGTTGTTCTCGGCGTCGACGTCGTGAACCGTCAGACCGAGCTGCGTCACGCGCTTGCCGCCCATGCGGCCCGCCATCTTGATCCCCTTGAAGACGCGCGACGGCGTTGCCGACGCGCCGATCGAGCCCGGCTTGCGGATGTTGTGCGAGCCGTGCGAGCGGGGACCGGAGCTGAAGTTGTGGCGCTTGATCGTGCCCTGGAAGCCCTTGCCGATCCCGGTGCCGGAGACCTTGATCTTGTCGCCGGGCTCGAACAGGCCGACCGTCACCGTCTCGCCCTCGACGGCGCCGTCGATCCCGCCGCGGAACTCGACGAGCCGGCGGTGCGCGGCGACGCCGAACCGCTTCAGGTGGCCGAGCTCGGGCCGGCTCAGCTTTCGGTCGGGCACGGCGTCGAAGGCGAGCTGGACCGCGTCGTAGCCGTCGCTGTCGCGTGTCTTCACCTGGACCACGGGACACGGACCCGCGGCGATCACGGTGACGGGCGTGACACCGCCGCTCTCCGCGTCGAAGACCTGCGTCATTCCAAGCTTTCTGCCGAGAATCCCCTTCGCCATCACACCTTGCTCCCGCGGGCAGAAAGGCTTCGTCCGCGAAGCGAACCGGTGGAGGGGGTCCAGGGGAACCGGGAGGTTCCCTCAGCAAAGCTCGGCAACGTCGTGTTGGCCATCACAGCTTGATCTCGATGTCGATTCCCGCCGGCAGATCGAGCCGCATCAGCTGGTCGATCGTCTTCGGGTTCGGGCTGTGGATGTCGATGAGGCGCTTGTGCGTGCGCACCTCGAAGTGCTCGCGCGAGTCCTTGTCCTTGAACGGGCTGCGGATCACGCAGTAGACGTTC
>DATHAE010000053.1:0-8975 GCA_035296805.1 Gaiellaceae bacterium | reverse complement strand
GGTCCCGCCGATCTTCTCGTCGAAGAGCGTGTTCTTCATGTGGCGCCTGATCCGCGGGTTGCAGCCGATCCCAAGCTCGCCGAGGACACGGGCTCCGAGATCGGTGTCGATCGTTGCGAACAGAAACTCCTCGTTCGTCGCCGCACCGGCATCGACCACGCGACCGCTCTCGAAGCGGAGCCACACGCCGCCGACCTCGTGGCCGTGGTACACGGCCGGGAACTCGGAGAACGTGACGAGCCCTTCGGTCGCGTCCTCGAGCGGCGAGAGGAAGACCTCGCCGCCCGGAAGGTTGATGTGGCCGTCGTCGATCGCGCACTCGCGCCCCTCGACGCCGAGCAGCAGGTCGGTCCCCGGCCCGACGAGCCGCACCTCGGACGCGGCATCGAAGCGGTCGGCGATCCGGCGCATGCCCTCGGCCTCGGCATCCCAGTCCAGGAGGCACGCCGCGAAGAGAAAGTCCTCGAACGCGGCAGGCGTCATCGCCGCATCCTGCGCGAGCGCAGGCGTCGGGAACTGGCAGGCGACCCACGGGCAGTCCATGGCGGTGATCCGTGCGCGCAGCGTCGACGCGGAACGCGCGATCAGCGCACCGCGTTCCGGCGGGACGTCGGCTGCGTCGCGCGTGTTCTCGGGCGCCACGATCGAGATGAACGCATCGGCGTCCGTCTGGATCGTCTGGAAGATCGGCGACGGCGTGGCCAGCAGCTCATCCGGAGCCGCGCGCGTCCAGGCGCCGCCGGCGCTGTCGAAGGAGAGCTGCAGGATCGAATACGCGCCGGCCTCGCCGAGCTGCCGTTGCACCTCCTCCACGAGCGGCCGCGCCGCCACCTGCGCGCTGACGTGGACCTGCCACCCCGCGCGGGCGCCGATGCAGCGGTGCACGAGCAGCCGCGCGTACGCGCGTATCCGGTCGTCGACCAACGCCTCCCTCCATGCCGCACGCTCCTGTTCGGGGCCGCCCGATCGAGTTGTAATCGCCGAAGGTGACTCCCACAACCGCCCTTTTGGGGCAGATTCAATCGGCCGGCGCGCTACTCGAGCGTGCGCAGGAACTCCTCGATGTCGAGCGCCGGCAGCGTCTCGATCCTCGTCGATCCGCGGGCGCCGAGCGAGACCGAGACCTTCGCGATCGTCGCCAAGTCGGGCGCTTCGACGATGTTCACGAAGTCGAACTCGCCCAGAGTCGCCCACTGGTGCAGGATCCGCGCGCCCAACTCCTCCACGTCCTGGTTGACCTGCCGGAGCCGCTCAGGGTTCGACTTGAGGGTCTGCACCCCTTGCTGCGTCAGCGTCGACAGGAGGATGAAGATCGGCATCTCGGCGGCTCCTTCGTCGGGGACGGCCGGAGCCTACCCGCGCGGCCTGGTCGTGATACAGGAGCGCCGTTCCGAGGTAGAGCATCGGGCTCAGCACGAGCACCGCAAGGAACAGAGCGACGCGGATCGTGTTGTCCGCCTGCCCGTGGAGCAAGACGACCAGCATCGCTGCCGTCAACACGAACACCAGCACCAGCGCGCACAGCGACCCGAGCGCGTGGACGAAGTCGGCCAACGCAAGCCGCCGCGCGCGGGCGAGCGACGCTCGAAAACCAAGTCGCTCGATCATTGCCACCGGCACGGCGAGGCCGAACAGCGCCAGCCACGCGAGCGCCGGCAGAACGAATGCACTGAGCAGCACCGGCGCCGGGAACCACACGACGACGCCCAGGAGGAGCGCGATCAACGTCGGCCTCGCACCGGTCAGGATCCACACGGCGGCCGCAAACGCGCCGCTGAAGAGCGGCGCGGCGACACAGAGCGCGGCGACCTCCGTGCTGAACGAGTCGCCTGCCGTCACGAGCGCGACGATCGCGAGCGGCACGCCGAGCGGCAGCGCGCGCACGAAGTTGTCGCCGTACGCGCGGATCGTCTCCGCGACGAGCTGGCCGACCGTGCGCTCGCCCGGCGGGAGCGGCGGCGGCAGCTCACGCGTCC
The DNA here is from genome assembly GCA_035296805.1 of Gaiellaceae bacterium. Classification (GTDB taxonomy): domain Bacteria; phylum Actinomycetota; class Thermoleophilia; order Gaiellales; family Gaiellaceae; genus PALSA-600. Next base: position 6,999 of record DATHAE010000053.1, on the reverse strand, counting down.
CCACGGAGCTCCTCGACGAGCCTCGGGAGCGCGGCCGCGAGCGCGGCCCGTGCATCGTCGAGTCGCCAGCGCGCGCGATCGGGCTCGCCGATCGCGTTCGCGAGCACACGCACCTCGACCGCGGGAACGCCGACGAGCGCACACGCTCGAAGCACGGCGTAGCCCTCCATCGCCTCGGTGTCGCACACCGTCGAGCCGCCGACACGCGCCGTCGTGCCGATCGGGTCGACACGCGCGCCCGGAAGCGCGCGGAGCGCGGCCGCGACGAGCCGCTCGTCGGCCGGAGCGCGCAGCTCGATCCAGTGCGGGTCGTCTGCATCGCAATACACCGCCTCGCTCCCGACGACGAAGGACGGCTCGGCAAAGGCTCGTGCGCCCGCGACGCCGACATTGAGGACGCCGCGCGGCCGCGACCGTGCGAGCTCCGCGGCGGTGCGGGCGGCGGCCTCGACGGGGCCGACGCCGCAGACGAGCGTCGCGGCGCCGTTCGCGCCGTCGAGCTCGCCGGGGGTCGCCGCGACGACGAGGAGCACGCCGAGACGGTAACCGCGGCCGGGCGCTACGCGAGCGCGCGCTCGAGCGCCGCCCGCGTCCCGGGCTTCCCGTGCGTCGGGAGCGCGTGCTCGACCGGCAACTCGAGAAGCGGCCGGAGCGCCGCGGCTCGCGACTCGTGCGACTCGCCCTCGCTCAACCACGCGTCGGGAAGGCGCAGCTCGTCCGGCTCGCCGAGGACGGTATCGCCGAAGACGAGCGCACGGTGCTGCGGCAGCCAGAGCACGCGGTCGTCGTCGACTCCGGCCTTGACCTCGACGCACGGAGGCAGCCCGTCGGCGGACGCGCCGAGCCGCTCGACGATCTCGTCCGTCGATCGGCGGTGCCACTCGCACGTGAGCGCGACGGCCACGTCGCGGCCGGCGGCGAGCTCGTCGAGGATCGACGGCGGCGATTGCGGGTCGACGAGCACGAACGTCTCGCCGCAGTCGAACGCGTACGAGGAAACCTCGCGCTCCCATCCGTCGGGGCCGCCGTCCGACGGCGACCAGTCCGGGTGCGGCGCGGTCCACCACCACAGCCCCTCCGCGAGCTCCTGCACGGGCGGGAGTCTACGAAGTGCAACGGCACCGTGACCTTTCTGTGCCAAATCACGAACGGACACTGGTGCGCGCTCGGAGGCGCCGGTACCACGGATGGCTCCCCCACCGAGAGGAGCGTGCATGCACTTCCCTGTCCTACCCGCGGCCGCGGCGGCCGCGCTCACGGTCGCAGCCGTCGTCGGAGTCGCGGCCGCGACCGCCATCCCCCACGCCCGGTCCGAGGCCGGACCGATCACGGCGTGCGTGAAGTCGAACGGAAAGCTTCGGATCGTCACCTCGGCCGACAAGTGCAAGAAACGCGATCGCGTTCTCACCTGGAACGTCGCAGGCGCGAAGGGCGACCCCGGCCCTGCCGGGCCTGCCGGGCCTGCCGGGCCCGCCGGGCCCGCCGGGCCTTCTGGGCCTGCGGGGCCGAAGGGCGATCCCGGACCGGCCGGCCCGGCCGGCGCGACCGGCGCTCAGGGGACTCAGGGCGCACCCGGCCCGGCGGGGGCGCAAGGCGCCGTCGGACCCGCAGGGCCGCCGGGGCCGCCGGGGCCGAAGGGCGACCCGGGCGCGGGAATCGCCTCCTTCGACGATCTCGCCGGACTCGCGTGCACCGCCGGCGGTCAGGCGGGCAAGATCGAGATCGCCTACGACGCAGCCGGCCACGCCACGCTCACGTGCGCCGTCAGCACCGGTGGCGGAGGCGGAGGCGGCACGACAGCCACCATCCGGGTCAACGAGGTGCAGACGGGCACCGCAGGCAGCGCCGCCGACGAGTTCGTCGAGCTCGTGAACGCGGGCACCGCAGCCGCGGACGTCGGCGGCTGGAAGGTCGTCTACCGCTCCGCCGCCGGAACGACCGACACGACGCTCGCGACCATCCCGGACGGGACGACGATCGCCGCCGCTGGCTTCTACCTCCTCGGCGGAAGCGCGTACGCCGGCCCACACGCCTCGAACCAGTCGTTCGCTTTGGCGATCGCTGCGACCGGTGGCGCCGTCGGCGTGCGCGACTCGACGGGCGCGCTCGTCGACGGCGTCGGCTGGGGCACGGCGACGAACGCGCTGGTGGAGGGAGTCGCGGCGGCGGCCCCGCCCGCCACCGCGTCACCTGGGTCGAGCATCGTCCGGAAGCCCGACGGCCACGACACGAACGACAACTCCGCCGACCTCAGCGTCAGCTCGACGGCGACGCCGGGTGTGTCGAACGGCTGAGCAGGGGAAACGTCGCGGCCGCCCTCACGGGCGGCCGCGACTCCCACCTCTACGCCGCTCGAAGGCGCCGGTCAGTCGTCCTCTGCATGATGAACGGGGCGGAAGAAGTGCTTCTCTCGCCAGCGAGCCACCTCGCGGCCGATCTTCTCTCCCTGCTCGTCCGCGGTCCGGAAGTGGATCCCGGACCAGACCCGTGCGTCGACGATCTCGTCGACCGCCTGCGACAGCCGCGCCCAGTGACGCGTGCGGCCGGCATTGTTGGTGTCCTCGAACGCGACGTGGTCGGTGCCGAAGAAGTCCTGCATCGTCGCGATGATCGAGCCGCTGACGCCCGTGTGCCCGGAGGGATGGTCGGGGTACGGCGGCGTCGGGACGAGCGGCAACCACCCGCCGTCCTTCTCCGTCGCGGGGTTCAGGTCCGTGTCGGCCTCGCGGATCGCAGTGATCGGGCGCCAGAACAGCCAGTGGGCCTTGTCGTCCCAGACGCTGATGGCGGCGTCCGAAGCCGTCAGGTAGAGCATGGCGAAGAACCGGGCGCTGTCGACGATCGACAGCCCGTGCTCTGCCGACATGGCCCGTGCGATGCGGCTCCACGTCCCGAGGGGGTGCTCCATCCAGTACAGGGCGGCGTGCGTCTGATCCGCGGATCGCGTACCGCTCGACGCCGAGCCGACCGACTTCACCTCCTCGAAGTCGCGGGCGTACGCGTGGCTCTTGAGCTCGTTCGGCCCCTTGGACCGGAACTGCGACGCACTCGGGATCATGAACGGCGTGACGTCCTTGAGCCACGCGTTCGGGTCGTTGCCGAACAACGGCAGCACGGGCTTCCACTCGCCTGGAAGCGACCCCACGGGGAAGCGAAACGAACCGGCGCGACCGTCGGCCGTTCGGGCGGCGATCATGGCCGCCGCGGCGGCCTCGCCGACCGCGATCCCGCGCGTCTTCTGGGTGCCGTCGGGGATCCCCGCGAGCGACGCAGCGTGCTGCGCGTCGAGCACCGACTGCTGCGCCGGGACGAGGTTCAGCAGGACGCGATACGCGGCCGTCGCGGCGGCGGCCTCCTTCGAGTCGAACGGCGTCGCCACCCGCGACGAGATCAGGTAGCCGTCGCGGCTCCCGTCGATCGCGTTGACGGCGTCGTACACCGCACCGTGCACGATCGCCAGGTTGACGGCGGCCACCGGCGGAGCCTGCGACGGCGCGGGCCCGACCAACAGGTTCGTCGCGTACTGGTTCCAGGTCGTCACCGCGTCGGCGTGCGCCGTCGCGGGGACGGCCGCGGCAAGGACTGCGGCGATCACCAGCATGCGTCTCAACGTCTTCATGCGTTCTCCTCTCTCGACGAGTCCGCTTCGACGACCCGAACGGGGTCGAGCCCGGCTCGCTGCGCGGCCAGCGCCGCATCGCGTGACGAGCAGGCGTCGAAGACGTAGAAGCAGATCTCGTCCTCCGGAACGTGGAGTGCGCCGCCGAACCGCACGGGCGTCCCCGCCCGCGTCAGCTCGACGGCGGCCGAGCGCGCCTGCCGCTCCCGGATCGTCCGCTCGCCGGCGGCCGATCGCGCGAGGTAGGTCTCGACGAGGTAGCTCGGCACGCGTTCCACGCTAGGACCCGCCGGCCGCGTAGGAAACGTGGGAACCCCTGAAGTTTGCTCAGAGGCGGCGCGCGAGCTCGGTGCGCGAGCGCACGCCGAGCTTCGCGTACACGTGCGAGAGGTGGCTCTCGACGGTGCGCTCGGCGAGGAACAGCGCCGCCGCCACCTCTCCGTTCGTCCGGCCCTGCGCCACGAGCTCCGCCACGCGGCGCTCGGCCGGCGTCAGCTCGAGGCTGCGGGTGCGACCGCCGATGGCGCCGAGCTCGTTGCGGGCTCGCTCTGCCCACCCCTCGGCGCCCAGCTCGGCGAACATCGCAACGGCCTGCTCGATCGCCTCGCGCGCGGGCCGCTTCTGGCGCGCGCGGCGACGGACGATTCCGAGCGCGAGGAGCGCCCGCGCGCGTGAGAACGGCTCCCCCGCCGCCTCGTGCGCAGCGGCCGCCTCGGCCAGGAGAGCCTCCGCGTGCTCGACGTCGCCGCGCGCGGCCGCGACGAGTCCGCGCGAACGCACTGCGTGCGCGGCGATCCATCCGCGGCCGAGGCGGCGCGCGTCGTTCTCCCACGGTCCGAGAATCGCGACCGCGTCGTCGACGCGCCTCAGCGCGAGGAGCGCTTCGGCGTACTCGCCCCGCCACCAGTACATGGCAGGCTCGCCGAAGCCCGTCGCCGCAGCCGATCGTTCGGCCGCGTCGAAGTCCGCCACCGCAGCGGCCGCGTCGCCTGACCACAGATGGACGAGACCGGGCCCGGCGTGCGTGGGGAGCACGACGCCGTGCCGCTCGGCGAGGCGGTACGTCAGCTCCGACAGCTCGCGAGCACGTTCGAGGTCGCCTCGGTGTGCGGCGGCGAGCAGCAGCGGGAGCAGCGTCTGCGGCGTCTCATCCTCGCCGGACGAATACTGGCGGATCAGGTCTCGCGCCTCCTCCGCGCACTCGTACGCGAACGTCAGGCGGCCGGCGCGCACCTCGAGCAGGGCGGTGTACCAGAGCACATTCGCCGTCACGCGTTCGTCCCGGTCGCCCCACTCGCGCCGGGTCGCCTCCAGCACCTCCCTCGCGGCGCCGATGTCCAGCGACCAGACCAGGACGTGCGCCAACGCGAACTCGATGGCATCGCGGCTGTCGGAGCCGGGGCGCGCAAGCTCGTACGCCCGCTCCGCAACCCGGCGCGCGTCGGGATCGCCTCGATTGAAGCGAACGATCGCGAGGCCGCCCAGAGCGGCGGCTTCCAGCGCGGGATCGCCGAGCCGCTCCGCGACGGCGACAGCGGCGCGGGCGTGCTCCTCGGCGACGGCGTGCCCTTCCCGAAACCGGAGCACGAGGCCGAGCTGCTGGTGGACACGAACGGAGAGGGCCGGGGACAACCCGGGCTCGCGCAGCGCCGCGCGCAGCATCGTCGTCACTTCCGCGAGGTCGCCGCCCGCAAGCGCCGCCTCGAGCACGAGCGCGTCGGCGCGGTCGGCTGACGACGCCTCGTCGTCGACGAGGCTCCGCGCGAGCAGCCTTGCCCGCTGGACCTCACCCGCAGCGAGGTGCGCACGTGCGGCGGCGGCCGCGCGGCGACGGCGTCCGCCTGGGTCGCCGCGCGGGGTCAGCCGGAGCGCGTGCTCGCCCAGCTCGGCCGCAGCGATCGGCGCACCCTTCGCGTTCGCGACGGCGGCCGCTTCCTCGAGCGCGGTGGCGACGTTGGCGTCCTCCCGCTCGGCCGACAGCGCGAGATGGCGGGCTCGCGCCAGCGGGTCGACGACGACCCGCGCGAGCTGGGCGTGGACTCCCCGCCGCTCGTCGCCCGGCAGGCGCTGGTAGAGGACGGAAGCGAGCAGCGGGTGCGTGAACGCGACGGCACCGCCCGTCACCTCGATCACGCGCTGGCGGAGGGCAGGATCGAGAGCGGAGCGGACGATGCCGGCCGCGGCGAGCTCCTCGGCCGTGAGGCGCGCGTGCGCGGACGCGAGCGCCAGCGCCTCGCGCGTCGTGCCGGTGAATCCGTCGAGGCGCGCCCCTACCAGCTCCTCCAGGCGCTCGGGCACCGGGAGAGGCTGCGTCGGGTCGGGGGCGTCGGCGAGCGCGCGCGCGAGCTCGAGCGCGTAGAACGGATTCCCGCCCGACGTTTCGTGCAGGCGCCGGAGCGCACGACGCGAGAACGATTCGCCGAGGCGGTCGTGCAGCAGCTGGTGGATCGCGCCGAGGCTGAGCGCGCCGACGCGAACGCGTTCGGTCCGCTCCGGGGGGACGGCGCCCTCGAGCGAGGCGGCAGCTCGGGCACGCCGCGACAGCAGCAGCAGCACGGGCGCCTCCACACGACGCAGCGCGAACGAGAGCGCGGCCGCCGACGACGCGTCGAGCCACTGCTCGTCGTCGACGGCGATCACGAGAGGCTCGGTCTGCGCGAGAGCCTCGATCGCGCTCCGCGTCGCCACGCCGACCGCGCGCGGCGGCTGCGCGACGTCCTCCCGATCCTCGAGCAGCAGGGCTACACGGAGTGCGTGACGCCGCGGCGGCGGAAGCTCCGGCTCCACCTCGTCGAGCACGTCCTCCAGCAGGTCGCCGAGCGCGGCGTGGGCATGCGCCCGTTCGGCCTCTGCCGGCCGCGCGATCAGCGTTCGGCGTCCCCGTTCGGCCGCGAGCTCGACGCCGTGCCGCCACAGCGTCGACTTGCCGATCCCGGGCTCCCCCTCGAGCACGAGCGCCGAGGGCGCGGCCGGCGTGCGCGCGACGAACGCCTCGATCGCCCGCAGCTCGTCGTCGCGTCCGACGATCTGGGCCATGCGGACGATCGTGACGGATCCGCCGCTACATGGCCAGGGCGGGCGCGGTGATCTCGGTTTTCGTGAAGACGAGGTCGCCGTTCTGCGCGTCGACGCGGATCGCGTCGCCGGGCCCGAAGTCGCCCTCCAGCAGGCGTAGCGCGAGCGGGTTCTCGAGCTGGCGCTGGATCGCGCGCTTCAGCGGCCGCGCGCCGTAGGTCGGGTCCCACCCCGCCTCCGCGAGCGCCTCCTTCGCCGCCGCCGTCAGCTCGAGCTCGAGCCCGCGGTCGGCGAGGCGCTCGCGCAGCCGCTCGAGCTGCAGCTCGACGATGTCGGCGAGCTGCTCGCGGCTGAGCGGCCGGAAC
>DATHAE010000052.1:0-12714 GCA_035296805.1 Gaiellaceae bacterium | reverse complement strand
CTTGCGGAAGCGGCGACGCAAATAGCGGCCGCGGGCCACGTCGACGCGGTCGGAACGACCTCCCTCTCGTGCATCACGCATTCGCTGGAGCGCTGCCAGGCGTAGGGGAGGAAGCGGCCGGCGGAGACTCAGGAGCTCGGTGATGGCGACGTGCGCTGGAGCCGCCGTCGCGAGTACGCCGTGCCCCAGTCCGTGAACGCGCGCGCGGCGCCGTTCATCGCGACGCCGAGGAAGAAGTTCGCGAGGAGCACCAGCACGACGATCGTCAGCCATCCGAGCATCCGACCGGACTATACTACCGCTCGAGTCCCGGCACCGCGGCGCTACGGACGCGCTGAAGTCGGCGTAGCGGCCGTCGGCAGCGACGACGCGGCGCGGCGGTACGCGGCGAACGCGGGCTTGCGCTTCCCGGCTGCCGTGACGAGGCCCGACTGCCAGCGCGTGACGTCGCGCTCGTCGCGGAGCAGGAACCAGAGCAGGAGGTCGATCCGCGGGTCACGGCGCGCGATCGCGAACGCCTCCGCGAGGTACGCCGCTTGTTTTGCCGGCGAGACACCGAACAGCCGGTCGGGCGGGTTCGTCTGGTAGCCGTACTCGGTCAGCCACAGCGGCACCGGGCGGCGGTACAGGCGCGCCAATTCGTTCTCGAGCACGTCGATGTTCCCGAGCGTGACGGCGCTCGGCCCGCGCGGACGCGACGACGGCGTCTCCGTCATCGACCCGTTGTACGGGTGGTGCGCGTAGGCGTCGAACCCGCGCGCGCCGGCCGCCGCCATCGCACGCAGGAACACGATCGGCGACACGGACTGGTGCTCACCGCGTGGGTTGTTGTTGCCGCGCGCGGCCGTGACGCCGCAGGCGACACGCTCGCCGGCGACGAGCGTCGCATGGACGCCGAGGACGATCCCGTTGCAGATCCGCGCGTAATCGCGCGCGCTCTGCGCGACCCACTTCCCAGCCACCCTCCGCCACTGCTCGTAGAGGCCGATCCGGAGGTTCGGCTCGTTCCACGCCGTCCAACGCCGCACGGCCGGGAGGACGGTGCCGTCGGCGCGTTTGTACGTTCCGCTGTAGCGCGTGGCCGCGGCGTAGGAGAAGTCCTCCAGCTCCGACGTGTCGCGCGGCGCCCGCGTCGGCGCGCGGCCGCCGTTCTCCCACGGGGGCGTCCCGAAGATCGTGAACACGATCGCCACCCCGTTCGTGGCCGCCGCCAGCACGATCCGGTCGTACGGCCGCCAGTCGTAGGCGAGATCCTCGGGATCGGACGGGTCGCGCGGCATCCGCCGCGCCACGCCGGCGCGGCCGCCCCAGTTCAGGTGCACGCGCAGGATCGACGCGCGCAGCTCGCGCAGCGCCGGGTAGATCGAGCCGTCGCCGTAGAGCGCGGCGCCGCTGTCGGTGATTCCCACGCGCAGGCGCGGCGACGCGTGCGCGGCCGACGATGCGGCGAGCACGACGAGGACGACGAGGAGCGCACGGCCCGCCACGAGCACAGCATCGCGCGCTCGTGTCAGCGGCGCACGAAGAACGCGTAAAGGTTGCGCTACGCGCGGAGGTAGAGCTGGAGGCTCGGAGCGTCGATCCGCAGCTCGCGCAGCGCGCGCGTCTCCAGCTGGCGCACTCGTTCGCGGGTCACTCCGAGCTCGTTGCCCAGGTCCTCGAGCGTCTGCGGCGGCTCGCCGTCGAGCCCGAAGCGGCGCTCGACCACGTGACGCATGCGCGCGTCGAGCCGCTCGAGCGCGGCGGCGAGCTCGACCGATCGCGCTTGTAGCGCGGTCTCCTCGTCCGGTGCGACCGACCGGTCGTCCTCGATCAGGTCGCCGTAGCTCGACTCGCCGTCCCCGATCGGCGTCTCGAGCGAGACGGCGTCCTCGACGAGGTCGAAGAGGACGCCGACGCGCTCGGGCGTCATCGCGGCCTCCTGGGCGATCTCGTCGAGCGTCGGGTCGCGGTTCAGCTTCTGCGCGAGGCTCCGGCGCGCGCGCTGCGCGCGTCGCACCTGCTCCGTCACGTGGACCGGGACGCGGATCGTGCGGCCCTGGTCTGCGAGCGCCCGCGTCACCGCCTGGCGAATCCACCACGTCGCGTAGGTCGAGAGCTTGTAGCCCATCCGGTAGTCGAACTTCTCGACGGCGCGGATCAGACCGAGGTTGCCCTCCTGGATCAGGTCGAGCAGCGGCACCCCGGCCTTCGTGTAGTGGCGTGTGATCGACATCACAAGGCGGAGGTTGGCCTCGATCAGACGCGACTTCGCGGCCTCGTCGCCCAGGTCCTTGCGCCGCCCGAGCTCACGTTCCTCCGCGGCGGTGAGCAGCGGCCCGTCGCCGATCTGGCGCAGGTAGAGCTTGAGCGGATCGCCGGTGAAGAGGCGCTCGTCCTCGGTCAGTACCGCGTTGTCCGGCTCCTCGTCCTCGGTCTCGTGCTCGTCCGACGCGTCGACCGGCGGCACCAGCTCGAGCGACTGCTCAGCGAGTGTTTCGACCGCTTCAGGCTCGGGAAGCGCTGACTCCATGCCACGGGTATCGGCCGCAGGAGCGAGAGCCTTGAGCAGGAAAGAAACAGGATGTAAAGGAAGTATTCGAGTTTGCAAACTGATGCAAAGATGACCCGTCTAGGGTAATGAGTCGTCCAACCAGGGGCATAGGATCGACGTAGGGAATGTGCGGCATCGCGGCATACAGCTTGTCTCCACGCAGTCGCGTTGGACGCACGCTGGCCGCACAGGCTCTGCTCGCCGCGATTGCCGAGCGCGGCGCCGACGCCGTCGGCTACGCCTACCGCGCCGGAAACGAGACGTATCCCACCGTCGTGAAGCAGCGGACGCCCGCGTCGGAGCTGCTCGAGCGCGTGTCGGTGCCCGAGGACGCCACGCACCTGCTCGTCCACGTTCGCGACTACACGAAGGGCCACCCCTCGATCGCGGCCAACAACCACCCGGTCCGGCACGGCCACGTCGTTGGGATCCACAACGGGATCATCGCCAACGACGACGAGATCCTCGCCGCCCACCCTTGCGCCCGCTCGGAGCCCCGGATGACCGTCGACTCCGAGGCGATTTTCGCGGTCGCAGCGCATTCGAGGAACGACCCGCGCGCGCTCGAGGAGCTCCACGGCTCGATGGCCGCTGCGTGGATCGACGAGCGCGAGCACAACGCCCTCTTCGCCGCCCGCGGCATCGGCCGGCCGCTCTGGACGGGCGAGGCCCACGACGGCGTCTACGTCGCCTCGACGAAGCTCGCGCTCGAGGTCGTGGAGGAGTACGTCGGGACGAAGCTGCGCAAGCGCGAGGTGCGCGAGGGGACGGCGCTCGTCCTGCGCGACGGCAAGATCGTCCGCCGCCGCGCGTTCCGGCCCGACCGCAGCTTCGTCGAGGCCGATCCGCTCCCCGCCGTACGTGCCCCGCACGAGCGCGAGACGTGCCTCACGGCGCTCGCCACGCTCGCGGCCGCGGCGTAGTCGCTCCTCTTCCAGCGGCGGCACAAGGTCGCGGGCTTCCGTACCGAGAGCCTTGCGGGTTGTCAACGGGTGGTGCTCCGGGTGTGAGCACGCGCGCGCAGCCGAGCACCGAGGTGCGAGTGGCGTGACCTCAGCGGCGAACGCGCTCTTCGCCATCGCGCCTGCGTGATCCGGCCATGCCCCGCAGGGTGCGAAGGACCGCCCGCGGCGCTCCGCAGGGAGCGTGTCGGCCGCGAGGAGTTCGTAGTGCTTACCATCCGAGAATGCTTCCCGAGGGCGTGTACCACTGGACCGCGAGACATCCCGAGTGGGAAGGGCCGGTGTCGGCGTACGCGATCGACGACGGCGAGCGGCTGATCCTCATCGACCCGATCGCCGTGCCGGACGACGTTCGCGCGCAGTTCACATCGCGCGAGGTGGTCACGGTGCTCACCTCGACGTGGCACGAGCGCGACGCCGCATCGCTCGGCTTTCCGGTGTGGGCCCCGGCGCCTGATCGCCCCGAGGACGAGCTCGTCGCGGCGACGCGGTACGCGATCGGCGACTCGCTGTTCGGGATGGAGGCGTATCCCGGCCGTGAAGGGCAGCTCGATCTCGTGCTCTGGAGCGAGCGGATTCGCGCAGTGATCGCCGGCGATACGCTGATCGACCTGGGCAACGGGCTCGAGATCCCCGCGAGCTGGCTGCCGGAAGGCGTCACGGTCGAGCAAGTCGCAACCGGGTTGAGGCCCCTGCTCGACAAGCCGGTGGAGTTCGTGCTCCCGACGCACGGCGAGCCCGCCGACCGCGCGGCTCTCGAACGCGCCCTCGCATGATCCGTGTGAGTACGACGCGGGGAACGAACACGGCCTGCACGTCGGGCTGCGGCCCGCGAACGGGCTTATGTACGCGGCGCGAACTCCGTCTGACTCACCGCGGCGTGGCGGGGCCGTCTCACGAGGCGACCGTGCCGTCGGTGGCGACTGTCGCGCCCTCCTCGACGAGGCGCTCGCGTACGAGGTACTGAAACGCCGACCATGCGCCGCGGCGCGCGTCGAACAGGCGGTACACCTGCCACTCGGTCAGCATCGAGTCGTCCGCGCGACGGGCCGCGCTCCAGTCGCCGAACTTCGGCAGCCGTCCGATCCTCCGCGCGAGCGTCGCCCCCTGCGCGACCGCGCGCTCGAGACGCTCCTCCCCCACCGCCACGTCGAACCCCGCCTCGCGCAGCGCGTTTGCGAGTGAGCCGAAGGTGTGCCAGTAGAGCGACTTCGACGGCATCGTCCCCCGGCGCGCGTCGAGATCTCGTGCGGTGGGCACTCGGCCGAGCTCCTCGCCGAGCTTCCGCAGCAGCGTGAGCAGCTCCTCGCGCGTGACGAAGCGCCGCGGCACCAGCCCGGCCGCGCGCTTCGCCGCGTTCCACGTCCCGAACCGCTCGATCACGGTCTGCGGGTGCACCGTCGCCTCGCCGTCTGCGGCGAACTCCTTCATCGTCGGCGAGCGCCCGAGCCGCTCGGCGGACGCGCGCAGCTGCGCGAGGATCTGGTCGTCGCTGTAGCGCCTGCGGATCTGCGACCGGAACGAGGCGAGCGCCTCGGGGTCGATCGCCGCGACCGCGCGATACCGAGGCTTCCGCGCCACCGCCAACAATGGTAGAGCAGATTGGTCGAGACGCAAGTGCGGGCTAGATTTCGTGTCGGTGCCGACGTGGAGCCCGGAGTTCGAGGTCGACGAGCCGCTCGTGCGGCGCTTGCTCCGCGACCAGTTCCCGGATCTCGCGGCGCGCTCCGTGCGTCGGCTCGCAGAAGGGTGGGACAGTACCGTCTACCTCGTCGACGACACGTGGGCCTTCCGCTTCCCGCGCCGTGCGATCGTCCTGCCGGGATTCCGTATCGAGCTCGAGCTTCTGCCCCTCCTCGCGCCGCTTCTCCCGGTCGCCGTTCCCGTCCCGTTTCACGTCGGCGCTCCCTCGGAGGAGTTCCCGTGGCCGTTCGCCGGCGCAAGGTTGATTCCCGGGCACGAGGCGACCGGCACGGGCGACCGCGCCGCCCTCGCCGTCGCGCTCGCGCGCGCCTTGCGGGTGCTGCACGCGCCGGCGACGCTGGAGGCAGTGGGTGCGGGGCTGCCGGAGGACGCCAATCGACGCGCCGACATGCAGACGCGCGTCCCGTTCGCGCGAGAGCGGATCGAGGAGCTCGAGCGCGAGGGGCTCTGGCGGCCGCCCGCCGCAGCGCTCGACGTGCTCGAGGAGGCGCTCGAGCTGCCGCCGCCTGTCGCGACCGCGGTGTGCCACGGCGACCTGCATTTCCGCCACCTGATCGTCGGCGGCGGCGGGTTGCGCGGGCTGATCGACTGGATCGACGTCTGCCGCGCCGACCCGGCGATCGATCTCCAGCTCGCGTGGAGCTTCCTCGATCCGCCGGCCCGCGCGGCGTTCCTCGCCGAGTACGGGCCGGTGCCGCGCGAGGCGCTTCTCCGCGCCCGCGTCGTCGCGCTCTTCCTGTGCGCGGCTCTTGCGCTCTACGGCGCCGCCGAGGGGCACGAGGCGGTCGCGCGCGAGGCGCTCGCCGGGCTCGACCGGACGCTCGCCGGGTAGGCCGGTACGCTCACGCGCGTGAGGCTGGCGCTCGAGATCGCGGCTGCGCGTGCGGCCGGCGCGTTGTCGCGTGCGGCGGGCCGCGGCGGGGGGACGACCCTCCCCGGCAAGCTCCTGTGGAAGGTCGATCCGCGTGCGATCGACCAACTTGCCGCGCGGTTGCCGCAGGGCGCCGTCCTCGTCTCGGCGACGAACGGGAAGACGACAACGGCGTCGATGATCGCCACGATCCTCGCGCCTCGGGTCCGGCTCGCGCACAACCGCTCGGGCGCGAACCTCGTCTCGGGCGTCGCCTCGACGTTGCTCTCGGCACGCGATGCGGAGCTCGGCCTGTTCGAGGTCGACGAGGCCGCGCTCCCCGAGGTCGCGCGCCGGGTACGGCCGCGCGCGCTCTGCCTCGGCAATCTCTTCCGCGACCAGCTCGACCGTTACGGCGAGCTGGAGATGCTTGCGGGCCGGTGGCGTTCCGCCGTCGCTGAGCTTCCCGCCGCAATGCTCGTCGTCAACGGCGACGACCCGCAGGTCGGCGACCTCTCGCGCGTGCGCGACGGCGACAATCGGTGCGTCGTCTTCGGCCTCGACGACCCGCGCCACGCCCACGAGTCGCTCCAGCATGCCGCCGATTCGAAGTACTGCCTCGTCTGCGGCACGCCGTACGACTACGCCGCGGCGTACGTCGGCCACCTCGGCGACTACCGGTGCCCGAACTGCGGCCACGCGCGGCCGCCGCTCGACGTCATCGCGCGCGACGTCGAGCTGCGCGGCCTCCACGGCGCCTCGTTCACGCTCGTGACGCCGCGCGGGAGGGTCCGGATCGAGCTCGCGCTGCCCGGCCTCTACAACGTCTACAACGCGCTCGCCGCGGCGGCGCTGGCGTATGCGCTCGAGGTATCGCTCGAGGAGATCGCGGCCGGCCTCGCGCGCTTCGGCGCCGCGTTCGGGCGGTTCGAGCGAATCGCGATCGGCGACCGCCGCCTGCTCATGCTGCTCGTGAAGAACCCGACGGGAGCGAACGAGGCGATCCGCACGCTCGTCGGCGGCGGCGCCCCGCGCCTCGCCGTGATGGCGCTCAACGACGACATCGCCGACGGCCGCGACGTGTCCTGGATCTGGGACGTCGACTTCGAGCCCCTCGGCGCGGGCCTCGAGACGCTGGTCGCGACGGGATCGCGAGCGGCGGAGCTGGCGCTCCGCTTCGCCTACGGCGGCGTCGACCGCGGGCGAATCGAGGTCGTCCCCGATCTCGAGCGCGCGCTCGACCGCGGGCTCGAGCTGACACCGGCGGGCGGGGAGCTCGTCGTCCTACCGACGTACACCGCGATGCTCGCCCTCCGACGGCTCGTCGCCGGTCGCGGTCTCGTGAAGAACTATTGGGAGCAGGCGGCGTGAAAATTCGCGTCGGCCACCTCTACCCGGACTACCTCAACATCTACGCCGACCGCGGGAACATCGCCGTGTTCATGGAGCGCGCTCGCGCGCGCGGCCACGAGCTCGACGTGCGCCGGATCTCCATGCGCGACCCGGTGCCCGTCGGGGAGGTCGACCTCTTCTACGTCGGCGGTGGCCAGGACCGCGAGCAGGCGCTCGTGACGGGGGACCTCACGGCGAAGGCGGAGCCGCTGCGCGAGGCGGTCGAGAGGGGCGCAGCCTTCCTCGCGGTCTGCGGCGGCTACCAGCTGCTCGGGCGCTTCTACCGCAATGTCGCGGGCGAGGACCTGCCGGGGATCGGGCTCCTCCCGCTCCACACGACGGCCGGCGATCGCCGCATGATCGGCGACGTGCTGCTCGAGTGCGAATGGGCCGGCCGCACCCTCGCCGGATTCGAGAACCATGCCGGCCGAACGCGCCTCGACGAAGGAGCCGAGCCGCTGGGTCGCGTCGTCTCGGGCTTCGGCAACGACGGCCGCTCGGGCTTCGAGGGCTGCCGCTTGGGCCGCGTCTACGCCACGTACCTGCACGGCCCGCTGCTCCCGCGCAACCCGTGGTTCGCGGACCACCTGCTGGCGGAGGCGCTGGCGCACGCGACCGACGGCGAGCCACCCGCGCTCGCGCCGCTCGGCGACGAGCTCGAGGCAAGCGCGCACGACGTTGCGGCCGCGCGCGCACGGGAACGCGGCGGCCGATTTTCCTGAGGCGGCCGCGCGTCTCGAGCGTCGAACCAGGTCGGGTCGAGCCCCAGACGCGCGGCCGAGCCGGGCGCGTCACCCGTCATTCGCCTACAGCTCCGGTTGAGCGTGGGCGGCCCAGCGCCGTGCGCGCTGCGCCAGCTCCAAGCCCGCGGCCAACGGCAGCCGCCGACGGGCGCGCCGACGATGCCGCTGCGCCGGCCCTGCCCCGCGGGCGTCGCGACCCAACCGCTCGATGCGCTCCGCCGCCTGCAGGCGGCGGGCGTCCTGGTTGTTCCAATGCATGGTTCCTCCTCTCCGGTGCGTCGTCGGTACGCCGTCGATTGCGTGCGAGATCGTCGGTGGACGAAACGTCCGCCATCGCTCTCCCTTCGGTTGTGGGTCGGTGTGCGCGCGCGGGTGCCGCCGGTCGTCCGTCAGCGTCGACGGGCTGCGGTGCGCTCAGCCGCCGCCGCGCGAACGCGGCGGACGCACGGCCCCTACGCGCAGGTGCGGCCTACGCGGAGCAGAGGCCGACGCCGTCGAACGCGGCGAGGGCTCCCGCGACGCGAAGCCGGAGCGCGATGCGATTCGTCGTCTGCAAATCCGGCCTCCTTTCGCGGCTCGTCGGGTCACGACGACCCGACGGATGAAGCTGCTGATCCTGCCACTGCGGCCCGCCCGTGTCAAGGGCTTGTTGCGCGGCGCGTTCGCGGGCCGTCAGCGGGCCCAGAGAGCGCCGAGGTAGACCGCGGGGTCTCCGGGCCGCCAGCGGCCGAGGAAGCGCTTGATCGGCGGGTGGAGGACGATCTCCTCCAGCTCGCCGAGGGAGAACAGGCGGGCGTCGCGGACGGCCGCGTCGCGCGTCTCCACGTCCTCGAGCGAGCGGTCGGAGACGTCCGCGCCGAAGATGATGTGGATCACGTGCTTGCGCGCGAGCGTGCGCGGCGGCGCGATCGAGTCCACGAGCGCGATCGGGCCCTCGAGCGGGAGGTCGTGCCACTCGATCCCGAGCTCCTCCTTCAACTCGCGGTGCAGGGCCGCGATCAGCGACTCGCCGCTGTCCACGCCGCCACCCGGTAGGAGCCAGTAGACCTTGCCCGGCTTCTCCTGGCGGCAGAGGAGCACACGGTTGTCCCAGCGCAGGAGCGCCGACACCCGGACACGAGGCTCCATCACGGCACCTAGTGTCTGCTGGAGCCGAAGCCGCGAGCGCCCCGCTCCGACCCCGGGAGCTCCGCGACCTCGACGAGCTCGACCTCCGGGACCGGGAGGACGACGAGCTGCGCGATCCGCATGCCCGGCTCGACGAGGAACGCCTCGCGCGCGTCCGTGTTGACGAGGTTCACGAGCAGCTCCCCGCGGTAGCCCGAGTCGACGAGGCCCGGCGTGTTGACGATCGAGATTCCGTGCCGTGCGGCGAGGCCGGAGCGCGGCTGCACGAAGCCCGCGTAGCCCTCCGGGATGGCGACGGCGAGTCCCGTCGGGACGAGCGCGCGCTGCCCCGGCCCGAGCTCGACCTGCTCGCACGACGAGAGGTCGAGCCCGGCGTCGCCTGCGTACGCGCGGGCCGGGACGACCGCGTCCGGGCGCAGCCGCAGGACCGCGAGCTCGATCAGGCGGTCTCCAGCTCGCCGACGCGCCGCGCGTCGGCGACGAGGTACGGCGCGAAGCGGTGCAGCTCGCGCCGCGGCAGGCGCGCGACGACGAGCACGCCGGCCTCCGTGTCCTGGCGCTCGTCGACGGGGGTGCCCAGCGCGTACAGCTCCGAGAGGCGCGCGCCTTGGTCGTACGGCACGAGCAGCCGCACCGTCTCCCACCGGTCGGCGAACCGCTCGGCGAGGAACGCGCGCAGCTCGTCGAGCCCCTCCCCCGTCACGGCGGAGACCTGCGGCGCGCCCGGGAAGAGGTTCGCGAGCCGCCGGCGGCCGAGCGGGTCGACGCGGTCGATCTTGTTCAGCACGATCGCGACCGGCAGCTCGCCGGCGCCGATCTCGTGCAGCACGTCCTCGACCGACCGCACCATCTCGGAGAGCCGCTCCTCGTCGGCCGATCCGTCGACGACGTGGAGGACGAGGTCGGCGACGAGTGTCTCCTCGAGCGTCGACGCGAACCCCTCGACGAGCTGATGCGGGAGGCGGCGGATGAAGCCGACCGTGTCGGTGACGAGGTACCGCCGCCCGTCCTGCTCGAACCCGCGCGTCGTGGGGTCGAGCGTCTCGAAGAGCCTGTTCTCGACCGAGACCTCCGCGCCCGTGAGCGCGTTCAGGAGCGTCGACTTGCCGACGTTCGTGTAGCCGGCGAGCGCGATCGTCGGCGTCTCCGTGCGGCGCCGCTCCTTCCGCCGCGTCGCGCGCTGGCGCTCGATCTCGCGCAGCCGCCGTTTGAGGACGCTGATTCGCCGCCGCGCGAGCCGGCGGTCGGTCTCGAGCTGCGACTCGCCGGGACCGCGCGTTCCGACGCCGCCGCCGAGCCGCTCGAGGTGCTGCCACATGCCGCGCATGCGCGGCAGGTTGTATTCGAGCTGCGCGAGCTCGACCTGCAGCTTGCCCTCGGCGCTCACCGCGTGCTGCGCGAAGATGTCGAGGATCAGCTGCGTGCGGTCGACGACGCGCGTCCCGACCTTGTCCTCGAGGAAACGCTGTTGCGCGGGATCGAGCTCGTCGTCGACGAGGAGGCTCTCGGCGCCCGCCTCGGCGAACCGCTGCTGAACCTCCTCGAGCTTGCCCTTGCCGACGTAGGTCCGCTGCGCCGGGCGCCCGCGGTGCTGGACGATGCGCGCGACAGGCTCGACGCCGGCCGTCCGCGCCAGCTCCTCGACCTCCGCCAGCTCCGCGTCGGCGTCCGCCCCCTGCGCCAGGACCGCGAGCACCAAGCCGCGCTCCGGCTCAGGGGAACGTGGAATCATCGGCAGCCATTATGCCCGCTCCCGCCGCGAAAACCATGCTCGCCGAACGCACGCTCGCGCTGGTCGACATCGCCTCGCCGTCGCGCCACGAGGAGGTGATGTACAGGTACATCACCTTCGCTGTTCCGCTCGAGCGTGCCCACGACGACGGCGAGTCGCTGCTGTTCGCGAAGCGTGACGGGAAGCCGCTCGTCCTCCTCGCGGGCCACACCGACACGGTGCCGGAGCAGGGAAACCTCCCCGGCCGGATGGCGGACGGCGCCGTCCACGGCCTGGGCGCGAGCGACATGAAGGGCGGCCTCGCCGTGATGATCGAGCTCGCGCGCTGGGCGGCCGAGACCGAGCTGGCCTACGACCTCGCGCTTCTGTTCTTCCCGCGCGAGGAGGTCGGGCCGGACGAGAACCCGCTGCCCGCGCTGTTCGAGGCGACGCCTGTCGTGGACGAGGCCGAGCTGGTGATCTGCCTGGAGCCGACGGACAACACGCTGCAGCTCGGCTGCCTCGGCAACCTCACCGCGCGCGTCGTCTTCGAGGGCCGGTCGGCGCACTCGGCGCGGCCGTGGCTCGGCGTGAACGCGATCGCCCTCGCCCTCGACGGCCTCGCCGGGATCCTGCGCCTCGAGCCGCGCGACGTCGAGGTCGAGGGGCTCGTGTTCCGCGAGGTGCTCTCCGTGACGGAGATCCACGGCGGCGTCGCGGCGAACGTGATCCCGGCGCGCGTCGAGGCGACACTCAACTTCCGCTACGCGCCGAACCGCACGCCGATGGAGGCGGAGGCGCGCGTGCGCGAGCTGACGGGGCGCGAGGTCGAGATCCTCCAGAACTCGCCACCGGCGCACGTCGCGGCGCGGTCGCCGCTCGTGGAGCGGCTGCGCGAGGCCGGCCGATTCACCGTCGAGCCGAAGCAGGCGTGGACGAACGTCGCCGACTTCGCTGCGCGCGGCCTCGACGCCGTCAACCTCGGCCCCGGCGCGACCCGCTACGCGCACGCCGTGGACGAGCGGGTCGAGATCGTGGAGCTGGAGAAGGCGTTCGCGGCGCTGCAGCGCTTCCTGCTCGACGGTTAGCAGCCGCCCTGCGAGACCGCGACCGCGCCGACGCCTCCGCGGACGTTGTACGTCGCCGCGCCCTGCGTCGTGGTGGCGGTCTCGAAGATGCAGTACGCCGCCGAGTCGGCGCGCTCGAGCTGCAGGTCGCCCGAGAGGCCGGGGTCGTACGCGCGCAGCCCGCCGATCGTCATCGCGGCGTAGCCGCCGTGCTCGGTCCGGTACGCCTCGGCCGCAGCGCTCGCCTGGCGCAGGTCCGATTCGACCTGGACCGCGGTCGCCTGGCCCGGCACGCCGATCACGAGCGACGTGACGCCGGCGCCGGCCTTCTCGGCCTCGCGGTTGAAGAATCCGCCGATGTAGGCGAACCCGACGACGGCCGCCGCGGCGACGGCGATCACGAGCAGCGTCTTCACGCTCGAAGCATGCGCCGCGGCCGCGGTGCGCGCAAGGGGCCTGCTCGGTAGCGTCTGGGCCATGCAGCTCTCGCCGGTCCTCTTCGACCTCGCGCAGTACCCGTTCACGCGGCTCGACGAGTGGAAGGCCGACGCGCGCGCCCGCGGGATCGAGCTGATCGACTTCGGCCTCGGCGACCCGCGCGAGGTGACACCGGCGTTCATCCGC
>DATHAE010000051.1:0-12168 GCA_035296805.1 Gaiellaceae bacterium | reverse complement strand
CGTCGGCGCCCGCTTCGGGCCGCGGCAGCACGTCTTCGACGCCGTGATCGACAAGGTCGAGGTGAAGCAGCTGAGCGAGCTCTCACCGCGCGAGATCGAGCACGACAACCCCGAGATCCGCCACGCCGACGAGATGGCGCGCTGGCTCGGCCAGCTCTACAACCGCGAGGTCGCGGACGAGGACACCGTGACGGTGATCCGCTTCTCCGCGATCCGCCCCTCGCTCGGCCTCTGACGACGGCCGGCGCGAGTTCGACGGGTGCGGAGCGGAGATCCCGTAGCGCGCCGAGAGCCGAATCGCCGCTTGTAACGGTCTGTCACTTGGCTCGTTCGGGGCGGCGGATCGCGACGCCGAACAACCTCGGGTCGCGGAGCGGGGCGCCGCATTCCTCGCAGTCGACGGCGAAGGTCGACGAGAACGGCGCCCCGCATGCGGGGCAGCGGTGGAGGAGCTCGCCGCCGCACGCCGGGCACTCGGCTGGCACCTCGTCCTCGAACTCGAGGAACCAGCGGCGGGCCGCGCCGCAGCGCAGGCAGAACGCAGACCAGTGGCCGAGCGCGTTGCGACGCTCCTCGCGGAGCCAGTCCGCCGCCTTCCCCATCAGCGGTTCTGCAGCGTGTCGAGCCCGACCGCCAGCGCGATCGCGAGCCGCCGGTCGATCCGCTTCTCGGCGTCGCCGCTGAGGTCGAGGAAGTACGTGTCGCGGACGCCCCACGTGCGGGTCAGATGGCCCACCGCGGCACCGTCGACCAGGATCTCGAAGTTGTAACGGATCGGGACGAGCTCGCCGCCCGGGACGAAGTCGATGACGCGGCGCGCGAGCGCTCCCACCTGCGAGCGCTCGCGGGCGATCGCGACCTCCTCGTCGGTCGGCCCGCCGAGGTGCCAGGTCGTCCGTACGAGCGACGCGGTGAACTTGTGCCAGAGGAGGCCGATCTTCTGCTCGCCGGCGAGCACGTCGTAGCGCGCGCTCCCCGTGTCGAACGCCGACCGCGCCTTGATCCGGAAGAGCTCGTTCGTCTGCTTCTCGTCGCCGAAGAAGTGGATCTCCTCCTTGATCTTCAGCTTCTTCTGGCGTACGTAGGCGACGGGCGGCCCGGCAGGCGTCTCGCCGACCGCGAGCGGCGTCACCCGGTACAGGTTCGCGATCGGCCTGATGAGTTGGTCGACGCGGTAGCGGTCGTAGTCGAACTCCACGGCAGCGGACTCTAGTTACCATTGCGAGCGGCTCCTCCCACGACCTTCGAAGGACGGCAATGGCGATCGCGCGCGTAGCCGAGCCCAGCGGCTCGCTTCAGGATGCGAAGGAGTGGGGCCTCGATCGCGAGGACCTGCTCCAGATGTACCGCAACATGCTCGTCACCCGCGGGGTCGAGGAGCGCGGGCACATCCTCTACCGGCAGGGGAAGATCCCCGGCTCGTTCTACACGGGCCGCGGCAACGAGGCCTCGGCCGTCGGCGTCGCGACTGCGATGGGTCCGGACGACGTCGGCACGCCGCTCCACCGCGACATGGGAGTCCACATCACGCGCGGCGTCGAGCCGTGGCGGATCTTCGCGCAGTACATGGGCCGGGCCGACGGCCCGACGCGCGGCAAGGACGGCAACGTCCACATGGCCGACCACCGCCTGGGGCTGATCGCGATGGTCTCGCACCTGCCGGCGATGCTGCCCGTCGCCGTCGGCTGCGCGCTCGCCTTCCGGATCCGCGAGGAGAAGCGGGTGGCGGTCGGCTGGTTCGGCGAGGGCGCAGCCGCACGCGGGGACGCGCACGAAGGGATGAACTTCGCCGGCGTCCGCCGGCTGCCGGTGGTGTTCATCTGCGACAACAACCAGTGGGCGTACTCGACGCCGACGCACCTGGGCTACGCCGTCGAGCACCTCGCCGACCGCGCCGCCGCGTACGGCTTCGAAGGCGTGGTCGTCGACGGGACCGACGTGCTCGCCGTCTACCGCGAGACGAAGCGCGCGATCGAGAAGGCACGCGAGGGTGGCGGGCCGACGCTGATCGAGTCGCAGACGCTGCGCATGGAGGGGCACGCGGTGCACGACGATGCGTTCTACGTCCCGAAGGAGCTCTTCGAGCGCTGGGCCGAGCGCGATCCGATCGAGCGCCTCCGGACCTGGCTCCGCGACAACGTCGACATGAGTGACGACGAGGAGGACGAGATCACCTCCTACGTCAAGAAGCTCCTGAACGACGCGCTCCACCGCGCCGAGGAGTCGCCGCTCCCGGAGGTCTCGACGCTGACGGAGGGCGTGTACGCGACGCCCGAGGACCTCGACACGCCGCACCACAAGTAGGCGGACGCGCGTGGCCGAGAAGACTTACCTGCAGGCGATCTCCGACGGGCTGCGGCAGGAGATGCGGCGCGACCAGCGCGTCTTCTGCCTCGGCGAGGATGTCGGCGTGTACGGCGGCGCATTCAAGGTCACCCTCGGCTTCCAGGAGGAGTTCGGGCCGTGGCGCGTGCTCGACACGCCGCTCTCGGAGACGGCGATCGTCGCCGGCGCGACCGGCGCGGCGATCATGGGCATGCGCCCGGTCGCCGAGATGCAGTTCGCCGACTTCGTCTCGTGCGCGTGGGACCACCTCGTGACCGTCGCCGCGAAGCAGCGCTGGCGCGTGGGAACGCCGGTGCCGATCGTGCTGCGGCTACCGTCCGGCGGCGGCTTCAGCGGCGGGCCGTTCCACTCGCAGAACCCGGAGTCGTCGTTCGCGCACATCCCGGGCCTCAAGTGCGTCTGCCCGGCGACCCCCGAGGACGCGAAGGGCCTGCTGATCTCGGCGATCGAGGACCCGAACCCGGTGCTCTACTTCGAGCACAAGCACCTGTACCGGCGGATCAAGGGCGAGGTGCCGGACGAGCGGTACACGACGCCGATCGGCAAGGCGCGCATCCACCAGGAGGGCGAGGACGTCTCCGTGATCACCTGGGGCGCGATGGTCTACACCGCGGCCGAGGCGGCGAAGCAGCTCGACGACCTGTCGGTCGAGATCGTGGACCTGCGCTCGATCATGCCGTGGGACAAGGAGGCAGTGCTCGCATCGGCGCGGAAGACGTCCAAGGTGCTCGTCCTGCACGAGGACACGCGCAGCGGCGGCTTCGGCGGCGAGATCGCCGCCACGATCGGGGAGGAGGCGTTCGAGGATCTCGACGCGCCCGTGAAGCGCATCGCCGCGCCCGACACGCCCGTCCCGTTCTCGCCCGTGCTGGAGAAGGCGTTCATCCCGCAGGTCGACGACGTCGTCGCGGGCCTGCGCGAGCTCGCGGAGTACTAGGAGGAGTCGTGGCCACCGGAACCGCAGTCGACGTCGTCATGCCGCAGATGGGCGTCTCCGTCTCCGAGGGGACGATCACCAAATGGCTGAAGCAGGTCGGGGAGGAGATCGAAGCCGACGAGTCGCTGCTCGAGATCTCGACCGACAAGGTCGACACGGAGGTGCCGTCGCCCGCGACCGGCGTGGTGAGCGAGATCCTCGTCCAGGAGGGCGAGACGGTCGAGGTCGGGACGCTGCTTGCGCGCGTGGGCGGCGAGGTGGGAGCGTCGGCGCCGGCTCCGGACGCCGCTTCGCCTCCGCCCGAGCCGGCGACGCAGGCCGCCGCGGACGCTGCCAATGCCGCCGCGAGCGAGGGCGTCGAGGTCGCCGACGCGACCGAGCAGCCGCTCGCCGCGCCGACGGAGACGACGGGCGACTCGGGCTCGGCGGGGAACGGCAAGGCATTCGTGTCCCCCGTGGTCGCGCGCATCGCGAGCGAGCACGGCATCGACCCGAGCCAGGTCGAGGGAACCGGCCGGGGCGGCCGCGTCACCAAGAAGGACATTCTGGCGTTTGTCGAGGGCGGCGGCGCCGCGCCCGAGGCTCCGCCTGCTCGGGCGCCCTCTGGGCAGGCCGAGGCTCCCACACCCGCTCCGCCGCAGGCCGCGCCGACTCCCGCCCCTGCGCCGCCGAAGCCCGCTCCCCAGCCTGTGGCCGCGGCCGGTGAGCCGGCGCCCGGTGAGACCTTCGAGCCCGTGACGGCGATGCGCCGCGGCATCGCCGAGCACATGCGGCGCTCGCTCGACACCTCGGCGCACGTCACCTCCGCGATCGAGGTCGACATGTCGAAGGTGGTCGCGATCCGCGCGAAGCTGAAGAAGGAGTACGAGGCGGCCTACGGCGTCAACCCGACCTATCTCTCGTTCATCGCGCGCGCCACGGTCGAGACGCTGCGCGACTACCCGTGGGTGAACGGCGAGCTGCGCGGCGACAGGATCGTGACGCGCAACTTCGTCAACCTCGGGTTCGCGGTCGAGCTCGCCGACGGCAAGGGCCTGATCGTCCCGGTCGTGCGCAACGCCGAGACGCTGAACCTGCTCGGCCTCGCGAAGTCGGTCGCCGACGTAGCGCGGCGGGCGCGAGACAAGCAGCTCACCCCCGACGACGTCAGCGGCGGGACGTTCACGATCACGAACCCCGGCGGCTACGGCACCTTCCATGGGACGCCGGTGATCAGCCAGCCGCAGGCGGCCATCCTCGGCACGTATGCGATCGTCAAGCGGCCGTGGGTGATCACGGACGAGAACGGCGTGGACGCGATCGCGATCCGGTCGATCATGAACCTGACGCTCACGTACGACCACCGCCTGATCGACGGCGCGCTCGCCGGGCGCTTCCTGCGCGATCTCCGCGAGCGCCTCCAGAGCTGGGGCGAGAAGGACTACTGACCTGTCGACGACGCGGCAGCGGATCGTTCCGATGCTCGCGTACGAGGACGCCGAGACCGCGATCGGGTGGCTCTGCCGCGCGTTCGGCTTTCGTGAGGACGCGACCGAGCGCCACACCGAGCCCGACGGGACGGTCACGCACGCCGAGATCGAACGCGACGGTGCGCGGATCATGCTCGCGACTCCCAACCCGGATTATCAGGGGCCGAAGCGGCATCGCGAGACGTGCGAGGCCGCCGCGCGGTGGCTCGACAACCCCTGGGTGATCGACGGCGTGTTCGTAGAGGTCGACGACGTGGACGCGCACCACGCGCAGGCGGCCGCCGCGGGCGCGACGATCCTCCGTGATCCGACCGAGCTTGGCATCGGGTTCCGGATCTACTCCGCCGAGGATCCGGAGGGGCACCGGTGGATGTTCGGTCAGCACAGCGCCGACGCGTAGCTCCCCTGCGCGCAGTCATCGACCGGACGCGGTCAACCTCGAGAGGCGCCGGCGTTCACAAGCCGCCGCGGCGCGGGCGGCCCCAGACGATCGTCGCCGTGACGTCGAGGTCGTAGCGGCCGTCCGCCTGCGGGCGCAGCGTCTCCTCGAGCGCCGCGCCCAGCTCCGCCTCGAACGCCCGGCGGTCGCGCAGCCGGTGTGGAGGGAAACCGCTCATCGAGAAATGGCCGTGGACGATCTCGTCGAGCGTCGGCCGCCACGGGTCCGGCGCCGTCGTATGCGAGCCGCTGCGTTCGAAGAGGCCGCGGCGCTCGAGCTCCTCGATCGGGTCGAGGGGCTCGAAGTCGTCGTTCCAGCTGTGCCGGTCGTAGACCGGCCCGAACACGCTGCGCTCCTCGAGCAGCCACTCGCGGTGGACGATCGCAAGCGGGGCGTCGCGCAGAAGGACGCCCGCGAGGAGCGGGAGCGCGGTCTCCCACTCGAACCAGTGGATGCTGTCGCCGGCGGTGACGAGCGCGTACGGAGGGTCGAGCGGCGCCTCCTCGATCCGCGCGACGATCCAACGCACGTTGGCGGCGTCGCCGCCGGGAAGCGAGCGACCCCGCGCGATCATCGGCGCGGACACGTCGACGGCGTCCACTCGAGCGACGCGTGACGCCAGCGGCCGCGCGAGGTCGCCGGGTCCGCACCCGGCGTCGAGCACCACGCCCCGCTCGGGCGCCGCCTGGGCAGCGAGCGACGCGAGGACATCGAACGTCTCCGCTGGATACGGCGGCCGCAGACCGTAGTGCTCGACGACCGAGTCCTCCGCGAACACGGCGCCATACCGCTCGCCCCACCCGTTCGGCTTCGGCTCCACGGAGCGCAACGGTACGCTCACGGCGTGACCCGCGACGCGCTCCTCGTCGACCTCGGGACGATCGACTACCGCGAGGCGTGGGACCTCCAGCGTTCGGTCGCGACAGCCGTAGCGGACGGCGCACTCCCGGACACGGTGCTCTTCCTGGAGCACCCGCCGACGGTCACGCTCGGACGCCGCGCGGACCCGCGCGAGCTTCACATCCCGAGCGACGCCGAGGTCGATGTCGTCGAGACCGACCGCGGCGGGAAGTCGACCTACCACGGCCCCGGGCAGCTCGTCTGCTACCCGATCCTCGACCTGACCCGGCACGGCCAGGACGTGAAGCGCTACTGCCGCAGCCTGGAGGAAGCGCTGATCCGGACGACGGCAGCGTTCGGGCTCGAGGCGACGCGGATCGACGGGCTCACGGGCGTCTGGCTGGATCGTCCGCCGCGCAAGATCGCGAGCATCGGGATCCACCTCACGAAGTGGATCTCCACCCACGGCTACGCGCTCAACGTCAGCGTCGATCCGGCGCCCTTCACGGAGTGGATCACGGCGTGCGGGCTCGACGGCTACCAGTTCACGTCGATGGCGCGCGAGCTCGATCGCAGCGTCACGGTCGCTGACGTGCGGCCCGCCGCGGCGCAGGCGTTCGCTGACGTGTTCGGCGTTCGGCTGGAGCACGCTTCCGCAGACGCGATTCGCGGCGCCGGGCTCGTCCGCGGCTGACCGCCCTTGTAAACGGGCGAGCTCCCCGTCAATATCCCCGCGCTGGCGCCCACCGGCGCCGCTGCGCATCGACCAGAGGGGAGACGGGTTGTGAAGAGAGGGATGAGGCGCGGAGCGCTTCTGCTTGCGCTGGCCGCCGCGTTGGCGGCCGTACTCACCGGGGCGGGGCGGCTGACCGCCACGGCCGCCGCGACGGCGACGTCCACGGCGTCGCCGATCAAGTTCCTGACCGGACCGACGAGCGGCGCGCCGCTCGACATCGCCAAGGCGTACCTGCTCGCGCACAGAGACGAGCTTCGTGGGACGAACGTCGACGTCGAGCATCTCCGCCTCTCGAACCAGTACGAGGACGCGGACACGCACACGACGTACATCTACTTTCAGCAGACGGCGAGCGGCGTCGACATCAGCCGGGCGATCATCAACCTCGCGATCGCGAAGGACGGGAGCATCATCACGCTCGGCGACCGCTCGGTGGACCCGCCGCCTCCCGCGCCGATCGCGCCCGGCACGTCCGCGGCGGAGGCGACCGCAGTCGCCGTCGCCGACGCCGGCGGCAAGGCGACCGACAAGGCCGAGCTGCAGTACGTGCCGACAGAGAGCGGCGGCCTCCGCCTCGCCTGGGTCGTGCAGGTGACGACCGACGAAGGCGGCTGGCAGGAGACCCACGTCGACGCGCACACGGCCGAGATCATCGGCGCCACCGACTACGGCGCGGACGCCGGGGAGACCGCGACGCACAACGTCTTCCCGATCCCGTACGAGAGCCCCGACGACGGCGCGCGCGTGTTGGTGTCGTCGCCGGCGGACGCTCTCGCCTCGCCCTTCGGCTGGAACGACACGAACGGCGTGGCCGGACCCGAGGCGACGACCACGCAGGGGAACAACGTGTTCGCCTACATGGACGCGAGCAACGACAACCTGCCGGATCCGGGCTCTTCTCCGGACGGCGGCCCGTCGCTGCTGTTCGACTTCCCGCTCGACCTCGCGAACCAGCAGCCGACGGAGTACCGGCCGTTCGCGGTGTCGAACCTCTACTACTGGAACAACATCGTCCACGACGTGCTCGTGCACGCCGGCTTCGGCGAGGCGGCGGGCAACTTCCAGACGAAGAACTACAGCGGCCTCGGCACCGGCGGCGACGCGGTCAACGCGGAAGCGCAGGACGGCTCGGGCCTGAACAACGCCAACTTCAACACGCCGCCCGACGGACAGCAGCCGCGGATGCAGATGTATGTGTGGCGGTCCGCGGTCCAGCTTTCGGTCACCGCGCCTCCCGCCGTCGCCGGGAACTACACGGCGGGATCCGCGGGCTTCGGTCCGCCGTTCGGCTCGACCGGGCTCAGCGGGACGCTTGCGCTGGCCGAGGACGCGGTCGCCCCGTTCGACGACGGGTGCACTGCGATTACGAACGACGTCGCAGGGAAGATCGCAATCATCCGGCGCGGAACCTGCGAGTTCTCGACGAAGGTGGAGAACGCGCAGCTCGCCGGCGCGATCGCGGCGATCGTCCAGAACAACGGCGGCGGGATCGCGATCACCCTCGGCGCGGGCGTCCGTGCACCGTTCGTGACGATCCCGTCGCTCGGAATCTCGGATGCCGACGGCGCACTTCTGCGGGCCAACCTGCCCGCGACAGCGTCGGCGAGGAGCCTGTTCAACGACCGCGACTCGGATCTCGACAACGGCGTGATCGCGCACGAGTACGCACACGGGTGGAGCAACCGGCTCACGGGCGGCCCGGCGCAGGTCGGCTGCCTCTCGAACTGGCTGAACCCACCGACGAACACGATCCCGATCGACCTCGAGCAGATGGGAGAGGGCTGGAGCGACTTCCTCACCCTGACGCTGACGGCGAAGGCCGCCGACACCGGCGCGACGCCGCGCGGGATCGGGACGTACGTGTCCTTCCAGCAGCGCAACAACATCGGCATCCGCCCGACGCAGTACTCGACCGACCTGACGGTCAACCCGTCGACGTACGACACGCTGAAGACGGCGCCCAACCCGCTGACGATCCCGCACGGCGTCGGCTATGTCTGGGCGTCGATGGTGTGGGAGGTGTACTGGAACCTCGTGAACGAGTACGGCTGGAACGCGAACATCTACGACGCGTGGCCGACGGGCGGCAACAACCTCGCCCTGCGCCTCGTGTCGGACGGGATGAAGCTGCAACCGTGCTCGCCCGGATTCGTCGACGGCCGGAACGGGATCCTGCTCGCGGACCAGAACCTGACCGGCGGCCAGAACCAGTGCCTGATCTGGCGCGGGTTCGCGAAGCGCGGTCTCGGCCTGAACGCCACGCAGGGCGACGTCGCCAGCACCGCCGACGGCGTGCAGGACTTCACGCTCCCGTCGGAGTGCACGACGCCTGTCATCGACGTCACGCCGGCCTCGCTCGCGGCGACACAGCTGCGAGGAGAGCAGACACCGCACACGGTGACAATCGCGAACACGGCCCTCGCCGGCGGGGCGGCGGCGACGTGGACGATCACCGAGGCGACGACGAGCTGTGCGTCGCCGTCTGACGTCTCGTGGCTGTCGGCGTCGCCCACGTCCGGGTCGACCGCGGGGCAGAGGAGCACCGCGGTGACGGCCACGTTCGACTCGACCGGCCTCGCCGTCGGGAGGCAAACCGCGAGGCTGTGCGTCTCGAGCAACGATCCCGACAGGCCGACGATCTCGATCCCGATCACGCTCGACGTCGTCTACGCGTACACCGCCCAGCTCCTGCCGGGCGGTGCCGGCGCCGGGCGGACGATCCCGATCCGCTTCAGCCTCGACGGGAACGAAGGGCTCGCGGTCTTCGCGGCCGGGTACCCGAAGGTACAGGCGTGCGGCGGCGGCGCGACATCTGCCGCAAGCGCGGCGGGCCCGCTCGGGTACGACGCGCTGACCAACACCTACCAGTGGAACTGGAGGACCGACACCGCGTGGGCCGGCAGCTGCCGGACCCTGATCCTCGGCTTCATCGACGGCACGACGCACAACGTGTCCGTCACGTTCCAGTAGCGCATTGCGTGCGGGTGCGCCGGCTTCGGCCGGCGCACCCGCCGCTACTTCTTCGGATCGATCGGCCCACAGTCGTCGACGACGACGACGTAGGTCGCGCGGCGGCCGCTCGCTCCGACGGCCACGGCGCGGGTCGAGCCGCACGCGGTAGGAAGGCCGCGCGTCCAGCGCGCTGCGAAGCCGCCGGCGCGGGTCGCGACGACCGTCTTCCGTAGGACCGTGCCGGCCTTCGAGACCCTGACGGCGATGCGGTCGCCTGCTGCGAAGCCCGTCCCGCGGACGGAGAGCGGCCGCTCCGACGACAACCAGATCCGTGCGTGCGTCGACGTCGCCGCTGCGGGCGCGACGAACGCCAGCACAAGCGCGAGCACGATTGCAGCTCTCACGCCGAAATCATGACAGCGCAGCGCCTGAACTTCACGGCGCCGGCGGCCGCGACCACTTCGGGCGGCGCGGCTCGACCCGCCCGAGCGCGTCCAGGAGCGCGTCCGGATCCTCACCGACGACGACAGCTCGGAGATCCGCCTCGCGCACGTACCCCTCGTCGACCATGTGCCGCGCGACGGCGACCAGCGGCCGCCAGAATCCCTCGACGTCGAGCAGGCCGACCGGCTTCGCGTGCAGCCCGAGCTGCGACCAGGTGAGCTGCTCGGCGAGCTCGTCCAGCGTCCCGAACCCGCCGGGGAGTGCGACGAAGCCATCCGAGAGCTCCGCCATCAGCGCCTTGCGCTCGTGCAGCGACGCCACCACGTGCAGCTCCGTCAACCCGCCGTGCGCGAGCTCGCGGTCGACGAGCTCCTGCGGGATCACTCCGGACACGTCGCCGCCCTCGGCGAGCGCGGCGTCGGCCACGGCGCCCATCAGGCCCACCCGGCCCCCGCCGTAGACCACGCCGAGCCCGCGCCGGGCGCACGTCGCGCCGAAGGCTCGCGCCGCGTCGGCGTACACGACGCGCCGACCGCTCGAGGCGCCGCAGAAGACACAGACGCGCTTCACCGGCCCCACGCGTCGCGATAGCTCTCGACGAGGAACGCGTCGACGGCCTCGTAGCCGGGCTCCTCGCGGAGGCCGTGCAGAGTCGAGTCGAGGGTGCCGAGTAGGATCGTCGACCGCTCCACGATCGCGCGCTGCTCGTCACGCGACACGCCGTCTAGCGGATGCCGGTGTCGTACGTGAAGTTGCGGGTCGAGAACCGCCCCGCAGGCACGAGCACGCGCGTGGGCCGAATGCCGCCGATCGCGGGCGGGCGCGCCAGCAGGACCCTGTACGTCCCCGGCGGCAGCGCGATCCGGTATCGGCCGCGTGCGTCGGTCGTGGTCGTCCAGCGTCGGAAGCCGAAGATGAAGATCAGCCCGGTGCGCGCCGCCGGCGCAGTGCAGGGCTCGGACGCACTGCAGACCGGGCGCGTCGGACCGCGTGTCACGACGCCTTGGAGGCCGCTCGTGAGGGTGAGCGCGGCGAGAACGGCGACGAGAGGAGACACCGTTTCAGCCTAGCGCCCGATCTCTAGGATGCAACCGGAATGCAGGGATCTTCGCCAGTCGCCGACCGCCCGCGCCGCCCCGAGTGGATGAAGGTCCGCGCGCCGTCGGCCGACGGGAAGTACTTCGACGTCCGGAAGCTCCTGCACGGCGCGAGCCTGCACACGATTTGCGAGGAGGCGCGCTGTCCGAACATCGCCGAGTGCTGGGGGCGCGGCACGGCAACGTTCCAGATCCTCGGCGAAACCTGCACGCGCGCCTGCCGCTACTGCTACGTCCACTCGGGGAAGCCGAGCGACCCCGTCGACCCGCTCGAGCCGCTGCGGCTCGCGCAGGCGGCGAAGCAGATGGGGCTGAAGCACGTCGTCGTCACGTCGGTCGACCGAGACGACGTCCCCGACAGGGGCGCCGGCCACTACGCGGCGACGATCCGCGCGATCAAGTCGAGGCTCCCGCACGCGACGGTCGAGGTCCTCACCCCGGACTTCCTCGGCGTCGAGGAGGAGGCGCTGCAGACGGTGGTCGGCGCGCGCCCCGACGTCTTCAACCACAACATCGAGACCGTTCGCCGCCTGCACCGCAGGATGCGCGGCGGCAAGGCGAGCTACGACGGCGCACTCGCTCTCCTCGCGCGCGCGAAGGAGATCGCCGCGTACCCCGTGCTGACGAAGAGCGGGATCATCGTCGGCCTCGGTGAGACAAACGACGAGGTCGTGAACACGATGCGCGACCTGCGCCAGAACGGCGTCGACGTCGTCACGATCGGCCAGTACCTCCAGCCCTCGCCGAAGCACGCGCCGATCGACCGCTGGGTGCACCCGGACGAGTTCCGCTGGCTCCGCGAGCAGGGCGAGGCGCTGGGCTTCGGCTCCGTCTTCAGCGGCCCGCTCGTCCGCTCGAGCTACCGCGCCGACGAGCAGCGCCACGCGGCCGCGAACGGGCGCGGCGCC
>DATHAE010000050.1:0-7457 GCA_035296805.1 Gaiellaceae bacterium | reverse complement strand
AAGCCGCGTGCGCTGCGGGTGGCTCCCGCGCGTTGCCTTCACGATCGCGCCGTGCATGCCGTCGGCCACCTCGTGCGTGAACTCGACCGAGACGTCCGCGAACCCCGCGGCCTCGAGCCCAGCGACGTACTCGCCGCGCGACAGCGCGCCGGCGATGCAGCCGACATGGCTGCCGCGCTGCGCCCGCTCCTCGGGCGCGAGCCGGTCCTCGGCGACGACGTCGCTGATCCCGATCCGCCCGCCGGGCTTGAGGACGCGCGCCATCTCCGTCAGCACGGCCGGCTTGTCGACGGAGAGGTTGACGACGCAGTTCGAGATCACCACGTCGACCGATTCGGCCGGCAGCGGCACCTGCTCGATCACGCCCTTGAGGAAGATCGCGTTCGTCACGCCGGCCTCCTCGGCGTTCCGCCGCGCGAGGGCGAGCATCTCGTCCGTCATGTCGAGCCCGAAGGCGAGTCCCGTCGGGCCGACGCGACGCGCCGAGAGGATGACGTCGATACCGCCGCCCGAGCCGAGGTCGAGGACCGTCTCGCCCTCGCGGAGCTCGGCGACCGCGGTCGGGTTGCCGCAGCCGAGGCTCGCCAGCACGGCCGTCTGTGGCAGCTCGCCGCGCTGCTCCGCCTCGTACAGGGCCTCGCCGAAGACGGGCGTGGAAGCGCCGGCCTCGTCACCGCAACAGCCGCCGCTTCCGCAACCGCCGCCGCGCTCGACGGCCACGGCGCTCTCGGCGTAGCGCCGCCGTACCTCCTCGCGCAGCTCGTCCGCCGTGGTCGTCATCCGCAACACGCTCCCTTCAGGTCTGCGACGGCCGACAGTGTGTCGACGGCGTCGCGCTTCAACGAGAAATACGCCCACTTGCCGCGCTGCTCGCGCGCGACGAGGCCGGCGTCGACGAGCTTCTTCAGGTGGTGCGAGACCGTCGGCTGCGACAGCCCGACCGGCTCGGTCAAGTTGCACACGCACACCGGCTCGTCGCTCGTCGCCAACAGGTTGACGATCCGGACGCGCGCCGGATCGGAGAGCGCGCGGAAGATCGACGCGGTCGCGTCGGCCTCCTCGTCGGAGAGCGCGGGCGCCGCGAGCGGGGCACAGCAGGCGATCGGCTCGGCGGTACTCATATCGACGCCCATCAATATATCGATGAGCGTCGATATGTCAACCGTCAGTCGTCGTCGACCTCGAGGTCGTCTCCTTCGATCTCGATCCGCTCGCGGCGGAGGTCGGCCTCGACGCGGTGCTCCTCGCTCGTCGTGCGCTTGCGTATGATCACGCGCTCGCGGACGACGAGCCGCTTCGTGACGACGAGCTGCTCCTCGAAGAGCGGGATCGAGACCGAGCCGTCGGGGAGCGTCTCGATCTCGCCCGAATCGTCGTCCGTAGGTGCCGCGCGCTCGACGTCGGCGTCCTCGATCCCGCGCGGGACGTGCTCGACCACGTGCTCCGTCTCGGTCGTCTTGCGGGCGCCGACGACTCCGGCGACGTCCGAGTCCTTGCCGATGTGGAGCTCCTCCTCGTGGCGGACGAGCTCGTCCTGCCTCGTCTCGGTCATCGCCGTCCTCCGTTCAGGCCGACGCCGCGCGTGTCGAGGATCGCCGCGTCCGCGCGGCGGTGATAGCGGTCGCCACGTGATCCACCGAGGGCGCCGCCGCCGAACATCGCGATCACCGCGACGACGCCGCTGACGATCGCGCCGGCCGTCAACGCGTCGCGCGAGAACCAGTTCGGGAGGTCGACCTTCGACAACACGTCGTACTCGGAGCCGAGCGTCGCGCCGAGGACGGCGAGGATCGCGGCGAGCAGCAGCGTCCAGACGCCGGTCATGAGGCCGTTGCGGACGCCGTCGTAGCGCGCGATCCGCGCCGCCGCCCAGCCGCCGACGAAGTACGCGAGAAAGAGCGCGACGAGGCCGCCCGCGAGCCCGCCCAGCGAGAGCTCCTGTTCGTTGCCGTCCAGCCCGGTCTGATACCCGATCGCTCCGACCGCCGCGCCGACGAGACCGCCGAGCAGGGTCAGCAGCGCGAGCGCCGTCAGCATCCCGACGAGGCTCGCGGGGAAGTCGACCCCGCCGAACCGCCGCCGCGCTTCCTCGACCGACACCTCGCGCCGCGACGCCGCCGTCTCGACGCCGTTCGTCTCGATCGCGACCGGCCCCTCGGCAGGACGGCCGCGCGGGTGCGCGGCGATTTCGTCCGTCACGACCGGGCGCGGCGTCGCGCCGTCGGCGACGACCACCCGCTTCCGCTTCTTCCGTGGCATTTCTCAACCCCTTTGCCTCGCCTCGATGTCCCCTCGCTGGTCGCCGATCTCCGCGCGACGAAACATGGACAAACTCGCCGCCGACGCAGGAACCGATGCTGCAACGGGTAAACGAACGTGAGTCGCCATTCCAGCGTTGGAGGAGACATGAGAAGCACACCCGTTCAGTCGCTCGCCGCCCTCGTCGGCGCCGTGTTCCTCGCCGTCGGCGTGCTCGGGTTCATCCCCGGGATCACGACGCACTACGGCGACCTCTCGTTCGCGGGCGACGGGTCGACGGCAAAGCTGCTCGGCGTGTTCCAGGTCAGCGTCCTGCACAACATCGTCCACGTCCTCTTCGGCCTCGCCGGGCTCGCGCTCGCCCGCACGTGGGACGGCGCGCGCACGTTCCTGATCGGCGGCGGCGTGGTGTACCTCGTGCTGTGGATCCTCGGGCTCGTCGGCGGCGCCGACTGGATCCCCGCCAACTCGGCGGACGACTGGCTCCACTTCGTGCTCGGGATCGGGATGATCGGGCTCGGGTTCGCCACGACGCGCGAGCGCCCCGACGCGACGGCGGCGACCACCTAGCGTGCGGCCGCGACGGGCGGGACGCCGGCGCGCGTCCCGTCCTTCGCGGCGCTGCGACGGCCACGATGATGTGGCCGTGGACTCGGTTCAGGCACTGCTCGAGCGGGTCGAAGCGGGCGAGCTCGGCGACCCGTTGCCGGTGCTCGCGTACGTCGCGGGCCGGGACGTCGAGGTCGACGACGCGGAGCTGAACGGGGCGAAGCGCCGTGCGATCACCGTCCAGGCCGCGGGCGGCGACGCCCAGCGCGAGCCGTCGGTCGACGACGTTGCGGTCAAGCGGCTCGCGGTCGAGCTCTACACGGATGACCGGCGCGCGCAGCTCGGGCGCGCGATCGACGAGCTCGCCCTGCGGGCGCGCGAGCTGCCGCGCGTGCGCGAGGCGGTGCTGTTCCTCGCGCGCGACGTCGACCTCGCCTGGCGCCTGTTCGCGCTCGGTCTCGTCGCCGAGGACCTCGGCGAGTAACGGGCGCCCACCCGTTTGAGGGATGTGCGCCCGGCGCTCGGGGGCCGACCCCTCTGCGTACGTGCGCTCACTCGCCGTTCTCGCCGCCCTCGCCACTCTCGCCTCCGCCGCGCTCGCCCCGACGGCCGGCGCGTCGCAGCTGATCGACCGGAACGCGCAGGGAATCAAGCTCGAGGTGAACACGAAGGGCGAGGCCCTCCTGACGTACCGCGCGGGCGGGCGCCTCCGGCACGTGCTCGCCTGGGGCGCCGTCAACGCGATCGCGCCAACGACGGCGCGGCCTCAGGTCGCGCTCAGGCTCGACTACGCCGGCGGCTGGGGCAAGTACCGGCGCGACTACTGGAAGACGTTCACGAACGCGTGCAGGGCGTACGACGGGCCGAGCCTGCACTGGGTCGTGGCGACGTGCAAGGCGCGCGACGGCTCGTACTGGGCCCTCCAGGCATGGCAGAAGATGCTCCCGAACTTCGGCCTCGCGCCGACTCCCGCGCAGGCGGTCTGGATGCTCCACCTCTCGCACTGGCGCGGCGTGCTTCCGCGGCTCGAGATCGAGACGAACTGGGCCTACCGCACCTACGACCACCTCTACGGGACGTTCGCGTACGGCTCGACCGGCGTCTTCGGGTTCCACTCGACGCCGACGGGCGTCCCGCTCGACTCCTTCGGGCGGAACGTCTACGTCGACACGTTCAACTCGATCTACGGCGCGGGCTGGAAGCGCGAGAACAGCTTCCTCACGCACAGGGGGACGGGCGCGTTCTGCTACGGCTTCTACCCGCACGGCTCGCACCCCGTGGGGAGGGGCGAGCGCTACCGCGCGACGGTGATCGGCCCTGGTGTCACGCCCGACGTCTACTGGGAAGGCGTCGCGCCCGGTGCGTACTCGCGGGATGCGGACGCGGCCGCGAACGATCGCATCCGCGCGCTCAGCGACGGCAGCTGCAAGCCCAACTAGGGCCGCGCCAATAGCCTTGCCCGGGTGCAGGAGCGCGGAGCCGAGCAGCGGGCGTTGTTCCGGCGATGGCCGGCCGGCGTGTCGGTCGTCGTCGCGGAAGTGGAGGGACGGCGCGCGGCGCTGACGGTGTCGACGCTCCTGTCGCTGTCGCTCGAGCCGGCACTCGTCGGGATCTCGATCGCGCTCCAGGCGTCGCTGCACGAAGTGCTCCGCGACGCGGGGGAGTGGGCCGTGTCGATCCTCGGCGGTGACCACGCGCACCTCGCGCAGCACTTCGCGCGGGGCGTCCCGCCGATCGCGCTGTGGCACGGGGTCGCAGTGCGCGCTGAGGACCCACGCCTGCTCGAGGGCGCCGTCGGCTGGGTCACCGTGCGGACTGTCGACGCGGTGCGGACCGGCGACCACACCTTCTTCGTCGGGGCGGTGCTGTCGCTCGAGCAGGGGCCGGCGGCGACCTCGCTCGTCTACGTCGACCGCGAATACCGCGCGCTGTGATCGAGGCCGTCGTCTTCGACCTCGACGGCGTCCTCGTCGACTCGGAGCAGGTCTGGGACGACGTGCGCGAGACGCTCGCGCGGGAGCGCGGCGGCCGCTGGAGCGACACCGCGCAGCGCGACATGATGGGGATGAGCTCGCCCGAGTGGTCGCGGTACATGCACGACGAAGTCGGTCTCGAGGACTCGCCGGAGGAGATCAACCGCGAGGTCGTCGCGCGCATGCTCCGCCGCTACGGCCAGGGACCGCCGTGGCTGCCCGGTGCTGTCGAGGCCGTGCGGCGCGCCGCGGCGCGCTGGCCGCTCGGTCTCGCCTCGTCCTCGAACCGGGAGCTGATCGACGCGGTGCTGGAGGCGGGAGCGCTGACGCCGCTCTTCCGCGTGACGGTCTCGTCCGAGGAGGTCGCGCGCGGGAAGCCGGCGCCCGACGTCTACGTCGAGGCGGCGAGGCGCCTCGGTGTGCCGCCCGACCGTTGCGCGGCGGTCGAGGACTCGCACAACGGGATCCGGGCGGCGAAGGCCGCGGGGATGCGCGTCGTCGCGGTCCCGAACCCGCACTTCGCGCCCGGCGACGAGGCGCTCGCCGAGGCGGACGCAGTCGTCCCTGACGTGGCGTCTCTCACGCCTGCAACAATCGTCGGCTGATGGTCGAGGCGATCCACATCGGGCCCGAGAAGGCCGGCGCGCTCGCGCGGGTCGAAGCTGTCCGCGCGCTCGCCGGCAAGGGCCTCGAGGGCGATCGCAAGTTCTACGCCGACGGCGCGAAGCCGGGACAGGCGCTCACGCTCGTCGAGGCCGAGGTCGTCGAGGACGTCGACCTGCCGTCGGGAGGGACGCGCCGCCAGGTGACGGTGCGCGGCGTCCGCCTCAACGACCTCGTCGGCAAGCGCTTCAAGGTCGGAGACGTGGAGTGCGTCGGCGTCGAGCTCTGCGAGCCGTGTCTCCACCTGCAGTCGCTGACGCGGCCCGGGATCATCGCCGAGCTCACCCATCGCGGCGGCCTGAACGCGGACATCCTCACCGACGGCACGATCGCCGTCGGCGACGCCGTCACCAGCTCGTAGCGCCCGCCTCAGGCGGCGCGGCCGACGAGGACGCAGCCGTTGTGGCCGCCGAGGCCCATCGCGTTCGAGAGCGCGACGTCGACCTGCGCGCGCCGCGCCTGGTTCGGGACGTAGTCGAGGTCGCACTCGGGGTCGGGCTCGCGGTAGTTGATCGTCGGCGGGAGGACGCCGTCGCGAACGGCGAGCACGCACATGATCGCCTCGATCGCCCCGGCCGCGCCGAAGGTGTGGCCCATCATCGACTTCGTGGAGGACACCGCGAGCTCGTAGGCGTGCGGCCCGAAGACATCCTTCAGAGCCTTCGTCTCGGCGGCGTCGCCGAGCGGCGTGGAGGTGCCGTGCGCGTTGACGTAGCCCACGCGCTCCGGCTCGACGCCCGCGCGCTCGAGCGCCGCGCGCATCATCGCCGCCACGCCCAGCGCCTCGGGCTCCGGTTGCGCCATGTGGTGCGCGTCGTTCGACGCGCCGTAGCCGAGGACCTCGGCGTAGATCTCGGCACCGCGCCGCTCGGCACGCTCCCAGTCCTCGAGCAGGAGCGCTCCCGCGCCCTCGCCCATGACGAACCCGGCGCGGGTGGCATCGAACGGGCGCGAGGCGCGCGGCGGGTGCTCGTCCTCGGCGGCGAGTCCTCGCATCGCGGTGAAGCCCGCGAGGATCAGCGGGTGGATGCACGCCTCGGTTCCGCCCGCGATCACGGCGTCGGCGTCGCCCCGCTTGATCAGCTCCGCCGCCTCGCCGACGGCGTGCGAGCCGGTCGCGCAGGCGGAGACGACGGCGTAGTTCGGGCCCTTGATCCCGAGCGAGATCGCGATCTGCCCTGACGCGGAGTCCACGAGGACGTTCGGGAGGAAGTTCGGCGAGACCCGGTCGGGACCGCGGTCGCGCAGCGTGTTCGCCTGCTCCACGATCCGCGCGACGCCGCCGATCGCGGAGCCGAAGACGATCCCGACCCGCTCCGGGTCGAAGCCGTTGAGGTCGGCGTCGTCGAGCGCCTCGCGCGCCGCCGCCACCCCGATCAGGACGTTCCGCTCCAGCTTCCGCGCCTCCTTCGGCGAGGCGACGGTGGTGACGTCGAAGCCCTTCACCTCCGCGGCGACGCGCACGGGCAGGCCGTCGGTCTCGAAGGCCTGGATCCAGTCGATTCCGCTCTCGCCCGCGAGGGCGGCGCGCCATGTCGTCGGCGCGTCCACGCCGAGCGGCGTCACAGCGCCGACGCCGGTGACAGCGACGCGTCTCATCGCGCCAGCCTAGCGCCGTTTGACGACGCTCACGTTGGGGCATTACCTGGACAACACTTGCGGCGCCCAGCCCCCGCGCCCTGATCCTTCAGGAGGTTGAGCGAAAGTTGTCACAGCTTGCAGAGGCCCCGAAACCGGGGCTCGTCTTCTTCCACTCCAGCGTCTCCGGTCGCTGCCGCCGCGTCGAGGGGTTCCTGGCGCAGGTGCTGCAGCGGCGGCGGAACCACGAGACGTTCAGGTTCTACTCGGTCGCCAGCGAGGAACGGCCCGATCTCGTCGAGAGGTTCGCCGTCGACGCCCTGCCGACGCTCGTCGTCGTCGAGAACAAGCAGGTTCGCGCCCGGCTCGAGGGCCCGCGCGGCTGCCGCGACATCGAGCGGTTCCTGGCGCCCTGGCTTCAGTAGCGCGGGGGAA
>DATHAE010000049.1:0-8042 GCA_035296805.1 Gaiellaceae bacterium | reverse complement strand
GGGCCGCTGTCGCTGCCGCCCGGCGGCGCGCACTGGTACGTCGTCCCGCGCGTCGGCTACCCGGACCCCACGACGTTCGCGTCGTCGTACGCCGAAGCGGGCGCGTGGCTCGACTCGCTCCCGCACGAGCGCGTCGTCGTCGGCGGCTTCTCACAGGGCGCTGTGATGTCGCTCGCGCTCGGGCTCGGGGTCGGCCGGCCGCGCGCGGCGGCGGTCGTCGCTCTCTCCGGCTTCATCCCGGAGGTCGACGGATGGGAGCTCGACACGGAGCAGCCGTTCCCGCCGATCGCGATCGGCCACGGGACGCTCGATCCCGTAATCCCGGTCGAGTTCGCCCGTCGCGCGCGGGCGCTGCTGGAGGCCGCCGGCGCCGAGGTGCTCTACCGCGAGTCGCCGATGGGCCACCAGATCGACCCGAGCTTCCTCGTAGAGGTTCGCGCGCTCGTCGAGGCGTAGGCGCCGCGACGGTCACGACAGCGTCTTGCGCATCGTCAGCGCACCGGCGTTCTCGCCGACGCGCTCGAAGCCCTGGCGCTCGTAGAACGCGACCGCCGGGCTGTCCTGCTCGACCGAGAGCGAGATCGCGGAGTGACCCTCGGCGGCGGCGCGCCGCAGGAGCTCCTCGATCAGGTCGCGCCCGACACCGTGCTTGCGCCGCGACGGCACGACCGCGATCGTCAGCTCGGGCGTCTGCTCGTCCACGAACGCGTAGCCGGGAGCGCTCGCCGGAAAGAGCCGGAACCAGGAGGCGCCGACGCGGTGCCCCGTCTCGGTCGCGATCAGCGCCACGTCTCCCTCGCGGCCCCACGCGTCGACGTAGCGCGAGAGCGGGATGTCCGTCTCGAGCGCGTTCACGCGCCAGTTGTAGGCATGCGTCAGCATCGACCGCATGAAGGGGACGTCGGCGTGTCCGCCGCGCCGGATCATCCGCGCCCCGTCACTCCTCTACGAGCGGCTGCGCGAGCTGCACACGGTTTCCGTCCGGGTCGAAGATGTCGACGAGCCGCATCTGTCCCGCCAGCTCCAGGACGACGCCCACGTCGACGTCCTCCCTGCGCAGGCGCTCGGCCTCGGCCTTCACGTCGCCCACGTCGACTGTCGCGACGCCGCCCTCTGGGTTCGGCTCTCCCTCGGCGAGCGCGATCCGCATGTCGCCGTTCTCGAGCTTCGCCCAGCGGTCGTCCCAGTCGACGAACGTTTCTTCGAAACCCAGAAGTCGCTTGTAGAAGTCACGCCCACGGTCGAAGTCGCGCACGAGATACCAGACGCGCGCCATGGGTCAGAGGGCGAGCGCGGGATCCTCGAGGAACGTCTTCAGCGTCCTCAGGAAGTCGGCCGCCGCAGCACCGTCAACCGCGCGGTGGTCGACCGTGAGCGTCATCGTCATCGTCGGCCGGACGACGATCTCGCCGTCGCGCGCGACGACGCGGTCCTCGGTCGCGCCGACGGCGAGGATCGCCGCCTGGGGCGGATTGAGGACGGCGACGAACTGCTCGACGCCGTACATCCCGAGGTTCGAGATCGTGAACGTGCCGCCCTCGAGGTCGTCGCGCTGGAGCTTCCCGTCGCGGGCGCGGCCCACGGCCTCGCCCCGCGCATTCGCCGTCTCGGGCAGCGACAGCCGCTCGACACCGCGCACGACCGGCACGACGAGGCCCTGCGGCGCCGCGACGGCGATCCCGATGTGCGCGCTCGGGTGCTTCAGGAGCGCGTCCTCGCTGAACTGGACGTTGACGTCGCGGTGGCGCATGAGCGCCTGCGCGGAGATCTTGGCGAGCACGTCGGTGACGGTGACGCGAACATCCGGGTTGAGCTCGCGCGAGCGCGCGACGAGCCGGTCGGCGCGCTCCATGTCCGCCGACACGGTGAGCTGGAAGACGGGCGCCTGCCACGCCTCGGTGAGGCGGCGCGCGATCGTCTTACGGATGTTCGTCAGCGGGACGCTCTCGACCTCGCCCGGCGGCGCGGCCGCAGGCGCCGCGGCGGGTGCCGCCTCGGCACGCTCCACGTCCTCGGCGACGATCCGGCCGTCGGGGCCGGTTCCGCTCAGCCGCGAGAGGTCGATCCCGCGCTCGCGCGCGATCCGGCGCGCGAGCGGCGAGGCCTTGATGCGCCCGCCGTTCTTGGAGCGTTCGAGCTCGGCCGGGGGAACGTCCCGGTTCCCCCCGGCCCGCTCCCCTAATCCGCTGTCGCGGACAGGCCGCTCCGCGGCCGGCTGCGACTCTGCGGCCTGCGCGGCCGCCTCGCGGCCTTCCTCCCGGTCGGGCTCGCGCGCGGGCGCCTGCGCCGGCTTCTCGGCGCTCTGCGGGGCACCCCCGTCCGCCTGCTCGCCCGCGTCTGACCCCTCGGTGCGGTCCGCTTCACCAGCGGAATCGCCCCCGGGCGCTTCCGCAGCGACCTGCTCGCCCTCGTCGCCGATCCAGGCGATCGTCTCGCCGACCGGCGCTTCGCCCGACTCGAGCGCGATCTTCAGCAGCGTCCCCGAGAAGTCCGCCTCGACCTCCTGCGTCACCTTGTCGGTGTCGATCTCGAACAGCGGCTCGCCTTTCTCGACCTTGTCCCCCTCGGACTTGAGCCACTTGACGATCGTGCCGGCCTCCATCCCCTGCCCGAGGCGCGGGAGCTTGACCTCGGTCGCCATCAGCGTCCCATCGTCCGGCGGATCGCTGCCAGCACGTCCTCGGGTTGCGGGATGACGAACTGCTCCATCACCGGCGCGAACGGGAGTGGCGCGAATTTCGCACCCACGCGCTCGATCGGCGCGTCCAGCCAGTCGAATGCCTGCTCCTGGAGGACTGCGGTCACCTCCGCGCCGAAGCCCATCCGCGTCACCGCCTCATGGGCGACGACGGCGCGGTTCGTCTTCTTCACCGACTCGACGAGCGTCTCCTCGTCGAGCGGCTGGAGCGTCCGCGGGTCGACGATCTCGACCGAGATCCCGTCCTTCTCGGCCTCCTTCGCGGCGGCGACCGTGCGGTGCACGAGTGGGCCGATCGCGATCACCGTCACGTCGGTCCCCTCCTTCACGACGCGCGCCTTGCCGAGCGGGATCCCCTCGAGCTCGTCCGGCACCTCCTCCTTGAGCGGATAGAGGAGCCGGTGCTCGAAGAAGATCACTGGATTGTCGTCGTAGATCGACGACCAGAGCAGGCCGCGCACGTCCGTCGGCGTCGACGGGTAGACGACCTTGAGCCCCGGGACGTGCACGAGCCACGCCTCGAGCTGCTGCGCGTGCTGGGCACCCGGCGAC
The DNA here is from genome assembly GCA_035296805.1 of Gaiellaceae bacterium. Taxonomy (GTDB): domain Bacteria; phylum Actinomycetota; class Thermoleophilia; order Gaiellales; family Gaiellaceae; genus PALSA-600. The sequence goes on along the minus strand of DATHAE010000049.1, from coordinate 4,792 downwards.
CAGCCGGCGCCGCCCTGTGTCCGGATCGTGAGCGGCACCGTGATCTGCCCGCCCGACATGTACCGGTGCTTCGCCGCCTGGTTGACGATCTGCTCGAGCGAGAGCGTCAGGAAGTCCTCGTACATGATCTCGACGACAGGCCGCATGCCCGCGATCGCCGCGCCGATCCCCGCGCCGACGATCGCCATCTCGGAGATCGGCGTGTTCCGGATCCGCTCCGCCCCGAACTCGTCGAGGAGACCCTGCGTGACTCCCATCGAACCGCCCATCTCGGCGATGTCCTCGCCCATGATGAAGACGTCCTCGTCGCCGCGCAGTGCCGTCGCGAGCGCGTCGCGCACCGCCTCGCGGTAGGAGAGCTCAGGCATAGATGTTCTTCAGCGCGTCTTCCGGCTCGGGGTCGGGCGCGTTCTTCGCGAACTCGACCGCGTCCTCGACGACCTGCGTCACCTCGGCGTCCAGCGCCTCGAACTCGTCGTCGCCCACGTCGAGCCGCTCGCGCAGGTGCGAGATCGGGTCGTGGTGCTCGGCGGCGTCGCGGATGTCCTCCTTGGTGCGATAGACCTGCGGGTCGCCGATGTAGTGGCCGTGCAGGCGCCACACCTCGACGTCCAGCAGGACCGGGCCTTCCCCGGAGCGCGCGTGCTCGAGCGCCTCCTGCGTCCGCTCGTAGACGTCCTCCACGTCCTGGCCGTCGACCTTGATCGCCCGCATGTCGTACGCCAGCGCGCGCTTCGACATGTCGTCCCAGACCGGCGAGTGCTGCCAGCCCGGTGTCGACTCGGCCCAGCGGTTGTTCTCGCAGACGAAGACGGTCTGCGTCTTCCAGAGCTGGGCGAGGTTGAGTGACTCGTGGAAGGTGCCGATGTTGGTCGTGCCGTCGCCGAAGAACGCGAGCGCGACGTGCTCCTGGCCGCGGAGCTTGTAGGCGAGACCGGCGCCGACCACTCCGGGGAGGCCGCCGCCGATGACCGCGTTCGCGCCGAGGTTGCCACGGGCGAGGTCGTAGAGGTGCATCGAGCCGCCGTAGCCGTGCGAGCAGCCCTCGGGCTTGCCGTAGAGCTCGGCCATCACGGCGGTCGGAGGTGTGCCGCGCGCGAGCGTGTGACCGTGCGCGCGGTGCGTCGACGCGAACACGTCGCCGTCGGCCATCGCGCGACAGACGCCGACCGCGACCGCCTCCTGGCCGATCGCGACGTGCAGGAATCCCGGCAGCTCGCCTGCACGGAACCGCTCCTCCACCTTCTCCTCGAAGCGGCGGATGAGCAGCATGTCGCGCAGGAACTCGCGCAGGGTCTCGTCGGGCAGAGCGCGCTTCTTCTCGACCTTCGCCACGGCGGCATCAGTGTACTTTTGAACCGTGAGCCTCGCGCGCCAGTGGAACGAGATCGAGCGCGGGCTTCCTGAGCGGTGGGGCGACGCGCGGCTGCGGCTGACCGTGGAGGACGCAGCGCGGTGCGACCGCGCCGCCGCCCTGCTCGGCCCGGCGCAGCCGTACCGGAGCGCGCCGCAGCAGCTGCGCTTCTTCGCCTCGCGCCGCGGCGACGCGCCCGGACCCGACGGAATCCGCCGACTCCTGAAGCGGCTCGACCGCGAGCGGATCCGCGGCACGCTCGAGCTCGTCAGCGCGGGAGCGGCGACCGTTCCCGCGGAGGTCGCGCGCACGACGCTCGCGGAGTCGTGGGCGGCGCAACTCGCGAAGCTCCCGCCCGACTGGAGCGACATCTACGCCGAGGCCGAGCTCCTCTCGACGGACTACCTCGAGCGCGCCGCGCTCCTGATGGCGCCGCTCAACCCGCGCCGAGACGGCGGCAAGCCGGCGCTGCGCTTCCGCTGCGCGCACACGTTCGGTTACGGCGCGTCGCCCGAGATGGTGCGGCGCTGCTTCGAGCGCTGCGACGCCGAGCGCATCCGCGGGCAGACGCGGATCCTGCGCGTGCTCGCGGACACGGACCCGGTGCAGACCCAGGGCCCGGTGTGGCACCTCGCCGGCCGCACGATCTGATGGCCGATCCCGTCTCGTGGTTCCTGATCGCCGAGGGCTGGGAAGTCGTCGACCGCGACGGCGGGGGGATCGGCCGCGTCGAGGAGGTGCTCGCCGACGAGGAGAAGGACATCTTCGACGGCCTCGCCGTCGCGACGAAGCTCCTCGGCCGGCCGCGCTACGTCCCGGCGGAGCGCGTGACGACGATCGTCGAGCGCCGCGTCGGCACCGACCTCGCGGCCGACGAGGCCGCGAGCCTGCGCGTCTACGACCCGGAACGCTGAGTTGCAGGACGCGACGGCGCTCGCGGAGGCGGTGCGCCGTCGCGAGGCAGCGCCGGTCGAGCTCGTCGAGGAGACCTTCCGCCGGATCGAGGCGACCGAGCCGCAACTGAACGCCTTTGTAACAGTCTGTTACGAAGAGGGTTTGGCGGCGGCGCGCGGCGAGCTTCCGGAGGGGCCGTTCCGCGGCGTTCCGATCGCGATCAAGGACCTCACCGACGTCGGCGGCGTCCGCACGACGTACTCGTCGCGGCCGCTGGCGGAGAACGTCGCGCCTGCCGACGCCGCGCTCGTGCGCCGCCTCAAGGTTGCCGGCTTTGTCGTCGTCGGCAAGACGAACACGCCCGAGTTCGGAACGACCGCCGTCACGGAGTCGCTGCTGAACGGCGCGTGCCGCAACCCGTGGAACGTGGAGCGGACGCCGGGTGGCTCGAGCGGCGGCGCCGCAGCGCACGTCGCCGCGGGCGTCCTCCCGCTCGCGCACGGGACCGACGGCGGGGGCTCGATCCGGATCCCCGCGTCGTGCTGCGGCCTCTTCGGGATCAAGCCGTCGCGCGGGCGCATCTCTGCGGCGCCGTACGGCGACGGCTCGTTCGCGCTCGGGCAGAGCGGCCCGCTCTCGTGGACGGTCCGCGATGCCGCGGCGTTCCTCGACGTTGCCGCCGGCTACGAGCCCGGCGACGCCGCATGGCTGCCGGCGCCGCCGCGTCCGTTCAGTCAGGAGGTGGGCGCGCCGCCTGGGCGGCTGCGCGTCGCGTGGACCACGGAGCCTGCGCTCCCCTACGCCGTGGAGGAGCCCTGCGCGCGCGCCGCACGAGACGCGGCCGCGCTGTTCGAGGAGCTCGGGCACGAGGTGGTCGAGCAGACGCCGCCCTGGCAGGACGACTCGGTGCTCGACCGCTTCAGCTTCCTCTGGCGGATGGGGCCGGCGCTGTACCCGGTCGACCCGTCCGCGCTCGAGCCGCTGAACGAGCTGCTCGCGCGGAAGGCGCTCGAGACGAGCGCGGTCGAGTACGCGCGGCAGGTGCTCGCGCTCCAGCGGTACGCGCGGCTCGTGGCCGCGTTCTGGGACGACGTCGACGTCGTCGTCACGCCGACGCTCGCGAAGCTGCCGGTGCCGATCGGCTGGGTGTTCGACTCCGACGACCCGTGGCAGCACTTCATACGCGCGGCCGAGTTCACCCCGTTCACGCCCGCGGTCAACGTGACGGGCCAGCCGGCGGCGTCCGTGCCGTTCGCGGATGCGGACGGGCTGCCGGTCGGCGTGCAGCTGATCGGGCGCGCGGGCGACGAGGCGACGCTCATCCGTCTGGCGGCGCAACTCGAAGAGGCGCGACCGTGGATCGACCGGCGCCCTCCGCTGCACGGCCCGTGACCATGTTTTGGGCCACACCTCTCCGGTAAACGGACCCAGATGCTGCGCCGACTGACCTGGACCGGCCTCTACGCACTCTTCGGCGCCGTCGCGACGGTCGCGGCGCGGCGGCTCTCGTCGCGGATCTGGCGGATCGCCACGGGTGAGGAGCCTCCGACCAAGAAATGAGCCGCCTCGACACCGCAGCGGACAAGCTCCAGGAGAAGGCCGACCGGTTCGCGTCGCAAGGCGGCGTGAAGGCGAAGCTCGCGCAGCCGCTCGCCGACGACGCCGAGTTCCTGCGCAAGCTCAAGCCGAGCCTCATCAAGGCGCGCGCGAGAGGCGAGCTGCCGACGGACGAGAAGCCGGCCGAGGGTCGCGTCGCGCCGGCGGGACCGCAGCTCGGGACACGCCCCAAGCCGCCTCGCGCCGGCGGGCCGAGCCCGTGGGTCGTTGTCGGCGCCGCGGTCGCGCTCGGCATCGCGCTCGCGAGGATCATCGACTGGAGGAGCCATGCCCACCCCCGCTTCTGAGCAGCGGCTCGAGCTCGCGAGAGCCGAGGGCAACGGCGGAGTCGGCGTCGCCGCGAAGACCGTCGCCGAGCACGCGAGCACGATCGCGAAGCTCGAGCTCGAGCTCGCGAGGCTCGAGCTGAAGAAGAAGGTCGCCGTCCTCGGCGTCGGGATCGGCATGGGCGTCGGAGCAGCCGTCTTCGGCCTCTTCTTCCTCGGCTTCCTGTTCGCCGCGATCTCGGCCGTGCTCGCGACGTTCCTGCCGACGTGGGCCGCGCTCCTGATCGTCACTGGGTTCCTGCTCCTCCTCGCCGCCGTGCTCGGGATCCTCGCGCGCAAGTCGATCCGGAAAGGCACGCCGCCGGTGCCGGAGCAGGCGATCCGGGAGGCCAAGCTGACGTCGAACGCCCTCAAGCGCTGATGGCGACGAACGGACGCACGGCGGAGCAGGTCCGGCGCGAGCTCGAGGTGGAGCGCGAACAGCTCGCGAGCGCGGTCGAGCAGCTGCGCGACGAGCTGGGCGAGGCGACGGACGTGACCGGGAAGCTGCGCGCGAAGCTGCCGGTCGTGGCGGCCGGCGCGCTCTCCGCCGGGTTCGTGTTGGCCGGTGGAGTCGGCGCGACGATGCGCTACTTCGCGCGGCGCGGCCGCGAGCGTTGAC
>DATHAE010000048.1:0-13834 GCA_035296805.1 Gaiellaceae bacterium | reverse complement strand
CTCGGCGTCGACCTCGCGACCGTCGCCGCGACCGGGCCCGCCGGGCGCGTCACGGAGTCCGACGTCCGCGCCGCCGCGAACACCGCTAGTGACACAGTGTCACAAGCTTCGGGCGACGGCCGCCGCGAGAAGGTGCGCGGGGTCCGGCGGCAGATCCTCGAGCACCTCACGCGCGCGCACCGCGAGATCCCGGCGGTGACGTATGTCGAGGAGTGCGACTTCTCGGCCGTCGACCTGAAGCTCCTGCTGCCGACCGTGTTGCGTGCGACGGCCCTCTCGCTGCGCGAGTTCCCGGAGCTGAACGCGCGGCTCGAGGGCGACGAGATCGTCTACCTCGACCGCTACGACCTCGGCGTCGCCGTCCAGACCGACGACGGCCTCGTCGTGCCGGTCGTGCGCGACTGCGACTCGCGGGCCGTCGAGGAGCTGCGCGCCGACGTCGACGCGCTGGCGGAGAAGGCGCGCGCCGGGAGGCTCGCCCCCGAGGAGCTGCGCGGCTCGACGTTCACCGCCACGAGCGCCGGAAAGCTGGCCGGGCTCCTCGTCACGCCGCTGATCAACCACCCGGAGGTAGGCATCCTCGGCGTGCACCGGATCGCGCCCCGGCCCGTCGTGCGCGACGGTGAGATCGTCGTGCGACCGATCGGCAACGTCAGCGTCACCTTCGACCACCGCGTCGTCGACGGCGCCCGGGCGGCCGCCTTCACGCTGGCGGTGATCGAGCGGCTCGGAAAACCGATCGGCGCGTAGCTGCGTAGGGTCCCCGCGACACGTGTCATCGGGGGAGATAGGAGAGAGCTGTATGCGCATGCGCAAGCGCTGGTGGGCGATCGTCGTCGTTGCGGGTCTGGCAGTCACGGCTGCGGCGGCCGTGGCGGCGAACGACTCGAACTTCGGCACGCACCTGAAGGGGAAGTACGAGGTCCCGCTCCGGGCCACGAATGCCCAGGGCCAGGCGTTCTTCCGCGTCGCGGACGACGGGCAGTCGATCGACTACAAGCTGATCGCGTCCAACATCGACAACGCGTTCATGGCCCACATCCACATGTCGACGCCGGTGGCGGGCGTCGACCCGAAGGACCAGACCGGCGGGATCGTCGTGTGGCTCTTCCCGAGCACTGCGGTCGTGCAGGGGCCGAAGGGCGCCGGTCGGCACGACGGCGTTCTCGCCGAGGGAACGATCACGGTGGCGAACCTCGTGGGTGCGCTGACCGGGCATCCGCTCAGCGACCTGTTCGCGGCGATCGCCGACGGCCGGACGTACGTCAACGTGCACACGGACGACAACGACCCGGCGACGAGCAACGCTCCGGGCGACTTCCCCGCGGGCGAGATCCGCGGCCAACTGGGGAACTGATCGCCCACGCGGGGCGGGCGCAGCGGCGGCGCCCGTCCCGCCAACACCTTTCCGACGCTAGACCTCCACCGGCTCGGCCAGGTGCGCGTTCAGCAGCGCGTCGATCCGCGGCGCGCTCGTGCGGCCCTCCAGTCGCGCGACGGCGCGCTTCCCCACCACGAGGACGAGCGTCGGCGCCTCCGCGACGTCGAGCCGCTGCGCGAGGTCGCGCCGCTGGTCGACGTCCACCTGGATCACGCGCAGCCTGTGCCGCTCCTTGCGCGCCACGTGCGCGAGCAGGCTCTCCATCCGGCGCGCGGGTCCCGACCGTGAGGACGAAAAGAAGACGAGCAGGGGCCGGGCGTCGTCGTGCATGATCCTTCCGATCTCCGGGTCGCAGTTCTCGCGGTGTGTCCCCGCCGGCGGCTGAGTAAACCGTCCGTCACTACACTGGCGCGGCGTGGGAACGTGGTACTGGATCGGGGTCATGGTCGGGATCGGGACGGCCGTCGGCGTCCTGACGACGGCGATCGTGCCGCGCGCGACCGTCGCCGTTACCGTCCCCGCCGTCGTCGCGGCGATCGTCGGGCTCGTCCTTCTCGGCTGGCCAGAGGCGATCGGCGGCGCCGCGGGAGGAGTCGCAGGCGGCGTCGGCGCGACGCCGATCGTGACCGGAGCATTGCGCCGCGGCGGCACGCGTGGCGGCCTCGCACTGCTCGTCGGTCTCGCGGCCGTCGGCATCGCGGCGCTCGCATTCGTGCCCGTGGTGGGGTATCTCGAGGCGATCGTCGTCCCCGTGGTGGGACTGCGCGTGCGCTCGCAGGCGCCGGACCGGCACGCGGGGCTGCGCACGCTCGCCCGCGACTGATGCCGAAGCCGGTCGTGCTGGTCGTGATCGACGGCCTCACGCCGTCGATGCTCGAGGCCGCCGACACGCCGGCGCTCCGCTTTCTGCTCGACCACGGTTCCTATCGCCGCGCCGCGTCGACGTTCCCGTCGCTGACGCCCGTGTGCCTCGCCTCGATCGCGACGGGTGCGCACGGAGACGTGCACGAGATCCCGCATCTCGTCTGGTGGCATCGCGGCGAGCGGCGGCTCGTCGAGTACGGCTCGTCCTTCGCCGCGATGCGCGCGGCGGGCCTGACGCAGGGGCTGCGGGACACGATCGTCAACCTCAACGAGCGCCACCTGGGCAAGCGCGCCGAGACGGTGTACGAGGCGCTCGAGGGGGCAGGGCTGACGACCGCCGCGATCAACATCACCTGCTACCGCGGGCGCCACCGCCACCTCCCGACGCTGCCCGGCGTGCCGGCGGTGAACGGCCCGAAGCGGTTCTTCTTCTACAGCCTGTACGAGTCCGACCGGACCGGCGCGCCGATCGCCGTCCGCAACCGCGCGCTGGGCTCGATCGACGCCTACGCCGCGGCCGTCGGCCGGTGGCTCGTGACGCGCGACGGGTTCGACCTGCTCGTCTACTACCTCCCGGACTACGACTACGCCTCGCACCTCCAGGGGCCCGACGCGGCACACGAGGCGCTGGCGCGGAGCGACGCAGCCGTCGCCGCGCTGATGGACGCCGCGGGCGGGCGCGACGCGTTCCTCGAGCGCTACGCCGTCGTCGTCTGCTCGGACCACGGCCAGTCGCGGGTGACCGAGACCGCGCGGCTGGAGGTGCCCGGCGCTCTCGTCACGGCCTCGAACCGGGCGGCGATGCTCTACGGCGACGACCCACGGTCGCTCGCGCAGAGCCTCGACGGCGAGCCTTCCGTCGACATCGCGCTCCTCCTCGACGGCGACCGCCTGGTCGCGCGGCGCGGCGGCGACGAGGACGACGCGCTGCTCGACGAGTACCCGGACGGCCGCGCGCGCGCCGAGGCCGCCCTCCGCAACCCGAACTCGGGCGAGGTGCTCGTCTCGGCGGCCCCAGGGTGGGAGTTCGTCGACCTCGCAGGCCGGCACCACCTCGGCGGCGGCAGCCACGGCTCGCTGGCCGCGGCCGACTCGGAGGTGCCGATGCTGACGGTCGGCCTCGGCGACCCGCCGACGTCGATCACCGGGATCAAGGCGGCCGTCGCCGACCACTTCGGCGTCGCGGTCGCACGAGCGGCATGAGGGTGCGCGGCCGCGGCAGCTGGGTCGACCGCCAGCTCCGCGACCGCGGGATCCACGACGAGCGCGTCCTCACGGCGATGGAGCGCGTGCCGCGGGAGCTGTTCGTTCCCGAGGCCTCGCGCGAGCTCGCTTACGACGACGCCGCGCTGCCGCTCGCCTGCGGGCAGACGATCTCGCAGCCGTACGTCGTCGCGCTCATCTGCCAGGCGCTCGCGCTCGCCGGCGACGAGCGCGTGCTCGACGTCGGCACCGGGTCGGGATACCAGGCGGCGGTGCTCGCGGAGCTCGCCCGCGAGGTGCACTCGATCGAGCGGATCCCGGAGCTCGCCGAGCGAGCGCGCGGAGCGTTGAAGGAGGCCGGCTACGCACGCGTCGACGTGCACGTGGGCGACGGCACGCTCGGCCTCCCCGAGCTCGCGCCGTACGGCGGGATCGCGGTTGCGGCCGCGGCGCCCGAGGTGCCGCCCGCGCTCTGGGACCAGCTCGCCCCCGGCGCGCGGATCGCGCTTCCGATCGGGACGGCGCAGCTCCAGGAGCTCCGAGTGCTCGAGCGGACGAGCGGCGGCCCCCGCCTGCTCGAGTCGGTTCCGGTCAGGTTCGTCCCGCTCCTCGGCGAGCAGGGCTACAGCTGACGACTGCGCCGTTTTCTCGCGCGACCCGCCGGGAAGAACCCCTGCAGATGGGAGAAATCGCTCTTTCGTCCCTGCTCGCCCTGCCCGTGCGCATGCACGGGATCCAGCTCGGGCGGCCCGTCGACGTCCTGGTCGACGAGCGCGGCGAGCGCGTCGTCGGGCTCGAGCTCCTGTGCGGCGACGGCGCGCGCCGCTTCCTTCCCTTCGCCGTCGCCGACATCCGCCCGGACGAGATCGCGGTCGAGTCGGCGCTGATGCTGCTCGACGAGCGCGACCTCGACTACTACCGCGCGCGCACGCGGCGCCTCGCCGACACACCGCTCGCCGACGCGTGGATCGACGGGCGCGGGACGGTCCGCAGCCGCACCGCCGCCTGATCTAGGAAGAGGGCGCGCTCAGGCGCCGCTGGTACCCTCGCCCCCGCCGTGGCCGCCTACGACAACCGGGCCGTGCGCGCGCTCAAGCGCCCGCACAACTGGGTGCAGCTGGCCAAGTTCTGCGCCGTCGGCGGCAGCGGCTACGTCGTCAATCTGACGATCTATGCGCTGCTGCTCGGGCTCGGCCCACACCTCGCGGCGGCGATTTCCTTCATCGTCGCGGCGGCGAACAACTACTGGTGGAACCGCCACTGGACGTTCGTCGGCGCGAAGGGCCACTTCGGCCACCAGGGCGCGCGCTTCCTGATCGTCTCCGCGGCCGCGCTGATCGTGAACCAGGTGTGGCTGTTCATCTTCCTGCACGCCGGTCTCGGCAAGATCACAGCGCAGGCGATCGCGATCGTCCTCGTGACGCCGCTCAACTTCGTCGGCAACAAGCTCTGGTCGTTCCGGCGCTGAAGGCGGCGGCCGCCGTGGCGGTCGCGGCGGTCGCGGCGGTCGTGCTCGTCCCCGCCGCGCTCGCGGACACGACGCCGTCGCCGCCCACCGCGCCGGTCTACGACGAGCACGGCCGGATCGTGCAGACGCCGTTCGCGCCTGCGGCGGGGCAGCCGAGGCTGACGAAGGAGGCGGCGATCGCCGCGTTCCTCGCGTTCCCGAAGGTGCGCCACTGGCTCGAGCGCTACCCGCCGAACCCGACGACGGACGCCACCCTCTCCGGCGGCGTCTGGTCGGTCAACGTCTTCTCGGGCGACGCCGGGAACATCGCGCAGGGCAAGGTCGACGACGCGCAGGGGATCGTGACCGAGGCGTGGACCGGGCCGCAGGTCGCGTGGACGATGGCCCGCGGCGGCGGCACGGCGTTCGGCGGCGAGAAGATCAACAGCTACCCCGTCTGGCTCGCGCTGTGCGCGATGTTCCTGCTCGGGCTGGTCGACTGGCGGCGGCCGCTCTCGCTCCGGACCGTCGACCTGCTGGCGCTGCTCTCGTTCTCGGTCTCGCTCTGGTTCTTCAACCGCGGCGACATCTTCACGGCGATGCCGCTGATCTACCCGGGCCTGGTGTGGCTGCTCGCGCGCTGCGTGTGGATCGGCTGGCGCGACCGCGCGCCGCTGGGGCGGACGGTCTGGCCGGTGTGGGTGCTCGCGGCGGGCGCGGTCTTTCTCGCCGGCTTCCGGGTCGGCCTCAACGTCCGCGCCTCGAACGTGATCGACGTCGGCTACGCGGGCGTGATCGGCGCCGACCGCATCTCGCGCGGCCAGAGCCCGTACGGCAACTTCCCGATCGAGGAGAACCTGCCGAAGTGCGGCCCGGCCGACGCTGTCGGGAACGTGCGCGAGCGCATCCAGACGAACGGGCGCTGCGAAGCCTCCAACGCCCAGGGCGACACCTACGGACCCGTGTCCTACAGCGCCTACCTCCCCGGCTTCTGGGCCTTCGGCTGGACCGGGAAGTGGGACGATCTGCCCGCCGCGCACGCGACGTCGATCGCCTGGGACCTGATCTGCCTGCTCGGGATCGCGGTCGCCGGCCGGCGCTTCGGAGGCAACCGGTTCGCGGCGGTGCTCGCGCTCGCGTGGGTGGCGTGGCCGTTCAGTCAGTACACGTCGAATTCGAACACGAACGACACGATCATGCCGGCGCTCCTCATCTGGGGATTCGTGCTCGCGACCTCGCCGATCGGCCGTGGTGCGTTCGCCGCGTTTGCGGGCTGGACGAAGTTCGCGTCGCTCGTCGTCCTGCCGCTGTGGGCGGGCTACCCGGAGGCGCGGCGCCCGCGGCCCGCGGTCCTGTTCGGGATCGCATTTGTGGCCGCGACCGCACTCTCGTTCTTCGTCCTGTTCCTCGAGCCGTCGCCGTGGCACGCTGCGCGCGTGTTCTGGGATCGCACCATCCCGACCCAGGTGGGGCGCGAGTCGCCGTTCTCCCTCTGGGACTGGCGCCAGTATCACGCGCGCGGCCTGCCCGACCTGCACCTCGTGCAGGTCGTCCTCGAGGTGTCGCTCGTCGCCGGCGCGCTCGCTCTCGGCTGGTGGCCACGGCGGCGGTCGATCCTCCAGTTCGCCGCCTTCACCGCCGCTCTGATCGTCGCGTTCGAGGTCGTGCTGACGCACTGGTTCTACCTGTACCTGCCGTGGTTCTTCCCTTTCGTCGCCTTCGCGCTCCTTGCCGGTGACCGCGCTCGCAGCTCACCTGTCGAGGCGTGAAGGGCGCGCGCTCGCGGTCGCCGTCGCGGTGGCCGTCTTCTTCGTCTCCTGGGGCGTGATCCACCGCGGCTTCTACGCGGAGCCGCCGGTGATCATCGACACGCCGGGGTACCAGCTCCACGGCGAGGCGATCCTCGACGGCCGGGTGCCGTACCGCGACTTCGACGTCGAGTACCCGCCGGGGGCGCTGCCCGTCTTCGTCGCGCCGGCGATCGGCGGCGATTACGCGTCGGTGTTCGCGTGGTTGATGGCGGTGCTCGGTGCGGCGACGGTCGTCGTCGTCTCGCGGGTGCGGGTCGCGGCGGCGGCCTTCGTCGCCGTGTCGCCGCTCCTCGTCGGGTCGCTGCTGCTCTCGCGGTTCGATCTCTGGCCGGCGGCCCTGACGACGGCGGCGGTGGTCGCCCTGCTCGCGGAGCGCCACCGGCTGGGGTGGAGCCTCCTCGGCGCCGCGGTCGCGGCGAAGCTGTGGCCGCTCGCGATCGTCCCGGTGGCGCTCGCGTGGTCGCGGCGGCACGGACAGCTGCGCGCTGTCTGGTGGGGCGCCGGGATGCTCGCGCTCGCCTTCCTCCCGTTTCTGCTCCTTGCGGCCGGCGGGCTGTGGGACAGCGTCTCGGGCCAGCTGTCACGTCCGCTGCAGATCGAGAGCCTCGGCGCGTCGTTGATCACGACGTTCGGCGATCCGACAGTCGTCACGAGCCACGGCTCGCAGAACATCTCGGGTCACGGCGCGCTGGAGGCCGCGGGCACGGCGATCCAGGTCGCGGCGCTCTGCGGGATCTGGGTGGCGGCGTGGCGGAGCCCGGACGAGCTGCCGCGCTTCGCGGCCGCTGCGACGGCCGTCTTCATCGCTTTCGGGAAGGTGCTCTCGCCGCAGTTCCTCGTCTGGCTCGTTCCGCTCGTTCCGCTCGTTCGCGGTCGCCGCGGCCTCGCGGCGACGGCGCTGCTCGTGGCCGCGCTCCTGCTGACGCAGGCGTGGTTCCCGCGCCACTACTGGGACTACGTCTTCAACGGCGATCTCGCGTGGGCCGTGCTCGCGCGGGACCTCGTCCTCGTCGCGCTCGTCGCCGTGCTCGCGCTGCCGGCCGTGCGCCTACGGCACCGGTAGCCGGACCGCCTCGCAGGCGGTCGCGCGGCCGTCGGCGCCGCACTCGACGACCACGCCCTCGATGCGCACGTCGCCCGTCGCCGGCTCGAGCCGCGCGGGCATGCCGGTGACGAAGCGCCGGATCGCGATCTCGGCGACGCTCCCGATCACGGAGTCGTGGGGCCCGGTCATGCCCGCGTCGGTGATCGCCGCCGTGCCGCCCGCGAGCACGCGCGCGTCGCTCGTCTGCACGTGGGTGTGCGTCCCGAGCACAGCGGTCGCGCGGCCGTCGAGATAGCGCGCGAGACCGACCTTCTCGCTCGTCGCCTCGGCGTGGAAGTCGACGACGACGACGGACGTCTCACGCCGCGCCTCCTCCACGAGCCGGTCGGCGGCGAGGAACGGATTCTCGGACGGCGTGAGGCCGTAGGTGCCGAGCAGGTTGATCACGGCGACGCCGTCGTGGAACGCGAGGCCGCGGCCGGGCGACTGCGGCGACATGTTCGCCGGCCGCAGCACGCGGTCGGTTCCCGAGAGGTAGGGAGCGAACCCGCGCTGGCCCCAGGCCCAGTTCCCGAGCGTGACGACGTCGGCCCCGGCTGCGAGCAGCTTCTCGGCCAGCTTCACGGTGATGCCGCGCCCGTCGGCCGCGTTCTCGCCGTTCACGATGCAGAAGTCGATGCGCAGCTCGTCCCGCAGGCCCGGGAGCCGACTCTCGACCGCGCGGCGGCCCGGCGCGCCGAACACGTCCGCTACGAAGAGGATGCGCAGCGCTACGAGACGGCGAGCGTCGCGGCCGAGTGCACCTCGACCAGCACATGGTTGCCGGCGTCGTTCGTGTAGCGCGCGAGCGCCTGCCGCTCGGCGCGCGAAAAGTCCATCACCTGTCCGAGCTTCGACCCGGCCACGGTCACCGAGGCGCCGACCTCCAGCGACGGGTCGGCGCGGAGATGCGACACCGAGACGACGATCGACGGCGCGCCCGACGGCTCGAGGTCGATCCGCGACCCGTACTTGCGCCCGTTCAGGATCACGTCGCTGAGCCCCACGACCGTCCCGTCGACGGGCGAGTAGGCGTCGGTGCGCGGCGTGGCCCCGACGGCGAGCGCGGACGTCGACGGCCCGCCGCCTCCTCCGAGCTGGTACCAGCGCAGGGTCCCGCTCCCCGAGCCGACGATCCGGCGCAGCAGCCGCCGGAGCAGGCCCTGGTTCGCCTGGCGGCCGACCGGCGAGAGGGCGAGCGCGCCCTCGGTGCCGCCGTGGTAGCCGATCGCCGTCACGCGTGAGCGGTCGATCGGGAGCTGCAGGTGGAGGGAGCCGTACTGCGCGACCACCTCGGGCTCGGGCGGGCCGGCCGGAAGCAGGCGCGCCGCGCTGGCGGGCGGCGGCATCATCGGCGCGCGCTGCTCGCTGCCGCCGAACGCGCTCACGAGCAGCATCGTCACCGCCACGACGGCGATCACGACGACGACTGCGAGCCTGCGGCGCCTCCGCTCGCGCTCCGTGTCGCGGCGGGCGAGGCGGACCGCGCGCCCTGGGGCCTGGGGCGGCGACATCCGGGGCACGGTAGCGAACGACTCCGCGCCCTTCAACCGGCGCCGGGGCTCCCGATCGGCGCGCCGGGCCGCGCGAACCGCCGTTGTACGATCGGCCGCATGGCGCTGGGCCCGGTCCCGCGGATCCAGATCCCGAGATGGATTCAACTCGTGGGCCTGCCGCTGCTGCTGGTGCTGACGTGGGTGGTGGCGCTGGCGGCCGGTCACGTCGTCTTCCTGTTCCTGGTCGCCGGCGTGATCGCGCTGCTGCTCGACCCGCTCGTCCGCGGCCTCGAGCGGTTCCGGATCCCACGCGGCATCTCGGTCGCGTTCGTGTACCTGAGCTTTGCCGCTGCTCTCGTCGTCTCCATCTTCGCTCTCGCGACCGTCGTCGTCGATCAGACCGCGCAGGCCGCGAACAGGTTCAACGAGTATTTCACCGATCGCGACAGACGGACGGGAGAGGCGGAGGCCGACCACGACGTCGACCGCCTCCAGCGGTGGCTGAACGACCACCACTTGAAGTCGGTAGAGGTGCAGCGGCGCGGCCACGAGGTCGTGAAGCGGATCCGCGAGCGCGACGTCGGCCGGTACACGAAGCGCGTCGTCGACGTGGCCGAGGGAGCGGCGATCTCGGTCGGGAAGGGCGTGTTCGCGACGATCCTGCTCTTCGTCGTCTCGATCTACATGCTCCTCGACATGCCGCGATTCGGGCGGTTCCTCGACCGGCGATTCCCGCCGCACGAGGGCGAGTCGCTGCTCGCGCGCGTCGAGCACGCGCTCGCCTCGTACGTGCGCGGCCAGGCGCTGCTGTCACTGATCATCGGCACCAGCGCGGGCCTCGGCCTGTACGTCCTCGGCCTGGTCGGGCTGATGCCGAACGGGGAGAGGTACGCCCTGCTCTTCGGCGCGTGGGTGGCGCTGACCGAGGTAATCCCGTACGTCGGGCCGTGGCTCGGCGCCATCCCGCCCTTCCTCTACGCGCTCGTCGTGCACCCGATCTCGGCGCTCTGGGTCGTGATCCTGTTCCTGATCATCCACCAGGTCGAGGGGCACATCGTCGTCCCGACGGTGATGGGGAGCGCGCTGCGGCTGCACCCGCTGCTCGTGATCTTCGGACTCCTCGTCGGGACGGAGATCTACGGCCTGGCCGGCGCGCTGATGGCGCTCCCGCTGCTCGCGGCCGCGCGCGCGACGGCCGAGTTCTTCTCCGAGCGGATCGAGCTCGAGCCGTGGGTGGTGGGCGGGCCGGTGCCGGTCGAGGTGGAGGCGGTCGAGCGGCCGCCGCCCGCGGAGGCGCCGACGGCCGTCACCGAGGCGCCGACGGAGGTCGTCGAGCCGCCGACGATCGTGGACGAGCCGCCGGCGGCAGTCGAGCGGTGACGCTCCTCCGCGCGCGCGCGGTCGCGCGGTCGTTCGGACGCCGCGTGGCTCTCGAGCCGACGGATCTCGACCTGCGCGAGGGCGAGCTCGTCGCGCTCGTCGGCCCGAACGGGGCCGGCAAGTCGACGCTGCTCTCGATCCTCGCGGGCGCACTGTCGCCGACGGACGGGACCGTCGAGCGGCACGCGCGGACGGGGTGGGTGCCGCAGCGGACGGCGCACTACGGGCGGCTGACAGCGCGCGAGAACCTCGTGCTCTTCGCGCGGCTCGAGCACGCTCCGCTCGCGGAGGTCGACGAGCTCCTGGAGGCGTTCGAGCTCCCGGGGGACGTGCGGGCGGTGCGGCTCTCGGTCGGGAACCGCCAGCGGCTCGACGTCGCGCTGGCGCTGCTCGGGTCGCCGCGCGTGCTGCTCCTCGACGAGCCGACGGCCGCGCTCGACCCCGCGCAGCGCCGCCGGCTCTGGGAGCTCGCGAGCGCGCTCCGCGACGACGGAGGCGCGGTGCTCGTCGCGACGCACCACCACGAGGAGCTGGAGCAGCATGCGGATCGGGTGTTGGAGCTCGTCGAGGGGCGGCTCGCGTGATCCTCCTCCTGCGCAAGGACCTGCGCACGCTGCTGCGCACGCCGGTTTTGCTCGCGGTGCTGCTCGCCTACCCGCTTGTGATCGCGACGCTCGTCGGGCTCGTCGCCGGCTACGCGAGCTCGAAACCGCGCGTCGCTCTCGTCGACCGCGACGACCTCCCGCCGCAGATCGTGGTCGGCAACCGCCGCTTCGACGTGCAGCGCACGATCGACGAGGTCGGCAACAACGTCACCCTCGTCCGTGGCCTCGACGCGGAGGAGGCCGAGCGCGAGCTCGAGAGCGGGCGGCTTGTCGCAGTGATCACGGTGCCGCCGGGCTTCGTCGCGACGCTGCGGCAGATGGTGCAGAGCCCGACGCTCGAGCTCGCGATCACACGCGGCGGCACCTCGTCGCGCGTCCGCCAGCAGGTGCAGGCACTCGTGTACCAGCTCAACCGGCGGCTCCAGCGCGCGTACATCGACGCCAACATCGAGTACGTGCGGCTGCTCCTCCACGGCGGCCGCGGGAAGTTTCTCGGCGAGGACTTCAACGTGCTCGGGTTGGAGGAGACGCAGCGCGAACTCGACGCGCTGCCGGCGGACGAGCGGCTCGACCGGATCAGGCAGTTCGTCCACGACGCGCGGCTCGCGCTCGCGCAGACCGACGACGCGCTGCGGGCGACGGCGGCGCCGATCGAGCTGCACGAGCTGCCCCGGCGAGGGCGGTCGGCGGCCCTCTCGGCGCAGGTTCAGGGGTACGCCCTCGCGCTGACGCTCACCTTCCTCTGCCTCGTGCTCGCGGCGGGCGCGCTGGCGGCGGAGCGCGACGAGAACGTCCTACCGAGACTGGCGCGAGGGCTCGTGTCGCCGACGCGGCTCGTCGCGGCGAAGGTCGCGCTCGCGGGCGTCGTCGCTCTCGTCGTCGGCCTCGCGGTCGCGGTCGCCTTTGGGATCGCGATCGACGTGAGCGACGTCAGGGGTGGCGAGCCGTGGCTGCGGCTCCCGCTCCTCGCCGCCGGTCTCGTCGTCGCGGGCGCGTCGGTCGGGGCGGCGGGGACGTTGCTCGGCGGCATCGCCCGCGACGCGCGCACCGCCTCGCTCGTGGCGGTACTCGTCGTGCTCCCGCTGGTCTTCCTCGGCCTGATCCCGCGCGAGGTCTTCCCGGCGGCCGCGTGGGCGAGCGACGCGCTGCCGTTCACACATGCCTACCGGCTCTTCGACGCCTCGCTCTACGACCTGTCGCCGTGGGGGCCGGTCGCGCGCGAGGCGGCGTGGCTCGCCGGCCTCGGCCTCGTCTTCGCGGTCGCCGCCCGCGCCGCCGTCGCCCGGCCGGAGTGACCGAAACCGGCTCGTGTGTTCGGGCCGTCGCCCGGGACTGACCCGGGACGCGGCCCGAACCGACACGTTGTGACACAGTGTCACAAGCCACGTCCCGCGTAGAGTTTGCGGCGTGAGCGCGTTTCCCGCGACGAGGCTGCGGCGGCTGCGGCGGACGGGGCCGTTGCGCGAGCTCGTGCGCGAGACGCACGTGAGCCTCGACGACCTCGTGATGCCGCTCTTCGTCGCGCCCGAGGCGCTGCCGAACGAGCGCCTCCCCGGCCTCTCGCGCTTCACCGTCGACGGTGTCGTGCGCGAGTGCGAGGACCTCGTTCGCGCCGGCGTCGGAGCGGTGATCCTGTTCGGGGTCCCGCAGGAAAAGGACGATGAAGGCTCCGGTGCCTGGATCGCGGACGGGATCGTGCAGCAGGCTCTCCGCGCGCTGCGGCCGCGCTTTCCCGAGTTGCTCCTGCTCACCGACGTCTGTCTCTGCGAGTACACCGCGCACGGCCATTGCGGCGTGCTCGACGGCGACCACGTCGACAACGACGCGTCGCTGGAGGCGATCGCGCGGACGGCCGTCTCGCACGTCGAAGCCGGAGCCGACGTCGTGTGCCCGAGCGACATGATGGACGGGCGCGTCGCGGCAATTCGCGCGGAGCTCTCCGAGACGCCGATCGTCGCCTACTCGGCGAAGTACGCGTCGTCGTTCTACGGGCCGTTCCGCGAGGCGGCGGGGTCCGCGCCGTCTTTCGGCGACCGCCGCGGCTACCAGATGGACCCGGGAAACGTGCGCGAGGCGCTGCGAGAGTGCGAGCTGGACGTCGCCGAGGGAGCCGACCTGATCATGGTCAAGCCCGCGCTGCCGTACCTCGATGTGCTGCGCGCCGTCCGCGAACGATTCGATCTGCCGCTCGCCGCCTACAACGTCTCGGGCGAGTACGCGATGGTGAAGGCCGCCGCCGCGGCGGGCGACCTCGACGAGCGCGCGGCGGCCCTCGAGAGCCTGACCGCGATCCGCCGGGCCGGCGCCGACGTCGTGATCACGTACTGGGCGAAGGAGCTCGCGCCGTTTCTCTAGTCCGTACCGAGCTGTGGCACAGGGCGCTGAAGGTCGCTCCGGGCGGCGTCAACTCCCCGGTCCGCGCGATGCGCGCGGTCGGCGTCGACGAGCCGTTCTTCGTCGCGCGCGGCGAGGGCGCGTACCTCGAGACGGTCGACGGCCGGCGCCTGCTCGACTGGGTGCAGTCGTGGGGGCCGCTGATCTTCGGCCACGCCGATTCCGAGAC
>DATHAE010000047.1:0-3405 GCA_035296805.1 Gaiellaceae bacterium | reverse complement strand
AGCAGCGAGCTAGCGGGCACAGCCGCCGGCCATCGCCGGCAGAAGAATGACCTGCGCCTCGTCTCGCACAGGCGCGTCCAGGCCGCCGCGCGTGCGCACGTCCTCGCCGTCGACGTAGACGTTCACGAACGGCTCGAGCTCGCCGTTGCGGAGGACGCGGCCGCCGAGCGCCGGATGGCGCACCGCGAGATCCTCGAGCAGCTCGCGAACCGTCGACCCGCCGGCCTCGACCTCGCGCGCCCCTCCGGCCTCCGGCCGGAGCACCGGTGGGATCCGAACCCTGGTCACGGAACCTTCCTCACTGAACCTTCCTCACTGAACCTCTCTCACCGGGCGCAGAACCCGACGTAGTCGACGTACTCGGTGATCGTCGGGTCCTCGCCGCAGACGGGGCAGTCCGGATTGCGCTGCACACGCACCT
This sequence comes from Gaiellaceae bacterium, assembly GCA_035296805.1. GTDB lineage: Bacteria > Actinomycetota > Thermoleophilia > Gaiellales > Gaiellaceae > PALSA-600. The sequence continues at coordinate 2,984 of DATHAE010000047.1, read as the reverse complement.
CGCTGAACTCGGTCGTCAGCGCGTCGAAGAGGAGCAGCCGCCCGATCAGCGGGTCGCCGATTCCGACCGCGAGCTTCAGCGCCTCGCTCGTCTGCAGCGAACCGATGATCCCGGGCAGGACGCCGAGCACGCCCCCCTCGGCGCACGACGGTGCGAGCTCGGCCGGCGGCGGCTCGGGGAAGAGGCAGCGGTAGCACGGCCCGTCGCCGGGCTTGAATACGGTCACCTGGCCCTCGAAGCGGTAGATCGAGCCGTGGACGACGGGGATGTCGTGCCAGACCGAAGCGTCGTTGACGAGATAGCGCGTCGGGAAGTTGTCGGCGCCGTCGACGATCACGTCCCAGCCCTCGTCGAGGATCCGGTCGACGTTCTCCGAGGTCAGCCGCTCGCGGTAGGTGCGCACCTCGACGTCGGGGTTGAGCGCGGCGATCGTCCGCTGCGCGGAGTCGACCTTCGGCGACCCGAGGGTGTCGAGCGAGTGCACGATCTGCCGCTGGAGGTTCGTCTCGTCGACGATGTCGGCGTCCACGATCCCGATCCGGCCGACACCGGCGGCGGCGAGGTAGAGCGACGCGGGCGAGCCCAGGCCGCCGGCGCCGATCAGGAGCACGCGCGAGTCGAGCAGCTTGAGCTGGCCCGCCTCGCCGATCTCGGGGATCAGCAGGTGGCGCGAGTAGCGGGTCCGCTTCTCGGGCGAGAGCGACCGGGGCAGCACGACCTCGTAGCCGTTGCGCTTCCAGTCGGTGAAGCCGCCTGCGAGCGACGTCACGTTCTCATAACCGAGCTCGGTGAGCGTCTTCGCGGCGAAGGCCGAGCGGGCGCCGACCGCGCAGTAGAGGACGACCGGCTGCTCCCGGTCGGGCGCCACTCCCTCGATCCGCGACTCGAGGTTCCCGCGGGAGACGTGAACCGCTCCCGGGAGGTGACCCTCCTCCCACTCGTCGCGCTCGCGGACGTCGACGAAGATCGCGCCGTCGAGGTCCTGCGCGCCGCGCGCGTCGACCTCGGCGATCTCGCCCTTCACCCGTTGCAAAAGCTCCCTGTACGTGGGCATCTAGGGTTGTAAACGATACCGGCGCGTGCCCGCATTCCCGGTACCGTCACGCGCGTGACGCCGCGCGCTCGCGTCTGGGTGACCGTCGCGCTCGCCGCCGTGGCCGCTGCGGGCGCCGTCGCCGGCGTCACGCTCGCGACGCGGCAGACCCCGGAGCAGCCGCAGGCGCGCGCGGAGCGCCCGCCGTTCGTGTTCGACCGCCGCACGCCCGCCGAGAATGAGATCAAGGCCGCGTTCCGGGCGTGGCCGAAGGGGACGCTCGACCGGATGGAGGAGATCGGCAAGCAGTACCCGCGCGATCCCGTCGTCCAATTTCACCTCGCGCTCGCGCGCGTCTACTCGGGGTACGGCGACGACGCCGTCGCGGCGCTGCGGGCCGCGAAGCGGCTCGGCCGCGACACGCCGTACGAGGTGCGGGCCGACAACATCCTCCACCCGCAGTTCTTCGGCAGCGGTTACCCGATCTTCCAGCCGACGCGGCCGAACGCGCTGCTCGAGCGCGGCGTGCGGCTCCAGCGCCAGTGGCGGCAGCACTCCGCCGAGCGGCTCTACCTCCGCGCAGCAAAGCTCGCCCCGGACGACGACGAGGCCCAGGTCGCGGCGGCGGTCGGCCGCTTCGACATGGACCGGCTGTCGACCTCGTTCTCGCGGCTCGGCCCGCTGACACGCCGATTTCCGCGCAGCCAGTCCGTCCGCTTCCACCTCGGGCTGCTGCTCGCGTGGACGGGGCAGCGCGAGTCGGCCGTCGCCCAATTCCGCCGCGCGCGGGCTCTGGGACCGGACAGCACGCTCGGTCGGGAAGCAAATACCTTCCTTTCGCGTCTGGTCGACAGTGGGACCAAGTGACAGAAAGATGGGCCAAACGGCCTATGGCGTCCATCCGCCGCTGCTGCAACAGTTTCGATCCCGCATTAGCGCGGCTCGGCACAAGGGGTAGGAGGGATCGATGAGGGCAGGGGAGGAGCAGTCCGGCACCACCGTCCACGAAGAGGCCGACCTCGAGCCGGAGGAGCCCGCGTCCCTCGCGGACGAGCCCGAGGTGGACGGCTTGACGCCGCTCGACGACCCTGCGGAGCCGGAAGAGGCGCCGCAGGAGAACGAGATGTCGACGGACTCCCTTCAGCTCTTCCTGAAGGACGTCGGCAAGGTCGACCTGCTGACGGCCGCGCAGGAGGTCGAGCTGGCGAAGCGCATCGAGCGCGGCGACCACAGCGCGAAGCAGGAGATGGTCGAGGCGAACCTGCGCCTCGTCGTGTCGATCGCGAAGCGGTACCGCAACCAGGGCCTGCCGTTCCTCGACCTGATCCAGGAGGGCACGATCGGCCTCGTACGCGCCGCCGAGAAGTTCGACCACCGCAAGGGCTTCAAGTTCTCGACCTACGCGACGTGGTGGATCCGTCAGGCCGTCGCGCGCGCGCTCGCCGACAAGGCGCGCACGATCCGGATGCCGGTGCACGTGGTCGAGAAGCTGAACAAGATCATGCGCACGGAGCGGAAGCTGCGCGCCGAGCGCGGCCGCGAGCCGACGTCGGAGGAGATTGCCCTCGAGCTCGACCTGGGCGTCGAGGAGGTCGAGCAGATCAGGCGCACGTCGCAGGCCCCCGTCTCGCTCGAGAAGCCGGTCGGCGACGAGGAGGAGTCGGAATTCGGGCACTTCCTCCACGACGAGTCGGCACCCATGCCCGACGAGGTGGCGGACGCGTCGCTGCGCAACGAGGCGCTCGTGCGCGCGCTCGGGATGCTGGGCGAGCGGGAGCGGCGCGTGCTGGAGCTGCGCTACGGCCTGAACGGCGAGCAGCCGCGGACGCTCGACGAGGTGGGACGGATCTTCTGCGTGACGCGCGAGCGGATCCGGCAGATCGAGAACCAGTCGCTGAAGAAGCTCCGCGCGCTCGCCGAGTCGCAGAAGCTGCGCGACGTCGCCTGAGCC
>DATHAE010000046.1:0-7081 GCA_035296805.1 Gaiellaceae bacterium | reverse complement strand
GAGGCGGTGATCCTCGGCGCCGACGACGTTCCGCCCGACATCGGGGGGTGGACGCGCGTCGCCGGCCCGACCCGGATCGGCGAGACCGCCCGCATCCGGCTCGACACGGACGGCGCGGCGTACCGCAACTACCTGATCTGGCTTACGGGGCTGCCGCCGGGACAGCGGCGTGCGGCGATCTCGGAGGTCACGGTGCTGCGATAGGGCGCGTTGCACGGGCCGTCGCCCGAGGCGCGGCCGCATGGCGAACCTCCCCGGACGCGGGGCCGCGCCGGTCTCAGTACCGGTACGCGCGCTCCCGATCGTAGCGCTCGAGCGCCAGTCGCACGAGCCGATCGACGAGCTCGGGGTACGCGACGCCCGAGGCCTCGAACAGCTTGGCGAAGACGCTCGTCGGCGTGAACCCGGGCATCGTGTTGAGTTCGTTGACGCGCACGCGGCCGTCGTCCTCGACGAAGAAGTCGACGCGGGCGAGGCCCGCGCAGCCCGCTCGCCGGAACGCGGCGAGCGCGAGCGAACGGACCTCGTCGCGCGCCTCCGCCGCGACCCGGGCCGGCACGACAAGCTCCATGCCCCCGGATCCGTACTTCGCCCGGAAGTCATACCAGTCGGCGTGGACCACGATCTCGCCGGGCTCCGAGGCGACCGGGTCGTCGTTGCCCATCACCGAGCACTCGACCTCGCGTCCTTGCGCCATCGCCTCGACGATCACGGACGGGTCGTGGGCGAAGGCCGTGGCGAGCGCCGGCTCGAGCTCGTCGCGCGCGGTGACCTTGGAGATCCCGACCGACGAGCCGAGCCGCGCGGGCTTCACGAACACCGGCAGACCGAGCCGGTCGAGCGAAGCCGGGTCGTCGCCTTGGCGCAGGCCGGCGTACGCGACCTGAGGTAGGCCGGCGACCGACATCAGGTCCTTGAAGGCGAGCTTGTCCATGCACAGAGCCGAGGCAAGCACCCCGGCGCCCACGTACGGCACGTCGGCGATCTCGAGCAGTCCCTGAACGGTCCCGTCCTCGCCGAACGGGCCGTGCAGGACGGGGAAGACGACGTCTGCCCCGAGCAGCCCGGCCCGGGGCTCGATCGTCACCGCGCGGCCGCCGGCGGTCCACCGCCCGTCGCGCGCGATCTCGACCGCGACCGCGTCGTGCCCCGCGGCCTCGAACCCCGCGCGGACCGCCGCCCCCGACAGCAGCGAGATGTCGTGCTCGCTCGAGCGACCGCCCACGAGGACCGCGACCCTCATCGCCGCGTGTCGGTCACTCGAAGGGGAAGTCGCTCGAGCCGCCGCCGTCCGGCGCCTTGTAGCGCCCGATCACGATCGTCACCGTCGAGCCCCGCCGCCGCGCGGACCCCGCCCCCGGCGCCTGACCGATGACCCGGCTGTCTTCCGCTTCGCTGTCCACGTCGCGCGAGGTCCTCGCCACGTCGAAGCCCGCACCGTGCAGCCGGGCGGTCGCCTCGGAGGGCGACAGACCCTCGACGCCGGGCACGCTGCGGACGTCCGGGGAGTTCGGCTCGTCGCCGTCGCCGTCGCGGTCGCGGTCGCCGGAGCCGTCGTCCGGGCCCTCCGAGACGGTGATGGTGACCGGCGAGTCCTCGTCGAGCGTCGCGCCGCCCTCGGGACTCTGGGCGATCACCTCGTCCTCCGGAGCGTCGGAGCGGGCGCGGTCGACCGAGACGCCCAGCCGGCGTCGCTCGAGCGCGCGCTCCGCCGACGAGCGCGTGAGCCCGACGACGTTCGGGACCTCGACCTGCCGCGGTCCAGAGCTCACGAGCAGCCGTACGCGCGAGCCGGAGTCGGCCTCGGTGCCGGCGGGCGGTCGCGTGCCGATCGCCCGGCCGGAGGGAACGTCGGCCGACGGCCTCTCCTCCGCCTCGACGCGGAAGGTCGCGCGCGTCAACTCGCGCACGGCGGAGCGCTCGGTCTGCCCGGCCACGGACGGCACGGTTCGCTGCGCCGCCCCCGCCGACGCGACGAGCGTGATCGTGTCGCCCGCGTCGACCTCCCGGCCGGCCGGTGGCCGCTGGGCGAGCACGCGGCCCCGCGGCTCGAGCGAGTCGCGCTGCTCGACCTTGACCCGGAGGCCGGCGCGCTCGAGCGTGGCGGTGGCCCGCGCCACGTCGTGGCCGACCACCGGCGGAACCCGCACCGAACCCGGGAAGAGCAGCATCGCCAGCACCACGCCGAGCGCCGCCAGGGCCAGCAGCATGAGAGCGACCAACGGCCACCGCCGCCGCTCCTCCTCGCCGGCCGCGTCGGCCCTGTCGGCCCTGTCGGCGCCGGGCGCCGCGATCACCGCCCCGCCGGGCAGAACCGCACCGTAGCCGTCGTCGCCGGCGACGATTCGCTCGCGGGCGGCGTGCAGATCGGCGGCGAGATCGGCGGCGCTCGCGTAGCGCTCGGCGGGATCCTTGGCCAGCGCGCGGAGGATCACCGCCTCGAGCGCGGGGTGCACGTCGGGGCGGACCTCGGTGAGCGGCGGCGGGACCTCGGTGAGGTGCTTGAGGGCGATCGAGACCGCGCTTTCGGCCTCGAACGGAACCCGCCCGGCGAGCATCTCGTACAGGACGATCCCGATCGAGTACACGTCGGAGGCCGCGGTCACCGCGTGGCCCTCGGCCTGCTCGGGCGACAGGTACTGCGCCGTGCCCATGATCGACCCGGTCTCCGTCATCTCCGACGCTCCGGCGCGCGCGATGCCGAAGTCGGTGACCTTGAGGTGGTCGTTCGCGTCGACGATCACGTTGTGCGGCTTGAGGTCGCGGTGGATCACCCCGTTCTGGTGGGCGAAGTGGGCGCCCTCGGTGATCTGGAGGCCCAGCGCGATCACCCGCTCCTGCGACAGCGGCGCCTCGTCCTGGATGAGCTGCTTGAGCGTGCGCCCCTCGAGCCGCTCCATGGCGATGTAGTAGGTGCCGTCGTGCTCGCCGCGGTCGTAGACGCCCACCACGTTCGGGTGCTGGAGGCTGGCGGCCGACGAGGCCTCGCGCCGGAAGCGCTCGACGAACGGCTCGTCGCGCGCGAAGCGACGGTGCAGGAGCTTGAGCGCGACGTCGCGGCCGAGGTTCACGTCCTCGGCGTCGTAGACGTCGGCCATCCCGCCCGAGCCGATGCGGTCGCGGACGCGGTAGCGCCCGTCGACGAGCGTGTTCTCGGCGACGTCGGTCACCTCAGAAGCCTCCCGCCGCCGCCGGGCCCGAGCTCGTCGCGCCGCGCGCGCCGAGCGCCACCTCGAGCAGCCTCTGCGCGATCGGCGCGGCGACCTCGCCGCCGGTGCCCTCGGCCTGCTCCACGGTCACCGCGAGCGCGATCCGCGGGCGCTCGACCGGAGCGAAGGCGATGAACCACGCCTGGTTGATCCCCGCGCCGCGCTCGGCCGTGCCGGTCTTGCCGGCCACGCGCACACCCTGAAGCTGCGCCGCGGTGCCCGAGCCGCGCTCGACGACGCTCGTCATCATTCCGGCCACCCCACGTGCGGCGCTCGGGGAGACCACCCGGCGCAGCCGATCGGGGCGGAAGCGCTGGCGCACCCGCCCGTCGGGCGCGATCGCCCGGTGCGCGAGCGTCGGCTGCATCAGCTCGCCGTCGTTTCCGATCGCCGCCGCGACCATCGCCATCTGGAGCGGGGTGACCTGGAGGCGCTCCTGCCCGATCGCGACGCGGCCGATGTCGATCGCGTCGTCCGGCTCCACGAGGCGACCCCGCCGGTCGAAGATGCCGCTCGGTGCGAGTTGGTTGCGCGGGTAGTCGATCGGCGGCTCGGTTCCGAAGCCGAAGCGGCGCATGTAGCGAAGCATCTCGCGCTTTCCGAGGTCGGAGCCCACCTCTGCCCATACCGTGTTGATCGACTTGATGAGCGCCTCGGTTAAGGTCACCTGGCCGAAGTCCTCACCGTCGAAGTTCTGAAGGGGCACCCCCGAGATCCGCTTGTTGTTGCGCCCGGAGACCTGCGAGCTCGGGGTGAAGCGGCCCGAGTCGAGGGCGGCCGCGGCGGTCACCACCTTGAACGTCGAGCCCGGCGGGTAGCGCGCCTGCGTCGCGCGGTTGAACAGCGGTGAGCTCGGCTCCGAGCTGAGCTCCTCGAAGCTGTCCGGGATCGAGTTCGGGTCGAAGTCGGGGATGCTCACCATCGCGCGAACCCGACCGGTGGCGGGCTCGATCGCCACGATCGACCCGCGCCGGCTGCCGAGCGCCGAGCGCGCGGCCTCCTGGAGGCGCGAGTCGAGCGTCGTGCGCAGGTTGTCGCCCTCCTGCTCGCCGCTCAGCTCCTGCACGAGCGTGGCGAACTCGCTGCCCGTGCCCGTGAGGACGCTGTTCTCCGACTGCTCGAGGCCCGAGCGCCCGCGCTCGATGAACGAGTAGCCGACCGCGTGCGAGAACAGCGAGTCCGTGGGGTAGCGGCGCACGTAGCGCTGCGTCTGGCGGCTCCCGACGCGGCGGTTGGCCGCGAGCACGGTCCCGTCGCGCGCATAGATGAGCCCGCGCGGGATCTTCTGCTGCTCGAGCAGCGGCCGCCGGTTGGCCGCGCTGTCGGTGAGGCTCTGGGCCTCGAGCACCGACCAGCGCGAGGTGAACACGACGAGCACCGTGAAGAGCAGCGTGAACAGGGCGAACAGGTGGACGATCGGCCGGTTCACGCCAGGCCCCCGTGGGCGCGCTCCGGGTCGCGCCGCGCGTCCTGCGAGACGATCAGCAGCAGCGCGAGCAGCACGAGGTTCGCGACGATCGAGCTGCCCCCGTAGGAGACGAAGGGCAGCGTCACGCCGGTCAGCGGGATCACGCGCGTAACGCCGCCCACGATCACGAACACCTGCATCGCGAACACCGCGGTCAGGCCCGCGGCGAGCAGCTTTGAGAAGCCGTCGCGCGCGAGCAGCGCGACCTTGAAGCCGCGGGCGGCGAACAGCAGGTAGACCAGGACCACCGCCGTCGCGCCGAACAGCCCGAGCTCGTTGACGATCAGCGCGTAGATCAGGTCCGTGTCGGCCGCGGGCAGGATCGTCCCGCCTCCCGGCAGCTCGAGCAGCGAGCGGCCGAAGCCCGTGCCGAACAGCCCGCCGTCGGCTTGGGCGAACAGGCTCTGGGCGATCTGGTAGCCCTCGTCGTCGACGACCTTGGGGCGGAAAGGGTCGAGCCAGATCGAGATGCGATCGCTGATGTGGCTCACGTTGCTGGCGAAGAAGGCCGCGCCGGCGGCGAACATGGCCGCGCCGACCGCGACCAGCGATATCCGCGAGGTGGCCACGTAGAGCAGGGCGAGGAAGCCGCCGAAGAACATCAGCGAGCTTCCGAGGTCGCGGATGAAGACCAGCATCAGCATCGCCGCCCCCCAGACCACGAGCAGCGGCCCGAAGTGCTTGAGGCTCAGCCGCGGAACGCGACCGCGCACGAGTACGTCGCGCGTCTCGGCAAGATAGCTCGCCAGGAAGACGATGATGCCGACCTTGGCGAACTCCGCGGGCTGGAACTGGACCGGCCCGAGCTTGATCGCCAGGTAGGCGCCGTTCGTCTGCGCGCCGATGAGCGGCAGCCGCGGCATGAACAGCAGAACGATGCTCGCCGCGGCGATCGTGTAGCGGTAGCGCTCGAGCGAGTGGTGGTCGCGCAGGAGGATCACGGTCGCGCAGAAGAACGCGAGCCCGAGCACGAACCACTGCGCCTGCTGGCGCGCGAGCTCCTCGTCGATGCGGTAGATCATCACGAGCCCGAACGCGGCGAGCAGGGCGGCGAGGGGAAAGAGATAGGGATCGGCGTCGGGGAGCCGCGCGCGGATGAAGAAGTGCGCGAACACGCACAGGCCGAGGAAGACGGCGCCGTACGTGAGGCTGAGGTTGCTCACCTCCTCGGTGCGGCTGATCAGCACGGCGGTGAACCCGGCGGTCACGAGCAGGCCGACCGGGAGCAGGCCGAGCAGCTCGCGCAGGCGGGCGGAGACCACGGTCAGCGTCCTCCGCCCGCGAGCCGCGCCGTGCGGCCGGTCTCGAGCTGGCGCACGAGGTCGGTCGCGTCGCGGCGGCTGCGCAACTGATGGTCGAGCACATTGCCGCGCTGGGGCTGCGGCAGCTCGACGGCGGGCAGCGTCGTCTCGTAGACCGGCTCGTACAGGTCGACGCCGAGCGGCAGCTCGTAAGGGAGGCCCCGGTACAGCGCGATGAAGCCGGCGTCGTTCGTCCCCAGGAAGTACAGGCTGCGGCCCGCGACGAACAGGCCGCCGGCGACCGCGACGAGCGCGACGAGCGCGAGCACGCCGCTCAGCAGCGCCCGGCGCCGGCGCGGATGTGAGGCGCGGCGCTCGCGCCTTTCGCCCCGGCGGCGCCGGCGTTCCTCGGCGCGAGCCGCCTCCGCCGTGCGCCGATCGACGACGAGCGTCTCTCCGGTCGCCGGCGGATGGCCGTCTCCTTCGTCCCGAGCGCGTCCGGCCGGCGCCCGCTCGCCCGCCTCGGCCGCGGCGAGCGCGGTTCGCACCTCGTGGGGATCGAGCGAGGTCTGCGTGTCCTCGCCCGAGAGCGTGTCGCCCTCCTCGAGGGCGGCCCCCGTCTCGGACACGCGGAAGAGGATGACCGTGATGTTGTCGCGTCCGCCCGCCCGGTTGGCCGCGTCGACGAGCGTCCGGGCCGCCTGCTCGAGCGACGACCGCTCGCGCAGGATGTCGGCGACCTCGTCCTCGGAGACCATCCCCGTCAGCCCGTCCGAGCACAGCAGGTAGACGTCGCCGTCGCTCGCGGCGCAGGTGAGGGTGTCGACCTCGACCTCCGCCTCGACCCCGAGCGCGCGGGTGATGATCGACTTCTGGGGATGGCTCTCGGCCTCCTCGGGTGCGAGCCGCCCGGCGCGCACGTACTCCTCGACGAGCGAGTGGTCGGTGGTGAGCCGCTCGAGCTCCCCGTCGCGCAGGCGGTAGAGGCGACTGTCGCCGACGTGGCCGACCGCGATCTCGCGCCCGTCGACGATGACCGCGGTCAGCGTCGTGCCCATGCCGCGGTACGCCTGATCGCTGTGAGCGAGCGCGTAGATGCGCCGGTTGGCCGCGCGCGCTATCTCCCCGAGCCGCGCCTCGGGCTCGACCTCGTCGGGCGACTC
>DATHAE010000045.1:0-14521 GCA_035296805.1 Gaiellaceae bacterium | reverse complement strand
TCGCGCGGCGAGTACGTCGCTGGGCTCGAGGCCGCGGGGTTCGCGGACGTCTCGGTCGAGTTCACGCACGAGGTGGCCGACGGCATGCACGGCGCGATCGTGAAGGCAACGCGCGGGAGCCACCCGCAGCGCACGCGGCTTCCGGTGCTCCAGCCTGCGGCGGCCGGCTGCTGCTGAATGCACGTCCTGTTCGTCTGCGTCGCGAACAGCGGTCGTTCCGTGATCGCGGAGCGCCTCTTTCGCGCCGCGGCGAACGGGCGGCACGAGGCGCGCTCGGCCGGGAGCGCGCCCGGTGCCGCCGTGCATCCGCAGGTGCTCGAGGCGCTGCGAGAGGTCGGCCTCGACGCGTCCGGGCACGTCCCGCGCAAGCTCGACGACGAGGCCGTCGCGTGGGCAGATGTCGTCGTCGCCACCTGCGACGACGCCTGCCCCGTCGTCCCCGGTAGGCGCTACGTCTCGTGGGATCTGCCTGACCCGAAGGGCCGTCCGCTCGAGGAGGTTCGCGCGATCCGGGACGACATCGCCGGGCGCGTCGCACAACTCGCGCGCGAACTGGAGTAACGCGGTGCCTGCCGGAGCGCCCCTCGCTCCCGCAGGCCGAAGCCGTTACGGCTGGCCCCCCGGCCCGCCTTCGCTCTGGCAGGACCCGGACGATCGTCCGGGTTCCCGGTGCCCTGGCCGCTCTGGCCCGCGCCGTTGCCGCCGTTCGGCGGCGGAGGTGCATCCGCCCACACGGGCGCTGCCGCCGCGAGGTCAAAGGCCGTCGGAAGCATTGCAACCGCAGCTTTACGCCGCATCCGTCCCTCCTTGGACGGTTGCAGGACCCCTTGGCCCAGCCGTTGACTCTCGATCGAAACGTGCTCACGGGAACGCGTTCGCGGCGCGGTCGAGGTCGTAGCGCCCGTCGTTCGTGCACTCGGGCGGGACGAGGTAGCGGCTGTCGCCGGCGGCGTCGAGCGGGTTGTCGGCAAGCTGCTGGCGCATCATCCGATGCGCCGTCGACTGCGAGAGGCCGAGCCGGACGCCGACGTCGACGCCCGATTGGAACGCGTAGCAGTTCGTCACGCCCTCGTCGGCGACGCCCCGAAGGTGCCACGCCTCGTGCGCGAGGACCGCGATCGCGCGCCCGGTGGCGCTGAACGAGCCCACGTGGCCCTCCCGCAGGCGATGGAGACGGAAGCAGATGCCGGGTGTGAGCCACGCCTCGCGGCCGCCGACGACGGCGACGCCGTCCGCCTCCTGAACCGCGCCGACGTGGCGGCCGCCGGTGTCGCAGCGGACGCTCACGCCGTGGCCGGCGATCGTCCGCGCCTGGGCCGAAAGCGCGCGCTCCACCCTCGCCTGCGTCTCGGCCGGCAGGCTGCTCCAGCCTCGCCGGATGTTGATCGCGAACGCGACGAGCGCGATCACGGCGAGCACGACCGCGGCCTCGGCGAGGCTGCGCACCGGGCCGCGACGCCGGCGCCTGCGCGGCGCCGGCGCCGAGTGCCAGAACTCGTCGTCCTCCTCGGGCTCCTCGCCTCCGGGCCAGCCGAGGTCCTCGAGGTCGGCGCGCTGCGGGCCGCGATCGGTGTCGCGGCCGAGGACCGGGGCGCTCCCTCGCACCCCGACGACGAAGAACTGCGCCTCGAGTGCGAGCGCGACGCCGAACGGCAGCCACAGCGGGACCGCATAGCGCCACTCGGGCGGCGAGAAGAACCAGACAACGAGCAGCGCGAGCAGTGCCAGCCGCAGGCGGCGGAGAAGTCGAAGCTGCCGCTCGTCCATCGCTGCCCAGCGTAGGACGGTTTGGCGGAAGGCCGCTCGTCGAACGGCTGCGCGATGCTTGCTTCTGTCGCTAGGCCGCCGCTTCGACCTTCGGGAAGAGGGCACGCCCCCGCTGCGTATCCAGGTCGGCTAGCGCGACGTCGATCCGTTCTGCCGCAAACGGCAGGAACGGGCGAAGCTCGTACGCGATGCACGAGCAAGCGTCGAGCAGCACACCGAGCACGGCGTCCAACCGGGCCGCCGCGCCGTCGTCGTCGGTGCGCGCGGCCTTCGCGAGTTCCCACGGCTGCGTCGCCGAGACGAAGCGGTTGGCCTCTGTGACGACCTCCCACAGCGCCGACGCCGCACGCCGCAGGTCGAACACGGCGAGCGCCTCGTCGATCGCCGATGGCAGCTCGGCGCACAACGCCAGCAGCGACGCAGCCTCCGCGACCCTCTCCTCCGGCGTGTGCGCGGCCTCAACCCTATGGCGGCTGATCAGCGCGATCGTCCGGTTGATCAGGTTCCCGAGACCGTCGGCGAGTTCGTTGGCGCGGACCGCGATCAGCTCGGAGCGGAAGTCGGAATCACCCGTGCGGGGCACGTCGCGGAGGAACCACCAGCGAAGCGCGTCGGCGCCGTAGCGGTCGATCACCTCCACGGGTTCGATCGCGGTACCGAGCGACTTGGAGAGCTTCTGCCCTTCGACCGTCAGGTAGTCGTGAACCGAGATCGTCGTCGGTAACGGCTGCGCGGCTGAGAGCAGGATCGCGGGCCAGTAGATCGCGTGGAAGCGGACGATGCCCTTGCCGATCACGTGCTGTCGCTCGTCGCTCTCGCGCCACCAGTCGTCATAGGAAGGTCCGCGGTGCCCGAAGCCGAGTGCCGTGATGTAGTTGGCCAGCGCGTCGAACCAGACATAGATCACCTGCGTCGGGTCTCCCGGCACCGGGATGCCCCAGCCTTGCGCCCGCCCCTGCGTGCGCGAGACGCTGAAGTCGCTGAGCCCGCTCCGGATGAACGCGAGCACTTCGTTCCGCCGGTGCTCCGGCTCGATCCGCAACCGACCGCTCTCGATCAGGTCGAGCAGTGCGTTCTGGTAGCGCGACAAGCGGAAGAACCAGTTGCGCTCGGCGATCAACTCCGGTTCCTCGTTGTGCTCCGGGCAGAGGCCGTCGTGCAGGTCGCCGGCAAGGACGAACGCTTCGCAGCCGGAGCAGTAGAGGCCCTCGTAGTCGTGCTGGTAGAGATCACCCGCCGCGGCACAGGCAGCCCAAAGCCGCTCGACGCCGGGGCGGTGTCGCGGATCAGTGCTCGTGCAGATGAAGTCGTCGTTCGACAGTTGCAGAGGGGCGGCGAGATCGACGAACCGCTGCGCCTTCTCCGCGACGAACGCCGCCACCGGCAGACCTGCGGCGAGCGCAGCATCCACGTTCTTGAGCGCGTTGTCGTCGGTGCCGCTGAGGAAGCGCACATCGTCGCCGCGAAGCCTGCGATGCCGCGCAAGCACGTCCGCCTGCACGAACTCGAGTGCGTGCCCGAGATGGGGATCGCCATTCACGTAGGCGATGGCCGTGGTGATGTAGAAGCGTCGCGTCGTGCTCATCGGGTTCCTCCTCTTTGGCCCCGCGAGCCCCGGCCACCGATGAGCGTGTCGACCCCCGCTTCTGATGGAGCCGGTTTGATCGACGAGTTGAGCTAGCGCACGCCGACGGGCCCTGGCAGCAGGGCCATCATCAGAGCCTGATGTGCGTGCGCGAACATGCGCAGAACATAGCGCAGGATCGCAGGCATGCCAGGCGTTTCCGCGCCAGGCGTAACGACGCCGACTCGTCTTCGCGGGGCGGCGGGCGCGGATTGGGTCGGCGGGGCGGCGGTCGCACGCCGCCCCGCCGCACTCATTCGGACCTAACGGCGCCCGAAGCCGGCGTCGTCGTCGCCCTCGACGTCGACGCGCTCCTTGCGAACCTCGTCCTGCACGGTTTCGGTGCGCGTGTCGACGTCCTTTTGGACGCCGACCCGCTCCTTCGCGACTGTCTGCTTCGAGGTGACGGGCCGCTCCGCGCGCAGCGGAACCTCGACCTCTTCGTCGCCGAAGGCATCGGCGTCGCGACCGATCGGCTCGTTGACGTCCTCGCGGACGACGCGCGCGGTCTCGCGCTGGAGCTCGACGTCGAGCGCCACCGGCTCGGTCTCGACCCACTTGCGCAGGCGGACGCTCCCGGCCTCCGTCTGCTGCTTGCCGACCTGGAGCTCCTCCTCCGAGCGCGTCACGGACTCGCGGGTGCCCCTCATGGCGCCGGTCGTGTCCGTGGTGTCGGTCGTGTCGTCGTAGCCCGTCGGCGCGCTGCCGAGGCCGTAGTAGGAGTACAGCTCCCGCTCCGTCTCGCGCGAGATCTCGTCCGAGTCGAGGTCGGGGGCGTCCTTGACCTGATCCTTGTCGTAGGGGACCGAGATCCCGTCCTCGTAGCTGCTCGCGCCCTGAACAGGGACGAGGACCCGCTTCGTGCCGAAGAAGCCGGTGCCGATGCCGATCCACTCGGCCTTGTTCGTCGCGTGGTCGTAGAAGATCTCCTCGACGTCGCCGATCTTGTCGCCGTTGCTGTCGAAGACCGGCGCCCCCCGTAGCTCGTCCAGCCGAACGTTCTGCACGGTGTTCCCCATTCGTCCTCCCTTTATCGGTTTCGGTCCTGAACGGCCGGGACGCGCGGGGCGATACGGAAACTGTCCGTTTCTCGTCCGGAATTTGCGACGCGCGGGCCGCGTCAGGCGACGACGAGGCGCCCGGTCAGCTTCGGGTCGCTGCCGAACCGGTACGTCCCGGGCTGGAGCTGGAGCGTCCACGACGGAGGCCGGCGTTTCGAAGCATCTCCGCCTGCTCGCCGCGGCGGGTCTGCTCGAGTCGCGGCGAGAGGGCTACGTCGTCTACTCGCTCGTCTCGGAGCAGCTCGCGTCGCTGTCGGCCGAGCTGCGCCACCTCGTGCTCCCCGACGAGGCGCGCTCAGGCTGAGGGCGCGCTTGCGGCGGGTGCGGTGCGGCGCACGGGCAGGCCGAGCGTGAACGTCGTCGTCCGGCCGGCGTCGCTCTGGACGGACACGGTGCCGCCCATCGCGGTAGCGAGCTCGTGGACGATCGCGAGGCCGAGACCCGTGCCGACCTGACGCTCGCGGCCGTAGCGCGAGTGGAGGTAGAAGCGCTCGAACGCGTGCTCCACGTCGTCCCTCGCGAGGCCGGGGCCGGTGTCCTCCACGGCGATCGCGCCGTCGGTCGCGCGCACGCGGACGCTGCCCCCGCGCGGCGTCAGCCGCAGCGCGTTCTCGACCAGGTTCGACACGATCTGCAGGACGCGGTCGAAGTCGCCGGTCGCGCGCGCCCCCGGAGCCGCCGACGCGTCGATCTCGACGCCGAAGCCGTCGGCGTGGTGGGCGTACCGTCGCGCGACCTCGCGGACGATCGCCTCGAGATCGACGTCGGCGCGCTCGACCGAGAACTCGCTCCGGTTCATGCGCGCGAGATCGAGGAGGTCGGCGACCAGGCGCTCGAGACGGGCCGCCTCCGCGACCACCGTCTCCGCCGCCTCCTCGGGTGCGACGGCGCCGTCCCGGAGCGCCTCGGCCCACGCGCGGATCGCGGTCAGCGGCGTCTTCAGCTCGTGACTGACCGAGAGGAGGAACGAGCGCTCTGCCTCGCGGGCGCGGGCGAGCTGGTCACCGAGGTCGTTGAACGAGGCCGCGAGGGCAACCAGTTCGCCCGGCCCCTCGAGCGGGAGCGGCTGCGGCGGCGCGCCCTGCGCGAGCCGGCGCGTCGCCGCGGCCACGCGCCGCACCGGCCGTGCGATCACGCGTGCGAGACCGAGCGCGGTCAGCACAGCGAGCGCCGTTCCGACGGCCGCGGCGACGAGCAGCGCCTCGAGGAGCCGCGTCCAGCCCGCGGTCGCGAGCTCGCTCGGACGCAGGAGCACGAACGCGCGCGAGCCGACGCGCTCCGCGGCGAAGTCGTACTCGCGGCCGTCCGCGCGCAGCGTCCCGCGCGCGTCGTTCCTCGTCCGCAACGTGCGCCACGCGTCCTCGGGGAGGAACGTCGAGGGCGCCGCCAGCGACGGCGCCTCCACCCGCTCGTCCTGCTGCCGGAGGAACGGACGCAGGTCCTTCAGGTGCGCGAGCGGCAGCAGCGCCGTCCGCTCCCGCCCCGCGAGCAGCTCGGCCTGGTGCGCCAGGTCGTCGAGTGCCCTTCGCTTCACCTCGGCGCGCAGGAGCGCCGCGCCCACGACCGCGGTGACACCGACGGCGAGGAGGACGGTCAGCGTCGTCACCAGAACGAGCTGCGCGCGCAACGACCGCGGTGCCGCGAGGCTCCTTCTCACGCGTCGACGAGCTTGTAGCCGGTTCCCCTCATCGTCTGGATCGGGTCGAGCGGCCTCAGCTTACGGCGCAGCTGCGCCACGTGGACGTCGACGGTGCGCGTGCCGCCCGGATAGGCGAGCCCCCAGACGAGGTCGAGCAGGCGCTCGCGCGAGAGGACGAGGCCGCGGTTCTCGAGCAGGCACGCGAGCAGGTCGAACTCCTTCTGCGTCAGCGCGACCTCCTCGCCCTCGACCGTCACCTCGCGGCCGCCTCGACGGAGCACGATCGGGCCGAGCTCCAGCAGGTCCTCCTGGGCGCCGTCGCTGCGGCGCAGGATCGCCTTGATCCGCGCCGCGAGCTCGCGGGGCGAAAACGGCTTCGACACGTAGTCGTCGGCTCCGATCTCGAGCCCCGCGACGCGATCTCCCTCCTCGTCCCGCGCCGTCAGCATCACGATCGGCACCGACGACCCGACGCGCAGTCGCCGGCAGACCTCGAAGCCGTCGATCCCCGGGAGCCCGACGTCGAGCACGACGATCCGCGGGCCGGAGGCGGCGCGGACGAGCGCGTCCTCCCCTGTCCGCACCCACTCGACGTCCCAGCCTTCGCGCTGCTCGAGGTAGCCCTTGACGAGACGCCCGATGCTGTCCTCGTCCTCGACGAGCAGGACCGTGCCGCGCGGCGCGTCCACCACGGCTCAGCGCGTGGTCGCGTAGACCTGGCCGGCAGGTCCGTCGCCGTCGCGCACGGTCACCGCAATCATCCCCGTGCTCAGCGCGCCGACGGAGGCGTCCACGGAGTCGACCTGGACGCGGACCGCCGGCGCAAGCGGGATCGCGAGCCGCCGCCCGTCGCGCTCTCGCAGGACGATCGCGCCCGGCCGCAGGCGCACGATCCGGCCGCGGTCGATCCGCAGGTCGCGGATGGTGCCGCGGTCGTTCAGGATCACCTCGGCGCGGACGAGCCTCGGCCCGAACAGGTAGCGCGCGAGCTGCCCCTGCGAGTCGAGCCGCTCGGCCGCGACTGCCCCGCCCCCGAAGGCGAGGATCGCGATCCCGGCCGCCGCTGCGACCAACCGTGTCCGCCGCGTCACCGCCTCATCATCGCGCGTCGGCGGGCGCCGCCTGTAAGGCGTCGGTAAAACGCAGGGCGAGGGAGCCGTGGCTCCCCCGCCCTCGTCCTCCCCCCGGCTTCGGCGTCAGCCGTTCTGGAAGCTGGCGCGCAGCGCCCGAACTGCTTCGTGCGCGGCCAGCACCGCCGCGCGCACCTCGGCCCGCCCCTGCGCGAGCTGGCGGCGGAGCGGCTGCAGGATCGAGCGCAGGTCGGCGGCGGCGACGTTCGCGGCGCGCGCAGCGAGGACGTCCGCCCTCAGCGCGGCCCGGTCTGCGGCGAGCTTCGCGTGCGCCGCGCGGCGATCCGCCCGCAGCTTCGCGAGGTCGGACCTGATCGTGGCTGCGGCGGCTGCGCGGGTGCCGCCGAGCGCGGCCTGTGCGTCGGCCCGAAGCTTGTTCGCGTCTGCGAGGACGACCGCGTTCCGCGCGGTCGCGTCGGCACGCAGCTGCGCCGCATCGGCGTTGACGGCCGCGAGCGGATCGGCGGCCGCACCGGCGGTGGAGGCGGCGATCGCAGCGGCGAGGGTCGCGAGCGCAGCGAGCAGGGCGCGTGTCTTCATCGGGCGATCCTTTCGCGAGGGGGCAGGTCGCGCCAATACTGCAGCCCCCGCGCGTGTGTTGGGTTCGAGGGACGTAAAATCGTGCGCGGCTTCGAGAGGTTCGCGCCGGGCCGCCCTGGGTACGCTCGCCGCCGTGTACGTCGCCGACGACGGCCGCTACGACCGCATGCGGTACAACCGCTGCGGTCGCTGGGGCCTGAAGCTGCCGGCGATCTCGCTCGGGCTCTGGCACAACTTCGGCCACGACCGGCCGCTCGAGACGAGCCGCGCGATCGTGCGGCGGGCGTTCGACCTCGGGATCACGCATTTCGACCTCGCGAACAACTACGGACCGCCCTACGGCTCCGCCGAGGAGAGCTTCGGCCGGCTCCTGCGAACGGACCTCGCGCCCTACCGCGACGAGCTGATCGTCTCGACGAAGGCGGGCTGGGACATGTGGCCCGGGCCGTACGGCGACGGCGGCACGCGCAAGTACCTGCTCGCGAGCCTCGACGGGAGCCTCACGCGCCTGGGGCTCGACTACGTCGACATCTTCTACTCGCACCGCCGCGACCACGACACGCCGCTCGACGAGACGATGGGCGCGCTCGACACGGCGGTCCGGCAGGGCAAGGCGCTCTACGTCGGCATCTCGTCGTACGGCCCCGAGAGCACGCACGACGCCGCACGCATCCTGCGCGAGCTCGGGACGCCGGCACTGATCCACCAGCCCGTCTACTCGATGCTCAACCGGTGGCTCGAGGAGGGCCTCCTGGACGCGATCGGCGAGGAGGGCCTCGGCTGCATCCCCTTCTCGCCGCTCGCGCAGGGCCAGCTGACCGACCGCTACCTGAACGGCATCCCCGAGGGCTCGCGCGCGAGCCGCGGCACGTCGCTGTCGCCCGACGACCTGACCGAGGCGCGCCTGGGCACGATCCGCGCGCTGAACGAGATCGCCTCGCGCCGCGGCCAGTCGCTCGCGCAGATGGCACTCGCCTGGACGCTGCACGACCCGCGCGTGACGTCGGCGCTCGTCGGCGCGAGCAGCGTCGAGCAGCTCGAGTCGAACGCCGCCGCGCTCGCGCGCCTCGACTTCGACGAGGAAGAGCTGGCCGAGATCGACCGCGTCCTGGCCGCCGAGCACCCCGTCAGCTGGTCGTAGAGCGCGGTCTCCTGCGAGACCGAAAACGCTGTCTCACCTCCTGAACCTCGACGAGCGCACGCCGTTCGACCCGCACCGGAGCCGGGGCAACCGCCGGCATGCCGTCGAGCGCGCCGCCCTGCCACGGGCGGGGCGACACTGCTTCGAAACGCACGCGAGCAGCGGCTGCGCGCAACGATTCCGACTGCGCAACTGGCGAATCGACGGCGAAATAGGTCCGGTTTATGCACCGAGATTGATACGGCAATCGACGCCCGTGACGCGGCAGCGGCCGAGCGTCGGTCGACTGCATCGCCCACGCCGACCGCGGAGTTGTATGCCGCGGTCGACCGGAATAGCCTCCGTTCGTGGCGACCTGCGCCAACTGCGGTCACGAGAACCCCGACGGCTCGGGCTTCTGCAACGCGTGCGGCAGCCCGGTCGGCGCGGCCGCGGCCGACCACCGCGAGCAGCGTAAGACGGTGACCGTCCTCTTCGCCGACATGACCGGCTCGACGGCGCTCGGCGAGCGCCTCGACCCCGAGAGCCTGCGCCACGTCCTCGGTCGCTACTTCGACCTCGCCCGCGCGACGGTCGAGCGGCACGGCGGCGCCGTGGAGAAGTTCATCGGCGACGCCGTCATGGCCGTCTTCGGCGTTCCGCGCGTGCACGAGGACGACGCCCTCCGCGCCGTCCGCGCGGCGGCCGATCTCCGCCACGGGCTCGGCGCGCTCAACGAGACGCTCGAGCGGGATTTCGCGACGAGGCTCGAGCTGCGAATCGGCGTCAACACGGGCGAGGTCGTCACGGGCACGGCGGAGCGGCTCGCGACCGGCGACGCCGTGAACGTCGCAGCCCGGCTGGAGCAGGCGGCGCAGCCGGGCGAGATCCTGCTCGGAGCCGACACGCTGCGCCTCGTCCGCGATGCCGTGTCCGTCGAGCCGGTCGCGCCGCTCGAGCTGAAAGGGAAGAGCGAGCGTATCGCGGCCCACCGGCTGCTCGCGGTCGACGCCCACGCGCCCGCGCACGTGCGTCGGCTCGACGTGCCGATGGTCGGACGCCACCGCCAGCTGAGGCTGCTCGCGGACGCGTTCGACCAGGTCGTGAACGAGCGCTCGTGCCACCTGTTCACCGTCCTCGGCCCCGCCGGCGTCGGGAAGTCGCGGCTCGTCGGCGAGTTCCTCCAGACGCTCGGCGACGTGACGGTCCTCGCGGGCCGCTGCCTCTCGTACGGCGAGGGCATCACGTACTGGCCGGCGGTGGAGATCGTCAAGCAGGCGGGCGGCGCCGAAGCCGCCGACGACGCCACCGTGCGCACGACGCTGGACGCGCTCCTGGGCGACTCACACGTGGCCGCAACACCCGCCCAGATCGCCTGGGCGTTCCGCAAGCTCGTGGAGGTGAAGGCGGCTGAGCGCCCGGTCGTCTGCCTCGTCGACGACCTGCAGTGGGGCGAGCCGACGTTCCTCGAGCTCGTCGAGCACGTCGCAGACCTCTCGCGCGACGCGCCGATCCTGCTCGTCTGCATGGCGCGCCCGGAGCTCCTGGACCGGCACTCGACCTGGGCCGGGGGAAAGCTGAACGCGACGAGCGTCCTGCTCGAGCCGCTCTCCGAGACCGAGACCGACGAGCTGATCGGCGGCCTCCTCGCGGGCTCGACGATCTCCGCGGGCCTGCAGGCACGGATTCGGCGGGCGGCGGGCGGCAACCCGCTCTTCGTCGAGGAGATGCTGGCCCTCGTCGGCCTGACGGACGACGGCGGCGAGGTCGCGGTCCCGCCGACGATCCAGGCCCTCCTCGCCGCGCGCCTCGACCAGCTGGCGCTGCCCGAGCGAAGCGTCCTCGAGCGAGCATCCGTGGAAGGCGAGGTGTTCCACCGCGGCGGCGTGGCGGCGCTCGGCGACGAGGAGCCGCAGCTCGACACGCGGCTCACCGCGCTCGTCCGCAAGGATCTCCTCCGACCCGAGCGGCCGCAGCTCCTGGGCGAGGACGGCTACCGCTTCAGGCACCTGCTGGTTCGGGACGCGACCTACGGCGCTCTGCCGAAGGCGATCCGGGCCGGTCTGCACGAGCGGTTCGCCGCGTGGCTCCACGAGCGAGCGGGCGACGTCGTCGAGCACGACGAGCTCGTCGGCTACCACCTCGAGCAGGCGTTCCGCTACCGCCAGGAGCTCGGGCCCGTGGGCGACGCGGACCACGAGGTCGCGCGGCGCGCCGGCGAGCTGCTCGTACGTGCCGGCCGGCGAGCGTTCGACCGCGGAGACCGCCGGGCCGCGGCAACCCTCCTCGAGCGTGCTCGCCGGCTCCTGTCCGCGAGCCCGCTGCGCGTCCGGACGCTCATCGACCTCGGCCGCTGCCTCGCCGAGGCACTCGACGACGTCGACGGCGGGCGGCGCGCGCTCGACGAGGCGATCGAAGAGGCCGTCGTCGTCGGCCGGGACGAGCTCGGGCTGTGGGCCCAGCTCGAGCGCTTCTACGTCGGCGTGCTGATCGAGGCGGAGCCGCAACTCGAGGCGATGGAGGCGCTCAGCCGGGAGGCGACCCGGATGCTCGAGCGCGCGGGAGACGACGAAGGAGTCGCGCGCGCCTGGTTCCTGTTCGCGATGCCGCTCTGGGCGCAGGGTCGCTGGGACGACATGATGGAGCCGCTCGAGCGCTCGATCGAGTACGCCCGCCGCGCGGGGCGCCGGAGCATGGAGCTCGAGGCGCTGCGCTTCGTCCTCGCGGCGACCATGTTCGGCAGCACGACCGTGGATGCAGGCATCGAGCGCGGCCGCCGGGTTCTCGACGAGGTGACGGACAGCCGCGAGCTCCGGGCGTGGGGAACGCGCACGGTCGCAACCATGATGGGACTCGACGGCCGTGCGGACGAAGCGCGCGCACTGTTCGCCGACGCGCGGGCGATCTTCGCCGAGCTCGACAACAAGCAGGGCCTGGCCGTCTTGGCGTTCTCGACGGCCCCGCTGGAGCTGATGGCCGGCGATCTCGCTGCGGCCGAGCGCGAGCTGCGGGCGGCGCTCGACCTGACGTACGAGATGGGCGACCGCTCTCGTGTCCCGAACCTCTCGGCGCTGCTCGCCGACGTGCTGCTCGACCAGGACCGGGTCGCCGAGGCCGAGCGGTACCTCGACATCGCCCGTGACGCGGTGCAGGCGGGCGACGCGGGCGGCCAGACGGTCACCTTGCTGGCCGAGGCGAGGCTTCTGAGCCGGCGCGGCTCGACGGCCGAGGCTGCGGCGCTCGCCGACGAGGCAATCGCCATCCTGAGGGCCACGCAGGAGCTCATCACTGCCCCGTCGTCCCTCCGCCACCAGGCGGAGGTACTGCTCGCCGCCGGCCGCGACGCCGACGCCGCGGCGGCACTGCGCGAGGCGATCGCCGCGGCGGAGCGCAAGGGTGCAAGCGCCGAGGCGAACCTCACGCGCGCCCGCCTGGACGAGCTCGCAGCCCGCTGAGGGTCTGACCCCGCCAGCGGTCGTCGGAAAGCCGCCACAACTCGGCGGGACGCCGCCGCGGCCGCGTGCGGCCTCCTCCCTTCTCGGTCCTTCGCCCATCGCCCAGGCTGATCGGGCCCGGGGATTCACCGGGTTACGAACACCAGAGCGAAGGGGGACCATGTTCACCGCACCGCATTCGACGACGGAGAGCGATCGCTCGGACACAACAGCGACACGCGCTTTCGTCCGCACCGTGCTCCTGCTCGCCTCGCTGCTCGCCTTCGGGGTGATCGCGTGGGAGCACACCTTCCATTCAGCCGTTCTCGGTGTCGTAGAGGAGCACGGCGCGGCAGGCCACTCCGAGCACGTCGTCCGCGACGCGTTGCTCGCGTTCCCGATGGCGATCATCGCTGTGCTCGCCGGGCTTCGACTCGGACGCCGCTTCGGCCCCGTCATGCGCGCCGGACTGATCTCCGCCGCCTTCGGGCTGCTGCTCGTGCCTTCCGTCCGGCTCCACGAGGCGATCGACGGCGCGCTCTCGGGCGGGAGCGGGCACGGGCATCACGACGAGGCCGAGACTGGACTCGAGGCGTCGACCAGCTTCTTCGGGTGGATCCAGCACGGCCTCCGCGACGCCGCCGTCGCCGAGCTCGGCGCTGTGCCGCTGATGCTGTTCGGGCTCGTTCTGCTCGAGCGGACGACGAGAGACCGGCGCCGGGAGCGCTGGACGCGTGTGGCCGTCGTTGCTGCGACCGCCGCCGTGCTCGCGTTCGCATTCGGCGGTGTGGGCATGGCCGGCGACACTGCCGCCGGCGAGGCCCGCGCGTCCGTGACGCACACGTTCCAGCTGACGGACAACCCCGGAAACTGGTTCGACTCGGGCACCAACATCGCGGGCACGCGCTCGCTCATCGTCGCGCGGCCCGGTGACACGATCCAGTTCGTCGTCGGCGCACAGACGAACACCGTCCACACTGCAACCAGCCTGCTGTGGCCGACGGGCGCGGCGAAGATGCCGTTCGACCAGCCGAAGGCGTACAGAGGTGTCGAGGAGGTCCGCGTGACGACGCCGGGGCTCTACGTCTTCGTCTGCAAGCTGCACCCGTTCATGCTCGGCGGAGTGATCGTCGACGATCCGGCGACGCAGGGACTCGATCTCGGGAAGACGATCACGCTGCTCAACGGCACGACCGTCCCGACCGCTTCGAACCTCGCGTTCCGGCTCGTGCGGTCGTTCATCAACATCACGAACCCGCAGAACTACCAGACGTACACCAAGACCGGCTCGACGTGGGATCCCACCTACCCCGCCGTGCCCGTGCTCGCCTACGACGCGAGCAGCAACCCGGTCTTCGTGCCGAATCTGGACGCTGCGTTCCAGGACATCTTCCACGAGCCCGTTTCCCTTCCGGCCGCGATCCCGCCCGCGGGCAAGGGCATCGGCGAGGTCTGGTTCGACACCGAGTACGAGCAGACCGCAGCGAAGACGAAGCCCGGTACCGCGACCGCGGTGAGCACGTCCGACTGGACGGTCACGCGCAAGGTCGCGCTGCCGGCGGTCAACATGAACAACCCGCACAACATGTGGACGGACCGCTCGCAGTCGCTGATCTACCAGACCGAGTGGTTCGACGACAAGCTCGACGTCTTCGACCGCAAGACCGGCACGCTCCTCCGCAGCCTGAAGCTCGGTGAGGCGCCGGCGCACGTGATGACGCGCGTCGACACGGACCAGGTGCACGTCTCCCTGAACGGCGAGGGCTCGGTCGTCGAGTTGAGCCCCGGTGGGACGAAGGTCGACCGCACGATCGAGGTGCAGGACTCGGGCAATCCGGGTCAGCCGCACGCGCACTGGATGTCGCACGACGGCCACACGATGGTGACGCCGAACTCGAACACGAACGACTCGACCGTCGTCAACCTCGTGCCCGGAACGATCGAGCCCAAGGTCGGCACCGGCGTCCTGCCGATCGCGAGCAGCATGATGCCGGACGGAAGCAAGTACTACGTCTCCAACTTCGTCTCGAGCACGATCAGCGCGATCGACCTGACGACGCCGCATCCCACGCTGATCAAGAACATCGACCTGCTCGCCAACTACGACCCGCTCTCCGGCGCGGTCAGTGGAGGGTACGGCGGGTTCCCCGTCCAGACGCCCGTCAGCCCGAACGGCAAGTGGGTCTTCACGGCGAACACGTTGACG
>DATHAE010000044.1:0-5248 GCA_035296805.1 Gaiellaceae bacterium | reverse complement strand
CCGATCGCGTTCGCGGCACGTACGAGCTCCACCGGGTCGTCGCTCTCGACGTCGCCGACGGCCACGGGAACCCCGCCTTCGAACGTGACCGTGACGACCTCCGGCTCGATCTCGACCGCCGGATCCCAGTGCGCGACGCCCATGATCGGCTCGACGATCTTGATCGAGGTCGAGAGGAGCTCCAGGTCCTTCGCCTCGTGGGTCGCGCCGAGCATGTTCGCGTCCGTCGAATACGCCTTCTCGACCGAGGTGCCGTGCGGCAGGCCGCGTTCCGCGAGCCACTCGCTCATCTCCGTCCGGCCGCCGAGCTCGGACACGAACGCCGCGTCCAGCCACGGCTTGTAGACGCGGAGCGAGCCGTTCGCGAGCAGGCCGTAGCGGTAGAAGCGCTCGATGTCGTTGCCCTTGTACGTCGACCCGTCGCCCCAGATGTCGACCTCGTGCGCGGCCATCGCGCGGACGAGCAGCGTCCCGGTGACGGCGCGGCCGAGCGGCGTCGTGTTGAAGTAGCGGCGGCCGGCGGTGGCGATGTGGAACGCGCCGCAGGCGAGCGCGACGAGCCCCTCGCGCGCGAGCGCCTGCTTGCAGTCGACGAGGACGGCCTCCTCTGCGCCGTAGAGGCGCGCGCGGCCGGGGACGGCGCCCACGTCGGGCTCGTCGTACTGGCCGAGGTCGGCGGTGAATGCGTATGGGATGCCGCCGTTCTCGCGCATCCACGCGATCGCGCAGCAGGTGTCGAGCCCGCCCGAGAAGGCGATACCGACGCGCTCGCCGACCGGCAGCGCCTCGAGGATCGCGCCGCCGGCAGCGGCCTCCTCGCGGACGCTCACGCGGCGTCTCCTGCGACGAGATGGCGGAAAAGCTCGCGGACGTCCGCGCCGGTCATGCCCTCGCGCGCCGCGACGAAGATCGTGTTGTCGCCGGCGATCGTGCCGGCGACCTCGGCGAGGTCGGCGCGGTCGACCGCCTCGGCGAGCGCGGGCGCAAACCCCGACGGCGTCCGGATCACGAGCAGGCCGTTCGTGGGCGTCATCTCGCCGGCCCAGCGGCGCAGCGCCGACGTCAGCTCGTCGAGGCGGCGGATGTCCGAGGCGCCGGGCAGCGCGTACACGAGCCGCCCGTCGGCGTTGCGCACCTTGACGAGCCCGAGCTGGGCGATGTCGCGCGAGACGGTCGCCTGCACCGCGTCGATACCCGCGCCGCGGAGCGCGCGGGCGACCTCGGACTGCGTCGACAGCCGCTGCTGTTGCACCAGGCGCAGGATCTCGCCCTGCCGCTCGAACTTGGTGGCCATTCTCAGATCACCTCCTGGAGGATTGCGATCGCGCGGTCGACCTCGCCGACGGTGATCGTCAGCGGGGGCGTCAGACGCAGTGCCGTCTCGCCCGCGGTGCCGACGAGCAGGCCCCGCTCGAGCGCCGCCTGGACGACAGGCCCCGCCGGGCGGCCGAGCTCGAGCGCGAGCAGGAGCCCGAGCCCGCGCACCTCGCCGAGCTGCGCGAAGCGGTCCGAAAGCTCGCGCACGTGCGCGAGGAGCGCGCCGTCCACAGCGTCGACGACCGCGCACGCGGCCGCGCACGAGACGGGGTTGCCGCCGAAGGTCGAGGCGTGGTCGCCGGGCTCGAGGCCCGTCGGCGCGTCGTCGCCGACGAGGAAGGCTCCGATCGGCAGCCCGTTTGCGAGCCCCTTCGCGAGCGTGACCGCGTCCGGCCTGACGCCGAACCGCTCCCACGCGAAGAACGACCCGGTCCGCCCCACGCCCGTCTGCACCTCGTCGAAGACGAGGAGCGCGCCGTGCGCGTCCGCGAGCTCCCGCGCGACCGCGAGCGTGCTCGCGTCGAGGGGGCGGACGCCGCCCTCGCCCTGCACGGGCTCGAGGATGATCGCGGCGGTCTCACCGGTCACCGCGTCGGCGAGCGTCTCGGGCGTCGCGAACCGCGCACCCGGGATGAGCGGCTCGAACGCAGCCCGCTTCGCGGGCTGCCCCGTCACCGACAGCGCGCCCATCGTGCGCCCGTGGAACGAGCCCTCGAGCGCGACCAGCTCGATCCGCCCCGTCGCCTTGCGCGCCCACTTGAGCGCGGCCTCGACGGCCTCAGCGCCGGAGTTGCAGAAGAAGGCACGGGCGCCGCCGAAGCGCTCCGAGAGGCGGCTCGCGAGCGCCTCCATCGGCTCGGTCGAGTACAGGTTCGAGACGTGCCAGAGCCGGTCGAGCTGCGCATGCGCGGCCGCGAGCGGCGCCGGGTGGCGGTGCCCGAGCGCGACGACGGCGATGCCCGCCACGAGGTCGAGGTAGCGTTTGCCGTCGGCGTCGACGAGCCACGATCCCTCGCCCTCGACGAAGGTCACGTCCAGGCGCGCGTACGTCGGAAGGAGCGACGCGCGGGTCGCGACGCTCATGCGGTCACCGCCGTGCGGCCGATCTCGGACGGGACGCCGTCGCGCGCCGCCACCGCCGCGGCGCGGAGCTTCGGCACGATGCCGCCGTCGAGCCGACCGGAGTCGAGCAGGGCGAGCGCCGAGTCGGCGTCGATCGCGTCGGCGACGCCGCCGTCGAGGATCAGCCCGTCGACGTCGGTCAGGAAGAGCAGCCGCTCGGCGCCGAGGCCGAGCGCGAGCGCGGCGGCAGCTTCGTCCGCGTTCACGTTCAGCGGCCCGACGCCGAGCGGCGCGACCACGGGGATCCTGTCCTGTGCGAGCGCGGCGAGAACCGCGGGCGGCCGCGACGGGAGCGCGTCTCCGACGCAGCCCAGGTCGGGCACGTGCGCAGCCTGGAGGCCGATCTCGTCGCCGAAGAGCGACAGCGCGCGCGGCCCGATCGCAGCGCAGAGGGCGCTGTTCACCGCGGCGAGCGAGTCGCGAACAACGGCGAGCGCCGCCTCCGTCGTCACGCGGCGGCCGCCGACGAACTCGACGGCGATCCCCCGGCGCCTCATCTCGTCGGTGATCTGCGCCCCCGCGCCGTGCACGACGACCACGTCGTGCTCTGCCGCGAGCGCGAGGATCGCGTTCGCGGAGCCCGCGGCCACCGCGCCGCCGACCTTGACGACGATCACGTTCGGTACTCCGCGTTGATCTTCACATAGTCGTACGAGAGGTCGCTCGTGAGGTAGCTCGAGGCGCCGTCTCCGAGGCCGAGGTCGAGGTCGATCGAGCACGTGCCGCCGTCGACCGGCGGCTCGACGTTCTGCGGCGCGCCGCCGACGAGCACCGGCGTCCCGTTGTAGGAGAGCGAGACCCGCGCCGGGTCGAGGTGCGCGTAGCCGCCGTTGAACGGCGCGCTCCCGGCCGCTGCGAGCACGCGTCCCCAGTTGGCGTCGCGACCGAAGAGCGCCGTCTTGACGAGCGGACTCGTCGCGATTCGCTGCGCGATCGCCTTCGCCTCGCGATCGTCGGCGGCGCCCGTGACGCTGATCTCGGCGAGCAGCGTCGCGCCCTCGCCGTCGGCGACGATCTGGGCGGCGAGGTCGGAGCAGACGTTGCGGACGGCGAGCGCGAATGCCTCGTCGGTCGCGGGGCTGCGGTCGACCGTGGCCGCGCCGGATGACAGCAGGACGACAGCGTCGTTCGTCGAGCACTCGCCGTCGACCGAGATCGAGTTGAAGCTGGCGTCGACGGCCGGGCGCAGAAAGTCGATCGCCTCGCCCTCGTCGAGCGGATAGTCCGTCGTGAGCACGGCGAGCATCGTCGCCATGTTCGGGTGGATCATTCCGCTGCCCTTGGCCGCGCCGCCGACGGTGAAGCCGGAGCCGTGCGCCACCGCTTCCTTCGTCCGCGTGTCGGTGGTCAGGATCGCCACCGCTGCGTCCCCGTCCCCGTCCGGCGCGAGCGCGGCCGCGGCGTCGACGAGGCCGGCGCGGATCTTGTCGAGCGGCAGCGGCGCGCCGATCACGCCCGTCGACAGCACGAGCACCTCCTCGACGTCGAGATCGAGCAGCCGCGCGGCCTCTGCGGCGGTCGCGATCGCGTCGATCTCGCCGCGCTCGCCGGTGGCGGCGTTCGCGACCCCGGAGTTGACGACCACCGCCTGCGGCTGCGCCAGCTCGAGGTGCGCCTTCGAAACGACAACGGGCGCCGCCTGCACGCGGTTCTCGGTCCACATCGCCGCGCCGGTCGCCCGTGCCAGCGACCGCACGAGCGCGAGGTCCTTCGTCCCGTTCTTGCGGATCCCGCAGTGCACGCCGGAGGCGACGAAGCCGGCGGCGGCGGTGACGCTCATACGAGCACCCCCTGGAGGCGCAGGCCCGCGGTCTCGTCCAGGCCGAGCGCGAGGTTCGCGTTCTGGATCGCCTGGCCGGCTGCGCCCTTGCCGAGGTTGTCGAGCGCGCACATGACGATCGTCGTCCCCGTCGCTCGATCTTCGAAGACGGCGACCTCTGCAGCGTCCGTGCCCTGAACGCGCGCGAGCTCCGGCGCGACGCCGTCAGGCAGCACGCGCACCACGTGACTTTCGGCGTACGCCTGTTCGAGCCGGTCGCGCACCGCGCTGGCGGAGGCGCCCGGCGCATAACACGTCGCCAGCAGCCCGCGCCGGACCGGCAGCAGGTGCGGGACGAAGCAGACGGCGAAGCCGAGCTGCTGCGCGATCTCGGGCGCGTGCCGGTGGGCGCCGACTGCGTACGGCGTCAGATTCTCGAGCACGGCGCCCGCGTGCGAGGTCGCCTTCAGCGTCTTCCCTGCGCCAGAGACGCCCGACTTCGCGTCGACCAGCACGTCGCCGGCGACGAGATCCGCCGCCGGCCCGAGCGCGAGCAGCGCCGCCGTGGCGTAGCAGCCGGGGTTCGCGATCAGCCGGCCTTGCGGCGGGTAGACCTCCGGGAGGCCGTAGCTCCACGCCCCGGGGGCGGCTCCATACCAGGCCTCCGCGACGGACGCTTCGCGCAGCCGGTGCGCTCCCGAAAGATCGACGACGACAGCGTCGGCAGGCGGCTCGAAGGCGGCCGCACCGTCGTGGCCGAGGCAGAGGAAGTAGAGGTCGGCCTGCGCCGCCGCGGCCTCCTCGACCGGGATGAACTGCGGGAGGGCGGCGGCGTCGAGCCGCGGATCGAGCGCCCACGCCGGCTTCCCGGCGAGCGAGTCGGACCCGAGGGCGACCGGCTCGAGCTCCGGGTGCGCCAGCACCCGGTCGAGCGTCTCCTGGCCGGTGTAGCCGGCGCAGCCGAGGATGGCGACGGTCGTCATCTGCTGTGTATTATGCACATCTCATGCATGCTATGCAGCAGCTCGTGCTCGAAGACGGCACCGCCTT
>DATHAE010000043.1:0-14627 GCA_035296805.1 Gaiellaceae bacterium | reverse complement strand
CCTTCTCGCGGCTCCAGTAGTACAGCGCCTGCCGATTCGCGCTTGCGAGAACCGTGCCGAAGCCGCGCGCCTTCATCGTCGTGGCCGGGTACCTGGGGAGAGCCGCGAGCGCGGCAGCGGTGACCGCGAGCGCGACGGCGGCGGCGACGACTCCGAGCGCGGTCCTCATGCCCGCCGTTCTACAAGGCGGCGCCTTACGCGTCCATTAACAGTCAGCGGCGGCGCTCGTTGCAGGGGCGGTCGTGGAAGCAGTCGTCGACGAGCTTGGAGAGCGCACGCTGGTCCCAGGCGTTGAAGAAGTCGGCGTGGCCGGAGTAGACGCCGCCCGAGGCGAGCGTCAGGCCTGAGCCGCGGTCGATCGGGTAGCGAACCGTGAGCCGGATCAGCGGCACCTTCACGGGGTGCGAGCGCGGGCAGACGTAGTCCCGGCTGTAGGCCATGTGGCTCGTGTCGGCGTCCGGCTTCCAGGTCGTCGACGCGCGGCGCAGGCTCGCGACGGTGGAGGACGCGTTCGTCGAGTCGTTGCCGAAGAAGGTGTGCGCGTGGGACGCGCCCGCGTGGCCCGGATGGACGATCGGGTCGTCGTGGGAGGCGTGGCTGAAGCGGCAGTTGCTGAAGAAGTTGTTGCCGTGGAGCTTCGCCGGCGACCTGAGCGCGGCAGGCCCGGATGCGGCCACCGCCGCCGCCAGGACCACCGCGCCCTGAATCCACCTCACGCACGCAGTATCTCTGCGCCCGGCCGCACTCTCACGCGGCGACGACGGGCGCCGCGCGTCGCGAGCCGCTCGCGAATCGCGAGCTACCGCGCCGCGAGCTCGCGCTCGGCGCGGAGCCAGTTCTCGAACGGGTCGCCCCCGGCCTCGAGGGAGATGTAGTACGCACGCTCCGCGACGTGCTCGTGCGCCGGCGGCGACACCGCCTTCGGCGTCCGCGCCCGCTTCGGCGCCGCCTTCCTCACGACCTTCTTGGCAGGTTCCCTCGTCATGTTGCTCTCCCGGGTTGAAATCGAACGGACGCCGTCACGTTCGAGGCGCGGGTTGCGACTCCTCGCGCTCGAGGTCGAGGCGCAGCCCTGCGAACGCGTAGACGACGGCATAGCCGACGAAGAGGAAGCAAGTGAGAGCCAGGAGGGCGGCCGCCATCCTGGGGCTCTCGGCTTCGAGTTGCGCTCGCACGACCCGGGCGACGCCGCGGGGGTGCAGCAGCGCATCCCAGCTGTTGAAGCCGATGTACCGGCCCACGTACACGCCGACGCTCGCGAGTCCCAGCGCGCCGACGACGCAGATCCACGCGGCCGCGGCGCCGAGTGCGCGCCGCACCACGATCTGCATCAGATAGAGCGAGGCGAACCCGAGCAGCAGCGCCGTCCACGCGAACGCGGACAGCATCAGCGCGTCGTACCACACCGGCGCGACCGTGTTGTCGTCGAGGTGGATGAAGTCCGTCAGGAGGTACGGCGCGTTCGGGAAGAAGAGCAGCCACAGGAACCCGGCGCCGACGACGATCGCGTCCGCGCGCGTCCGTGCCCGCGCGTGCGCGATCGCGGCGAACCCGAGCGGGATCCACGCGAGCATCAGATTCCAGACGAGGAAGCGGTAGAACGAGTCGCCAGTCGCACGGATCCGGAACTCCAGCATCGCCACGCAGAGCGCCGACGCCGCCGCGAGCGCGAGCACCGCCAGGCTGCGACCGCCCACGCCCGCAAGGTAGACGACGGCCCCCACGCGCCGCGTTTCGCCCTCCGCCCCCGGCGCCCGCGTTCCTCGCGGCGACGGCGTGGCTCAAGGCCGCTCGACCTGCCAAGTAACAGTCTGTTACAAGCTCTCGGCCTGCGCCACCGCCCCGATCCGATCGGTGTCGCTCGCGCCCGCTACGTCCGCGCCGTCGCGAGAAACGCCTTCACCCGCGCGACGACCGCCTTGCGGATCGCCGACGCGAGCTTCCACGCCGCGACCACGACCGCGATCGTCAGCGTCAGCGTCGCGACCAGCACGACGAGCCCGAGGATCTGCCAGCCGCCGTCGGCGAGGGCGATGAGCAGGATCCCCGCGAGCAGCGTCACGAGGACCGCCATGGCGACGAACTGGAAGAGCTTCAGCCGCCACAGCACGCCGACGACGGAGAACGCCGCCGACAGGCCGCCGGGCTTGTCCGGGAGGATCTGCCTCAGCGTCGTCCACGCCGTCGCCCCGGTGGAGCCCGGCTTGAGGACATCCTCGACGATCGTCGCGATCACCGGCGCCGCGCGCTTCACCGTCCCCGTCGGCTCCGGGCTGGGCTCGTCGCGCACCGTGTAGTCCTGCGCAAACCACTGCCGCGCGTCCGCGGGCGGCGGCGTCACGCCCTTCTCGTGCGCGTAGTCGCGGAGGATGCGCTCGTGCGCGCGGCGCACGAGGTTCTCCGTGTCGGCGCCCTCCACCGCGAGCGCACGGATCAAGCACTCCGCGCCGTGCAGGCGGCCGATCGCCATGTCGTGGCGGCGCCAGTCCTCGTCGAGGAAGGCCGCGAAGTGGTGCAGACCCTGGCCCTTGAGCGCGCTCTTCTCGGGCGGGAGATCCTCGAGCGCATGCGCGTCGAGCGGGCTGATGCGAAGGATGTCGACCGGGTTCGTCTCGCCGAGCGGAGTTGCGTACTGGATCGGGTAGAGGACGAGGTCGTAGGGCTCGAAGCCGTCGTAGTAGAAGCGGAGGACGTGCGCGAGCGAAGCGGTCGCGTCGGTCATCGACGGCGTCGATTGGGTCGAGAAATGCGGGCCGAGGAGCTCCTTCGCGTTCACGATCTCGCGTGACGCGGCCGCGGCCTCGCCGAGCTTCGTCTGGACGGCCCGCGCGGCATCTGCGACCGCCGTGCCCGCGCCGAGGACCGCACCGACCGCGTCCGCGCGCGCGGTGGCGGTCTGCGCCTCCAGGATCGCGTCGAGTTGTGCGCCGGTCAGACCGGCTCCGGCGATCGCCGCCGCGACCGGCCCGTCCTTGGCCGCCGCCTTCTTCTCGACCTCGTACAGGACGTCCATCGCGTCTCCGATTCGCTGGCGGAAGCGCGCGAACGTCTCGAGGTCGGGTGCGACTGCGCCCTCGACCCCGGCCACCTTCAGGACGCGTGCGCGCAGCGCGGCGTCGCCCGTCTGGATCTCCTTCAGCTTTCCGTAGACGAACGCCAGCCGGCGCAGGCGGAACGGGACGTCGAACCGGATCAGGAAGGCGTTGTCGCTCTCGCGCCCGTCGCTCGCCTCCTCGTCGTAGGCGCCCGACTTCCACGCGTCGACGATCTCGCGCACCGCCCACGCGTGGTCGGAGCGCGGGTCGATCGACGCCGCGCGGACGACGAAGCCGGCGAGGTAATCGATCGTCGCGGCGACCTTCAGGCGGTGGTAGGTCGCGTACGACGGGCCCCAGCTGCGCTCCTTGTCCCCGAGCACCTGCGACAGCTTCAGCTTCGCCCAGTCCGCGTTCGACTGCTCCGACAGGAGCGCGAACACGCGGGCGTGCTCGGTGGCCGCGTCGCCCGCCCGCGCGACGGCCGTGCGGACGCGCTCGAGCGCGCGGTTCCGCTCGACGAGCGCGCGGATGTCGCCGCGGATCGTCTCGGACCGCGGGATCCCCATCAGCGCCGCCTGCGCCGTCGCCACCGCGTTCCAGTCCTTCGGCGGCGTCTCCTGGCCCGGCACGACGACGCCGGGGTCGGGCTCGATGTAGATCAGCTTGCGCCGGACCGGCAGCGCCGCGCGCCGCCGCACGAGCGCCTCGGTCGCATAGGTGAACGGCTTGTTGTCGAGGATGCCGCCGTCGCTGAACGCGCGGCTCTCGAAGAGCGGGTTGATCGTCTGCCCGTAGTCGGGGTAGTACGCCGGCCACTTGTCGTGGGGCTCCGCGAACGGCGGCAGCGTGTCCAGCTTGATCGGCTCGAACGCGAACGGGAACGCGGAGGTCGCGCGCGCGGCATAGGCGACGAAGGCGATGCTGTCGTCGTCGAAGTCGTTGCGCCCCTCGTTGCGCGAGAAGCGGAACTGGTAGCGGTTCGCGTGCCGCCGCTCGCGTGCGGTCGCGTTCGTGAGCTGGATCGGCAGCTCGAGCCCCTCGAGGTCGGTGGCCGTGACGAAGAGGTCGAGCTCGTCGACGAGCGGCGAGTCGAGCGCGGGCGCGGGCCGGCTCATCTTCTTCAGCGCGTCGACGAGCCGGTAGAGCATCCGCCGCCCGTTGAGGAGCGACCGCGGCGGCGCGTCGGCGTCGAACCCCTCGGGAGGCAGGCCCTCGAGCGAACGCGGGTCGTTCACGAGCGTCCCGATGTCGCCCTCCTTCACCCAGACGTCCTTGAGCGCGCCGAGGCCGGTGTCGTTGGCGAGCGCCGTCGCCAGGCAGACGCCGTTGATGCCGCCCGCGGAGGTTCCGCTGACGATGTCGACGACGAAGCGCGACCGGATCGCGCCGTCGACGCCGCGCGCGAGGTCGCGGTAAACGGGCTCGGTGCTCTCCTCGTCGTACGTGCGGACGGTGGCCGGCGGCTTCCGGATGTCGTAGACGCCGTCGGGGCATGTGGCGCGGACGAGCCGCCACAGCTCCTCGGCGACGCCGTACATGTAGATCGCGAGCGAGACGCCGCCGTACATCACGACCGCGAGCCGGACCTCCTCCTCGAGATCGAGCGTCAGATCGGCCTGCGTCGTCGGCGACGCGTCGGTCGTCGTCATCGTTCCCTCCCCTGGTTGCGGCGTGGGGCGATGGTCGCTCAGCGCGCGGACGGAGTCAACACTTTCGCGCCAGCAGGTACGCCTTCGCGAAGCGGGTCGAGCCCAGACCCTGTTCCACCTGGGGCCGCAGCTTCGCCGTCACGCGCTCGATCTCGTCCCGTGTGAACTTCGCGGCCATCGTCTCGGCCAACGTGGGCAGAAGCGGGTTCGGCGACGAGTTGACGAAGACGTCCCAGTCGCGGGTCTGCCACATCGGCTCGGGCTTCGTCTCGGCGTGCAGCTCCAGCCGGACCTCGCCGAAGCCGGCTCGCTCCGCGTGGTCGAAGAGGTCGCGCGCACCGAAGTTCACCATCGCGTCGTTCACTCCCGCCTCCTCTTCGTCGCGCCAGATCCGACCGAGCAGCTCCTCGATCCCGTCAACGTCGGCGAAGCCGAAGGTTTGGCACCGCTCCTCCATCCCGAAGCGGTTGATCGGCTCGAAGATCGACAGTCGCCCGCCCGGCCGCAGCACGCGGAAGAACTCGTCGAACGCGCGCTGCTTGTCGTCGACGTAGATCAGGACCGAGCGCATCGTGACGACGTCCGCCTCGACCGCGCCGAGATCGGTCGCGGGGGCGACGCGGTAGCGCGCGCGGTCGCCGGCGATCGCACGGCAATCGTCGAGGCAGGCATTCGAGATGTCGCTGAAGATCACGTCCGCGCCGCGCTCGAGCGCGCCGAGCCCGACGAGGCCGTCGCCGCAGCCGACGTCGAGGACGGTGTCGCCCGGCCCGACCTCTGCGTCGTCGAGGAGCTTGTCGCGGACCGGCGCGAGCAGCTCGAGCAGCTTGCGCCGCTCCTCGGGCGAGCCGCCCGTGCGGCGGTTCCGGAGCCACTCGGCCCAGACGTCGGTCTCTGCCACCGGCGTAGAATGACGACGTGAGCCGCCTTCCCGCCGAGACAGGGATGGGCCCGGTGCACCTGACGGTGTCCGACCTCGACCGCTCGCTCGCGTACTACCGCGACGCGATCGGGCTCCGGGAGCGCGAGCGCGAGAACGGTCGCGCGTCGCTCGGCGGCGACCGCGAGCTGCTCGTGCTCTACGAGGAGCCTGGCGCTCGGCCCTCGCACGGCCACACGGGCCTCTTCCACTTCGCGCTCCTCGTGCCCGAGCGCCGCGACCTCGCAGTCTGGCTCGCGCACGCGGCGCGCGACGGCGCGACCCTCACCGGCCTCTCCGACCACGACGTCAGCGAGTCGATCTACCTCCGCGATCCCGACTACCACGGGATCGAGATCTACGCCGACCGGCCTCGCGAGCAGTGGGAAGGGCAGGTCGGCCGGCGGCTGACGACGCGGCCGCTCGATGTCGAGAACCTGCTCGGCGAGCTGGAGGACCCGGAGACGGAGCCGTTCGACGCCCTCCCCGGCGGGACCGTGATGGGCCACGTCCACCTGAAGGCGTCGTCGATCCCCGAGACGGTCGACTACTACCGCGACCAGGTCGGCTTCGACGTCACGGCGGCACTCGCCGACCAGGCGGCGTTCCTCTCCGCCGGCGGCTACCACCACCACGTCGGCGCGAACGTCTGGGAGAGCGCCGGCGCGCCGCCGCCGCCGCCCGGCCACGCCGCCCTGCGCCACGCGACGGTCGTCCTTCCCTCCGCCGACGCCCGCGACGAGCTGGCCGAGCGCCTCGGCGCGGAGTCGACGCCGTATGGACCGCTCGTCCGCGACCCGAGCGGCAACGGGCTCGTCCTCGCCGCCGATTAGGCTTGGCCGAAAAGGGGGAGGGGCAGGCATGTTTGCGCGCGTGACCGTGTACGAGCTTCCGGGCGACCGGATGGACGAGGCCGTCGAGAGCTTCCGGTCCGCGTTCGACCGGATCAAGACGCTCGACGGCTTCAGCGACGGCTACTTCCTCGTCTGCGCCGACGAAGACCGCGCTACCGCCTTCACGCTGTGGGAGACGCACGCTGCGATGGCAGGGAGCCGCGTCACCGCGAGCCGCGTCCGGACCGAGGCCGCGCGCGCGGTGGACGGCTGCGTCGTCAGCGCGCACGAGTACGAGGTCGCGATCGAGGCTGCCGCGGACCCGGCCGGCGCGTCGCGCTACGCCTGATCGCCCGCGAGCGTCCAGAGCACGTACGCGAGCCACGGCACCCCGATCACGTCGGTCTGGAGGCCGAGCACGAGCGCCGCCGCGAGCGACGCGCCGATCCACGCCGATGGCGGCAGCACGCGGCGCACGAGCACGAGCGACCACGCGAGAAAGACGAGCGCGCCCAGCAGGCCGGCGTCGACGCCGAGCTCGGTGTAGGTCGATTCGCCCGCCTTGATCTCCTTGTTCGTCCGCGAGGCCGTGACCCCGGCGTTGCCGAGGCCGTAGCCCCACGGGTGCTTCGCGACGGTCTCCGCGCCGTCGCGCAGGCTGCGCCAGTGGCTCTCGGTGCTCGCGTCGGTCGCGCCGCTCGCCGCCGGGCTCCCCTCCTTCGCCTGCGAGCGCTGAACGTCGAGCTCGCTCGGCGTGAACCTCGTGCGCGGCCCGATGTCGGGGTACACGGCGACGAAGGCCGCGCCGACGGCGACGACGGCGATCGCCGCGCCCAGCGCCCAGATGTCGCGTCGCGCCCACGCGAGGAGGACGAGGCCCGCGGCGAGCGCGAGCAGCGCCGAGCGCGTGTGCGTCCAGAGGAGGCCGGCGAGGAGCAGCACCGCGGCGCCGACCCAGCCAAGGAACAGTCTGTTACTCGCCAACGCGGCCCGGCGCGCGCCGGCGAGCAGGAGCAGCGCGACCACGAACAGGTACGAAGAGGCGAGCGGCGAGAGGAAGGTCGACACGAGCCTTCGCAGCGGGCGCTCGTCGCCCGTGTTGTAGACGAAGTTCTCCGGCAGGCGGCTGAGGCCGCGGTACGTCAAGCCGAGTTGCTCGCGGTACCACCCCGGCGCACCCGAGTCACGCCACCACTGGAGCGGGATCGCGTACACGTCGACGAGCCCGAACCCGGCGACTGCGCACGCGGTGGCGACGATCGTGAGCGACACCCTGCGCAGGTCGTCTCCCGTCAGCGCGAGGCCGCGCCCGAGGAAGTACGCCGCGACCGGGAGCAGGTCGTGTCGCGCGCCGAAGAGGACGCCCTTCGCCGAGGCGTCGCCGCCGAGCCAGCTCTGCGGGATCAGCGCGTACAGGACGACGAGCGCCGCGAACGCGAGCGCGAGCCAGTCGCACCACGTCGCCTTGAACGGGAGCCCTCGTCGGGCGCGCACGACGAGCGCGAGCGCCACCAGCAGCACGGCTTCCTTCCAGGCCGAGACGACGTCGAGCGCGTGCCCGCGCACGCCGAGCTCCCACAGCTCGGCCATTACGAAGTTGTGGAGCGCGAGCCCCGGAATGAGCACGTACAGCGCCCAGACCGGGCGCCTCACCTTTGCGGCCCGACGGCGACCAGCGTCATCCCGGTGTTGATCACTCGCACCGGGTACGGGAAGAGCGTGGCGAGCTCGCGCGGACCGAGCGGGTCGAGCACGTCGTCGAAGCCGCGCGCGCGCAAGAGGCGGTCGCGGGCTCCGCCGGCCGGGAGCCAGTGCGCGAACGGGAGGAGCGTGTGCGGGTCGACCGGGAACCAGCGGTTCGGGGTCGTGAGGAAGACGCGGCGCGCGACGCGGCAAAGCTCGCCGGCGAAGCGGCGCTGGCCCTCGCGGCCGCCGCCGACGTGCTCTACGACCGCATTCGAGAACGCGAGGTCGAACTCGCCGTCGGCGAACGGGAGCTCGCGGCCGTCCGCCTGCACCGCGCGCACGCGCGGGAACGCGGCGGCGAAGCGGTCGAGCCCGGTGACTCCGACGGCCGTGATCCGCTCCGGCCACGGATATCTCGCCTCGAAGAAGTTGTCCGTCGAGCCGGCGCCGAAAGGCGCATCGGTGACGCCCACGTCGACGACGGTCGTCTCGGGGCCGGGCCGGAGGAGGTCGAGGAAGAGGCGCAGCTTCCGCTCGCGACTCCGCATCGAGACGCGGGAAGCGACGCGGCGCAGCATCCGCAGGAGGGTAACCGCGCATCCGGAGCCCGAGCCGCGAGATGGCGCGCGCACGCGTCCGTGGCCGGCGCGGTCCGGCGCCGTGGTAAAGATCGTGCGGTGATCGCCGCCGAGCTCAGACCGCGCGGGCCGTACTCGCTCCGGCTCTCCGGGCGGCTCGGGAGCGACGCGACGCGGGTCGTCGCCGACGGCACGTACCGCGCCACGATCGCCGTCGACGGCCGGCTCGAGCGCGTGCAGGCGTGGCAGCGCGTCGACGGCTCGGTCGTCGTCCGTGCCGACAGCAACGCCGGCGCCGAGCACGTCCGGTTCGCGCTCGGGCTCGACGACGACCACACGGAGTTCCTGCGCCGTTTCGCGCGCGACCCGCTGCTCGGCGAAGCCACGCGCCGGCTGCGCGGGCTGCGGCCGCTGCGGACCGCGACCGTCGCGCAGGCGCTCCTCCGCGCGGTCGCCGGTCAACTGATCCTCGGGAGGCTCGCCCGCGAGCACGAGCGCCGCGTCGTCCGCGCGGCGACCCCGGCCCGCGAGGGGCTGCACGCGGCGCCCACCACGCGCGACCTGGCGCGCTTCTCGCCGGCGCAGCTGCGCGATCTCGGACTCGGAGCGCGGCGCGGTGCCACGCTCGTCCGCGTCTGTCGCTCGCTCGACCTCGAAGCGCTGAAGGGGCTTCCGACGGAGGTCGTCGCGCGGCGGCTCGAGCGCGAGCGGGGCCTCGGGCCGTGGTCGGTCGGCGTCGTGTGCCTCGAGGGGCTCGGACGGTTCGAGCGCGGCCTGGCCCGCGACCTCGGCCTCGCGAAGCTGATGTCGGCGCTCCGCGGCCGGTGGGTGGAGCCCGAGGAGACGGATGAGCTGCTCGAGCCGTACGGCGAGTGGGCGGGCCTCGCGAGCGTGTACCTGTTGGCAGGGCATCACGCAGGCGTCGTACCCTTCCCCGATGCGCATCGCGATCCTCGGCGCCGGCAAGATCGGCGAGTCGCTCCTCGCCGGGCTGCATAGCTCCGGCTGGACCGATGTGGTCGTCACGACGCGGCGCGAGGAGCGCGCGGCCGAGCTGCGCGACCGTTACGCGGTCGAGGCGACGACGGCGAACGCGGACGCGGTACGGCACGCCGACGTAATCGTGATCGCCGTCAAGCCGCAAGACATCGACGCGCTGCTCCGTGAGGTCGGCCAGGAGCTCTCGCCGCGGCACACGGTGCTCTCGATCGCCGCCGCGATCCCGACGGCCGTGATCGAGCGGCAGATCGCAGCCGACGTCCCCGTCGTGCGCGCGATGCCGAATGCGCCGTCGACGGTGCACGAGGGGATCGCCGGGATCTGCGCCGGCGCGCACGCGGGACGCGAGCACCTCGAACGCGCCGCGGAGGTGCTGCGGGTGGTCGGCGGCGTGGTCGAGGTGGCCGAGCCGTACATGGACGCCGTCACCGCGGTGTCGGGCTCCGGCCCGGCGTACTTCGCGCTGCTCGCCGAGGCGATGATCGAGGCCGGGATCCTGCTCGGCCTCTCGCGCGAGGTCTCGACCGAGCTCGTGGTGCAGACGATGTTCGGGACGGCGAAGCTGCTCCGCGACGAGAAGATGCACCCGGTCGAGCTCCGCGAGGCCGTGACCTCGCCGGGCGGCACGACGACGCGCGCGATCCGTGAGCTCGAACAGGCGGGCGTCCGCGCGGCATTTCTGAACGCGATCAACGCGGCGATGGAGCGGTCGCAGGAGCTGGCGCGCGGCCATGGCTGACGTCACGCTCCACGTTGCGGACGAGCCGGCGGCGGCAGTCGCGAAGCTGCTCGCGGAGCAGGCGGGCCGCGGCGGCACGATCGTCCTCACCGGCGGACGCAGCCCGGGCGACGCGTACGCGCAGGCCGCGCAGCTCGAGCCCGACTGGAGCCGCGCCTCGGTCTGGTGGGGCGACGAGCGCGCGGTTCCGCCCGACGACGTGCGCTCGAACTACCGGCTCGCGAAGGAGACCCTTCTCGACCGGCTGCGCGAGCAGCCCGACGTGCACCGGATCCGCGGCGAGCTGCAGCCCGCGGACGCCGCCGGCGAGTACGGGCGTCAGCTCGACGGGGTGGAGCTCGACCTCCTGCTCCTCGGGCTCGGGCCGGACGGCCACGTAGCCTCGCTCTTCCCCGGGTCGGCTCAGCTTCGCTGCGAGGATCGGCTCGTCACGAGCGGCTCCGCCGGGCTCGAGCCGCACGTCGAGCGCATCACGATGACGCTGCCGGCCCTCCTCTCCGCGCGCCGCATCGTCTTCCTCGTCTCCGGCGCGGACAAGGCCGAGGCGGTCGCGCGCGCCTTCCGCGGCCCGATCGCGGACGAGGTTCCGGCGAGCCTGCTCCGTCGCGGCGACGCCCCGATCGCGGTCTATCTCGACGCGGCGGCGGCCGGCGCGCTGGACAACGCTCCGGCGACTCGTCTATAAGGGATACCGGGGGACGCACGGAAGCGACGAAGGGGGACCAGGAGAATGGCGGCGGAACCGACGCCGAAGCCGCAGGATGCGCTCACGATCGAGCGCCCGGAGCAGCTCAAGGCGCTCGGCCACCCGCTGCGCCTGAAGGTCCTCCAGGTGCTGTCGGAGTCGGACGAGGCGCTGACGAATCGCGAGCTGGCGGCGCGGCTCGCCGTCGACCCGGGGCACCTCCACTTCCACGTGCGGATGCTGCAGCGGGCCGGGCTGATCGAGCTCGCGGGCACCAGCGGCGGTCGCGAGAAGCCGTACCGCCCCGTTGCGAAGCACCTGACCGTCGGCGCCGACATCCGCGCCGCCGGGCTCGCGAGCGAGCTTCAGGCGGCGCAGCTCAAGGAGTTGGCGCACGGCTTCGAGCTCTTCGCGACGAAGGGTGACTTCCGCAGCGCGCAGATCCACGTGAAGCTCGCAGCGGACACGATCCGCGACGCGCTGAACGACCTGATCGCGCGCCTGAGCGAGCTCGAGGACGAGTCGCAGCTCCAGCACACCGTGACGCTCGCGTTCCACCCGACGATCGACCACGCGCCGCCCGAGTAACGCGCCGCGTGTCTGTTCGGGACGTGTCTCGGGGACAGTCTCCTAGACACGTCCCGGTAGGACGGGCGAGGCGGGA
This sequence comes from Gaiellaceae bacterium, assembly GCA_035296805.1. Classification (GTDB taxonomy): domain Bacteria; phylum Actinomycetota; class Thermoleophilia; order Gaiellales; family Gaiellaceae; genus PALSA-600. Next base: position 2,837 of record DATHAE010000043.1, on the reverse strand, counting down.
AGCGCGTGCGCGACCCCGCGCTTCGCGGCGAGCGCCTGCAGCGCGAGCACGGTGTCGGCGACCGGAACGTCCTCGAGGTACTCCTCGCGCGTCTCGAACGACTCGAGCACGTCCTCCACGGCCTCCGCGTACCCGACGCGATCCTCGGCGGCGATCGTCGCGAGCGCATCCGCGACACGTTCCGGGAACCCTTCGCCGCCGCGGAGGCTCTCCGCGACGTGCCGTGCCTCCGGCCACCGCTCGAGCGCGAGCAGGGCGAGCGTGCCGGCGTAGCGGCCGATCGGCGAGTCGGCGGTCGCGGCGCCGAGCTCGAGCGCCCAGCGCGCGAGCTCCTCGACCGCGGCGCCGCGGCCGGCGATCAGCTCGGCCTTGAGCGCCCCGATCGGCCGTCCCCACGAGTCCGGCGGTGCGTGCTCCCAGCTCTCCCGCCACCGTGCCGCCGCGCGGTCGAGCCACTCGCGCGCCTCCTCGCCGCGGCCGAGCATGAGGAGCGCGAGACCCGCGCCGTAGGCCGCGTTTCCCATCCTCACGAGCTGCTCCGGGGCGAGCCGCGCCTCGCCGTCGCGATACCGCGCCTGCTCGCGCTCGACGGCGGGAATCCAGTCCATCGCAGAACGTTGTATATCGAGGTGGCCGAGACACGCTTCCACGGACTGACGTTCCTGACCGATCCCGGTCGGGTCTTCACGCCGCGCGCGACGACGGAGCGGCTCGTCGACGCCGCGCTCGCGCGGGTCGGGGACGAGCCCGCGCGCGTCGCAGACGTCGGCACCGGGTCGGGCGCGGTCGCGATCACGCTCGCACTCCGGTCGCCGCGGATCGAGGTGTGGGCGAGCGACACCTGCTCGAGCGCCCTCGCCCTCGCACGCCTCAACGCCGACCGGCTCGGCGCGCAGGTCCACTGCGTGAAGGGCGACCTGCTCGACGGGCTCCCGCGCGACCTCGACCTGATCGTCGCGAACCTCCCGTACCTGCCCGTCTCGCCCGGCTTCGAGGACGAGCCGCCGCTCGCGGTCTTCTCGGACGGCGACGGCCTCGACCACTACCGCAGGCTTCTCGCAGGGGCCGCCGACCACCTCGCCGACGATGGCGGTCTCGTGATCCAGCTCCGCGGCGAGATCCTCGAGGCCGAGCGGAGCGAGCTGCCCTGGCTGCGCGCGCGGCTCGAGGGCCTCGTCACCGCCGCCGCCTGATCCCCGTACAGTGCGCGCTGTGGCGCGCGACGACTGGCGGCTTCGGATCGAGCTCGGGGAGGAGAACGCCGGCGGGCTGCTCTCGCGGCTCGGCCTCCTCGGGTCGGAGGCACGCGACCTCGCGCACGAGCTCGAGGATCACCGGCTGGCCGTGACGCGCGACGGCGGCACGATCTTCGTCTACGCCGACTCGTCGCTCGCGCTCGAGCGGGCCGAGCAGGTGATCGAGGCCGAGGTTCGCGAGGCGCGGGTCGAGCCGGAGACGATGGTGCGCGAGCACTGGCTCGCCGAGGAGCGGCGCTGGGACGACGAGCCACCCGGCGGAGATGTGGACGGCGAGACGATCGCGGCGGGATACGCGCCGTGGGAGGTGCGGATCCCGTGCCGGAGCCACGACGCGGCGCGCGAGCTCGCAGACCGGCTGGAGGACGAGGGCTACGGCGTCGTCCGCCGCTGGTCGTACGTGATCGCGGGCACCGCCAGCCGTGAGCAGGCGCAGGAGCTCGCGCGGCGACTGCACGGCGAGGTCGAGCCGGGCGGCGAGCTCGTGTGGGAGGCGTCGCCGGGGAACCCTTTCGCGATCTTCGGCGGCCTCGGCGGCACCGGCACGCCGCTCTGACGCGCCCTCGCCTCTCAGCGGACGCCGTTGTAAGGTCGTGCTCGTCCGACGAATGCGGCTGTCGTCGGACGCCGGCGCACCGGCCTCGTCGTTGCGATGTTCGCAGCGGCGCTGAGTCTGTCCAATTGCGGCGGCGAGAAGAGCGGTGACGTCGCACACGGCGCGAGCTCTTCCTGAGCGGCGCGAACGGGCGCAGTCGCCTACTGCCACACGATCGCTGCGGCGCCGGGCCACGGCCCTTCGGGCCGAAGCTCGACAACATCATCCGCGGCGAGCGCGTGGAAGGTGCCGATGAGGCGGACGAACCTGCTGACGAAGTTCGGCGTCCACAGCCGTGCCGCCCTGACCGCCCGCGCCTACGAGATCGCTACCTGGCGATGCTCGTCGCGTCCGAGCGGCTGTAACGCCGCGCTAACCGGCCGACCGCGCCGCCGTCATACTCCGACGGGATGCGGAGGGTCATTCCGCCCACCACTGCCGCGGGCGCTCGGGCCGCACCGTTCGTGGACGGGCACCTTCGGCGGCCACGCGGAGCTGCGCAAGGGGCAGGCGTTCTCGATCGGCTTCGGCCTCTTCGAACTCGAGAGAGCGCGGCGAGCGGCGGCGCCACCGTCTTCTGGATCACCAACCGCTCCTTCACGCTGTGAGACGGGCCTTGCTCGTGGCGCTGGTCGCGCTCGTGGTGGCGCCCGCGGCCGACGCGAAGACGTTCAACGTCGACTGGCGGGAGCAGAAGGTGACCGGCGGACGCACCGTCTCCTTCCGGATCACGCGGGTCGTGATCACGCCCACGTCGTGGTCGGTGAAGCTCTCGATCCGGAACGGGACGCGCGGCGCGCTGAAGGTGACGACGCCGCCGCTCTTCACAACGCCGATCCCGACGCTGAGCGTCAGCCGGAAGGAGCAGTACCGCGGCGAGACGGCCCTCGTCGACGACGACCACCGCGTCGCTCACGACCCGCCCCCGTCCCAGCTGCCGCGGTCGATCGCGAAGGGCGCGACCTGGAGCGGGACGATCAGCGGGA
>DATHAE010000042.1:0-7189 GCA_035296805.1 Gaiellaceae bacterium | reverse complement strand
GTACCCGACGACCGCTGCCGACATCAGACCCTCCTCCACGAGGCCGCCGGCGAAGCGCAGCGCCTGCGCGGTCGCGCTCGAGCCGAGCGTGACACCGTCGCGCCCGAGGACGCCGGCGCCGTTCGACGCGAGCAGGGAGATCAACGAGTACGAGGTCGTCTCGCCGCCCTTCGAGCCGCCGGGGATGACGATCGGGTGGCGGATCCCGTCGCGCGTGACGGTGCGCGCGATCGCGCGCAGCTCCGACCACGTCGCCGGCGGGAGCCGCGACGCGCCGTCGAACGCGTCGCGCCGGTACCAGAGCCCGGCCACGTCCGCGAACGCGGAGACGCCGTAGGTCCGCCCGCGGTAGCGGTTGGTGGCGACGACGGGCGGGAGGAAGTCGACCTCGTGCTCGCGCTCGACCCAATCGGCGTCGAGGTCGTCGAGCGCGTGCAGGAACCCTGCCTCGGCGAACTCGGGCAGCCACACGGAGTCGAGCAGCGCGAGGTCGGGTCCGCGTCCTTCGGCGACCGCGCGCGTCAGCGCCTGGTGCAGGTCCGGCCGGGGGACGGTCACGACGTTGACGGCGAGCTCGGGCGGCGCCGCGTCCTGCACCATCCCCGCCCACGGCCCCTCCGGGACGACGGCGCGCACCTCCGGCCGGTCGGGCGAGCGGCGCAGCCAGTGCGGGTTGACGAACGAGCCGCGGCGGCGATGGCGCAGGATCACGCCCTCGCTCGCGAGCTCGGACAGCGCGCGGCTCACGGGCGTCCGGCTGAGCGCGTACCGTTCGCAGAGCTCGTGCTCGGTCGGGAGGCGAGCCCCGGGCCCGAGCTCGCCGCCGAGGATCGCCTCCAGCAGCAGCGTCTTGAGCTGGAAGTAGGGCGGGATCGGGCGCTTGTCGATCTCCATCGCCTGCGACCACTGTACGTCCGCCTATTGACTCTCGCCCGCGGAATTGTTACAGACGCGTAGCAATTCAACATGAGGCCCGGAGGAGCGAGATCGAGGGTCGCGGCGCGCAGCGGACGGACGGTCTGACCCACGCGGATACGCAGCTGGTGCGACGCGCGGTGGCCGTGCTGGAGCGGAACTCGCTCGGGCACGCGACGAAGCCGTCGCCGCGGCTCTATCCGCATCAGTGGAGCTGGGACTCCGCCTGCATCGCGATCGGGTACGCGCGCGTCGACCAGGAGCGCGCGGAGCGCGAGCTGCTGTCGCTCTTCGCCGGGCAGTGGCGCAACGGCCTCCTCCCCCACATCGTCTTCACCGAGGGCGCCCGCTACTTCCCGGGTCCGGAGTTCTGGCAGACGGACCGCTCGGCGGACGCGCCGGCTGCGCCGCGCACGTCCGGGATCGTCCAGCCGCCCGTGCATGCAACGGCGGCGTGGCAGGTGTACCTCCACGCAGGCGATCGCGAGCGGGCGCGGTCGTTCCTCGCCGAGCTGATGCCGCGGCTCGCCTCGTGGCACGGGTACCTGGAGCGCGAGCGCACGCGTGGCGAGGACGGGCTCGCCGAGATCTGGCACCCGTGGGAGTCCGGGATGGACAACTCGCCGCTCTGGGACGACGCGCTCGAGAGGATGGAGCTGACGAGCGAGGACGTGCCGGAGTACGAGCGCGTCGACGTGCACCTGGCGGATGCGGACGAGCGGCCGAGCGACCACGACTACGACCGCTACGCCTATCTCGTCCGCCTGTTCCGCGACCTCCGGTACGACGCGCGAGAGATCCGCGAGCAGACGCCGTTCGCGATCCAGCCCGTCCTGTTCAACTCGCTGCTCGTCCAGTCGAACCGCGACCTCGCCGAGATCGCACGCGTCGTCGGCGCCGACCCGGCCCCGTTCGAGAGCGCGGCCGAGCGGACGGCGGCCGGGATCGACGAGCGTCTCTGGGACGGCGACCGCGCCGCCTACGTCGACTTCGACGTGGTCGCGCACGAGCGGATCCGGACTCGCAGCGGCGCCGCGCTGGCGCCGCTGTACGCCGGCGTCCCGACGCCAGAACGGGCGGCGCTGCTCGTCGCGCGGCTGGCCGACGCGGGTGTCGAGCTCGACGGGCGCGGCTTCGCCGTCACGAGCCTGCCGCCCGACGACCCGCGCTTCGAGCCGACGCTGTACTGGCGCGGCCCAGTCTGGCCGATCCACAACTGGGTGCTGTACCGCGGGCTCGTGCGCTACGGCTACCACGACCTCGCCGAGCGGGTCCGCTCGGCGGTGCTCGAGCTCGCCCGCGAGGGCGGCTTCTGGGAGCACTACAGCCCGACCACCGGGCGCGGCCACGGCGGCGAGGAGTTCTCGTGGACCGCCGGGCTCGTCCTCGACCTCGTGTTTGCGCGACCCCACCACGACTCCCCGCAGGCAGTGGGCCGAGTCGACTGAAAGGAGAAGCTGAGATGGCCGACCACGACGACGGCAATCCCCTCTGGGAGGGCTCGCTCGACCGCCGCACCCTGATCAAAAGGGGGGCGGTCGCCGGCGGCGCCCTCGCGACGGCGGGCCTGTGGTCGCGCAACGCCTTCGGCGCGCTGCCCGAGGCCGCCGGCAACGTCACGTTCTACTCGACGCAGCTCGGGCAGGTGCAGGAGTCGGAGGCATTTCGCAACGTCCTCCTGCAGGGCTTCGACGGCAAGGTCGACTCCGTGTTCGCGGCCTCCGAGGCCGAGTTCGACTCGCGCGTCCGCGCGGAGGCGCGGGCGAACAAGGGAACCGTCGACCTGCTCGGCGCCCTGCACGGTAGCTTCTCGACCTTCGAGGACAAGAACTACCTGCTCGACCTCTCCGACGTCGCGAAGGGGTACAAGAGCGGCCGGAGCGAGATCGCGAAGAACCTGATGACGCTCGGGAAGCTCGGGACGAACAAGCAGTACTACATCCCGTGGATCCAGGCGACGTACGTCATGGCCGCGAACAAGAAGGTGCTGCCGCTGCTGCCGAAGGGCGCCAAGCTGAACAGCCTCACCTACGGCCAGGTGAACAGGTGGGCGAAGGCGATCGAGGCCAAGTACGGCGCGCGGCTCGGCTTCCCGGCCGGTCCGACTGGGCTCATCCACCGCTTCTTCCAGGGCTTCCTCGTACCCGGCTTCAGCGGCGGCGTCGTGACGACGTTCAAGACGCCGCAGGCCGCGAACGGCTGGTCGTGGATGAAGGGCGCCTGGAAGAGCACGCACCCGCAATCGCTGACCTACGGCTTCATGCAGGACCCGCTCCTCTCGGAGGAGGTCCTGCTCGCGTTCGACCACGTCGCGCGCCTGAAGAACGCGCTCACCCTGCGGCCGAACGACTTCGTCGTCTTTCCGGCGCCGATCGGCCCGAAGGGGCTCGCGTACATGCCGGTGCTCGCAGGGCTGGCGATCCCGAAGACGGCGTCGAACATCCCGGGGGCGAAGGCGCTGATCCGGCATCTGCTCAGCCAGAGCACGCAGGCGAAGACGCTCTCGAGCGTCGGGTTCTTCCCTGTCATCGGCGGGCGGATCTCGAAGCGCGTGCCGTCCGGCCTGCGCGCCGAGGCGAACGCCGTGAAGATCCAGCAGACGTCGCCGAAGGCGCTCCCGTCGCTGCTGCCGATCGGGCTCGGCGGCGAGGGCGGCAACTTCAACACGGTCTTCCGCAATACGTTCACGCGAATCGTCACCAAGGGCGAGGCGATCCCGGGCGTGCTCGCCAGCGAAGGGGCGAACCTGCAGGCGATCATGGACAAGACAGGTGCCCCGTGCTGGCGGCCGGACCCCGTCAGCAACGGCGCCTGCAAGGTGAAGTGACCCGGGCGACACGGGAACACGTGTAGTGGCCGCGGTCGCGCAACCCGCCGCGGCCGAGCGGCGCGCGAAGCGGGGGCAGGGCCTGCCGTACTGGCTGGTCCTCCCCACGCTCGCCTACCTCGCGCTGTTCTTCGCCTGGCCGACCGTGCAGGCGTTCGGCCTCGCGTTCCGCGAGGACGGGAACTGGACGTTCGACGCGTTCAGGACGATGAAGGACGACCTGCGCTTCGGCGAGGCCGTCAAGGTCACGCTGCTCCTGATCGCGGTGATCGTCCCCGTGCAGTTCGCCCTCGCGGTCGCCATGGCGCTGCTCGTCAACGCACGGCTGCGGGTGCGCGGCCTCTTCCTCTACGTGTTCCTGCTCCCGCTCGCGATCTCGGACCTGGCGGCGGGGATCGTGTGGGCGTCGATCTTCACCGAGCGGGGCTACCTGAACACGATCCTCGAGAAGCTCCACCTGATCGACACGCCGGTCATATGGCTCAACCCGCAGAAGCTTTCCCTCCTGCTGATGGCGATCGTCGTCGCCGAGATCTGGCGCTCGACGGCGCTGATCATGATCATCCTCGTCGCGGGCCTCCAGAGCATCCCGAAGGAGTTCAACGAAGCGGCGGAGGTCTTCGGCGCAGGCTTCTGGCAGCGGCTGCGAACGGTGACGCTGCCGATGCTGAAGCCGTCGATCCAGGTCGCGCTGCTGCTCCGGATCATCCTCGCGTTCGAGGTCTTCGCGACCGTGATCGCGATCGCCGGCGAGGGCACGACGGTGCTCGCCGCGGAGGCCTACCGCTGGGAGAACACGAACATGGACGAGAACGTCGCCGCGGCCTACGCATCGCTGATCCTCGTCCTCTCCGTCGTCTCGGCCGCCCTCGTGCTGCGCCTGCTCCGGACGAAGAAGGAGCAGCTCCTCCGATGACCGCGCGCGCCGTGCTCCCGCGCGTCGGCCTGCACCTGGCCGCGATCGTGCTCGCGCTGTGGGTGCTCGTCCCGATCTACTTCATCACGCTGTCGGCGTTCTCGACGCAGGAGTCCGTCTACCAGTACCCGAAGCAGCTCCTGCCGCGCGACCTGTCGACCGAGACGATGCGGTTCTTCCTCGACTCGGAGGGGATCGTCCCGTCGCTCCAGCGCAGCGTGATCGTCGCCGGGCTGACGCTTCTGATCGCGCTCGGACTCGGTGCGCCGACGGGCTACGCGCTTGCGCGGTTCGCGTTCCGCGGCGCCGACAGCTTCCGCCTCGCGATCGTCTCGACGCGCGCGTTCCCGATCGTGATCCTCTCGATCCCGCTCGCCGTCACGTTCCTGCGCTGGGGGATCGACGACAGCGTCTACGGCGTCGCGTTCGCCCACGCAGCCCTCGCGCTGCCGTTCGCCGTGCTCGTCACCTCGAGCGTCTTCTCGGGGATCTCGGTCGAGCTCGAGGAGGCGGCGATGACGCTCGGCTGCAGCCGAGCGTCGGCGGTCGCCCGCGTCGTGATGCCGCTCGCGCTGCCGGGGCTCGCGGCGGCGGCGATCTTCGTCTTCATCATCTCGTGGAACGAGGTCTTTGCGGCCTCGATCCTGACGCTGCGCAACCGGACGCTGCCGGCGCAGGTGCTGGCCGTGCTGAACGCGTCGCCGCTCCCGTTCCGGTTCGCCGGGGGATTCTTCCTGCTGGCGCCGTCGCTGCTCGTGATCTTCGTGATCCGCAAGTACCTCTTCAACATGTGGGGGAGGGTGGTGAAGTAGTGGCCGAGGTCGGGTTCCAGAACGTCACCAAGATCTTCGGGAAGGTCGCCGCAGTCGACGACGTCACCCTCGACGTCCGCGACGGCGAGTTCGTGGTGCTGCTCGGGCCGTCCGGATGCGGCAAGACGACGCTGCTCCGCTGCCTCGCCGGCCTCGAGCGGGTCGACGCCGGACGGATCGAGATCGGCGGGCGCGACGCGACCGACCTCCCGCCCCGCAAGCGGCGGATCGCGATGGTCTTCCAGAGCTACGCGGTCTTCCCGCACATGAGGGTGTACGACAACGTCGCCTTCGGCCTCAAGATGCAGAAGGAGAGCAAGGCGACGATCGAGGAGCGGGTCGGCTCGGCCGCGAGCCTGCTCCACATCGAGGACTTCCTCGACCGCTATCCCGCGCAGCTCTCGGGCGGCCAGCGCCAGCGGGTGGCGGTCGCGCGGGCGATCGCGACTCGCGCCGACGTCCTGCTCATGGACGAGCCGCTCTCGAACCTCGACGCGCTGCTGCGGATGGAGATGCGGGCCGAGCTGAAGTCGCTCCTGCAGAAGCTCGAGGCGACGACGATCTACGTCACGCACGACCAGGTGGAGGCGCTGAGCATGGGCGACCGGATCGCGGTCATGAACGCGGGCCGGATCGTCCAGGTCGACACGCCGCTCGCCGTGTACGACCGCCCGCTGGACACGTTCGTCGGCGGGTTCATCGGCACCCCGCCGATGAACTTCGTGCACGCGACGGTCGCCCTCGACGACGGGCGGCCCGTCGCGCGGCTCGGTGGCGGGACGGTGCCGCTGCGCGAGGACGCGCGCGCGCATGTGGGCCGCGAGGTCGTCCTGGGCATCCGCGCCGAGTCGATCGAGGTCGAGACGCAGCCTGCGGACGGCGCGGTGGCGGCGACGGTCGTCGTCGTCGAGCCGCTGGGGTCGCACAACCTGCTCACCGTGCGCGCCGGCGACAACCTGGTCAAGGTCTCGGTGCGCCCCGACCTGTTCCCGGCACCGGAAAGCGAACTCTGGCTGCGGATCGCGCCCGACCGGATCCGCTGGATGGACAGTGACGGCGGCGGCGCGCTCGGCGAAGAGGCGGAGGACCTCGCGCGGTCGCGCGAGGCGACGCTTGCGCTCGCGCAGGACGCGTCGACCGCGCTCTCGTAGCGCGGCGGCTCGTGGAGCGCGTCGTCAGGTTCAGTTCGCCGCGCGAGGTCGAGCTCGTCGAGGTCGAGGAACGCCGCCCCGGCGCCGGCGAGGTGCGCGTCCGGACGCTCCTCTCCGGGATCTCCGCCGGAACGGAGCTGACGGCGTACCGCGGCTCGAACCCGTACCTCTCCAGGCACTGGGACGTCGAGCGGCGGCTGTTCGTCGACGGCGAGCCGACCTTCTCGTTCCCGCTCGACGGCTGGGGCTACGAGCAGGTGGGCGAGATCGTCGAGGTCGGCGACGGCGTCGCGCAGGTGCGGCCGGGCGACCGCGTGTGGGGCGCCTGGGGGCACCGGAGCGGCGGCGTCGTACCCGCGGAGCCCGTCGCGGAACGCGTGCTGGTCGACGGCCTGCCGCCGCTCGTCGGCGTCTTTGCGCGCATCGGCGCGATCGCGCTCAACGCGGTCCTCGACGCGGCCGTGAACGTCGGCGAGACCGTGGCCGTCTTCGGGCAGGGCGTCCCCGGCTTGCTCGCGACCCAGCTCGCGCGGGGCAGCGGCGCGACCGTCGTCGCCGTCGACCCGAT
>DATHAE010000041.1:0-3879 GCA_035296805.1 Gaiellaceae bacterium | reverse complement strand
CGGTGGAAGTTGACCGGGTCGTTCCGGTGGCCCCAAAGCATGTCCGTCTCGACGAGGTTCGTGAAGACGAAGCCGTCGTCGACCTCGCGCAGCAGCTCCTCGGTGCGGTTGATCCCCTCGACGTTCGACTTCGTTGGGAAGGAGTCGTCGATGTCGCAGCCGGCGAAGATGTCGGAGATCTTGCCGACGCCGTAGACCTTGTGGCCCGCGTCCCGCACCAGCGAGAGGTAGTTCGGCCGGCGCGGCTCGAGCGAGAAGTCGTGGCGGTTCGGCGTGCGGACGTACTCGCCCGGTGTGCCGACGAACGGCCGCGCGATCACCCGCCCGACCGCGTGCTTCCCGGTCAGGATCTCGCGCGCGGTACGGCACGCGCCGTAGAGCTCCTCGAGCGGGATCGTCTCCTCGTGCGCGGCGATCTGGAAGACCGAATCGGCGCTCGTGTAGACGATCCACTTCCCCGTCCGCTGATGCTCCTCGCCGAGCTCCTGGATGATCTCGGTGCCGCTCGCGGCCTTGTTGCCGAGGACGCCGCGGCCGGTCCGGTTCATGAACGGGTCGACCACCTCGTCCGGGAAGCCGTACGGGTAGGTCGGCATCGCAACGGGCGTCACGACGCCCATCAGCTCCCAGTGACCCGTCGTCGTGTCCTTGCCCTTCGAGCGCTCGACGAGCCGCCCGGCGACGGCGGGAGCCCCCGGCTGCGGTGCGCAGCCCTCGAGCGGCGCGATGTTCCCGAAGCCGAGCGCCTCGAGCGTCGGCAGGTCGAGGCCACCCACGGCGCGGGCGACGTTGCCGAGCGTGTCGGAGCCCTCGTCGCCGAACTCAGCGGCGTCGGGTAGCTCACCCGCTCCGACGGCGTCGAGGACGATGACGCACGCGCGCGGCACGCGGCTATCCTACTTCCGCGTGGAAACCGTCCTTGGCCTCATCGGAATGGCCGTCTTCATCGTGTGCGTGATCGCGCTGGCAGCCAGCGTGACGTGGCTCGTCGTCAAGATCAGCCCGAACCCGGAGGAGAAACGGGCCCGCAAGGCGGCCGCCGAGCCGCCCGCACCGTCGTAAGCGAACGCCATGCCGGCTGACCGCGTGTCGCCGGAGGTTGGCGGACGTACCCTTGCCGCCGGGGCGAGCGGTGATCTAGACCGGAGACAGCGGGAGAACGTCGTCGAGCGGCGTGAACTCGAGCCCGTGCGCCTCGGCGACAGCCTCGTACGTCACCTTTCCCTCGAGAACGTTCACGCCCTTCGCGAGCGCGGTGTCGCGTGAGACCGCGTCGCGCAAGCCGTAGTCGGCGATCGCCTCGACGTACGGCAGCGTCGCGTTCGTGAGCGCGCGCGTCGACGTCACGGGAACGGCACCGGGCATGTTGGCGACGCAGTAGTGGGTCACCTCGTCGACCACGTACACCGGCTCCGAATGCGTCGTCGCGCGTGAGGTCTCGAAGCAGCCGCCCTGGTCGATCGCGACGTCGACGAGCACCGCCCCAGCCTTCATTCCGCGGATCATCTCGCGGGTGAGGAGCTTGGGCGCAAGTGCCCCCGGGATCAGCACCGCGCCGATGACGAGATCCGCGTCGGCAACGGACGCCTCGATCTGGAGGCTCGACGACATCAGCAGGGTCACGCGGCCCGACAGGATCTCCTCGAGGTGGCGCATGCGGTCGATGGAGCGCTCCAGGATCGTCACCTGTGCGCCGAGCCCGAGCGCGATGATCGCGGCGTTGTAGCCGACGATCCCGCCGCCGATGATGACAACGCGGCCGGGGGCGACGCCCGGCACGCCGCCGAGGAGCAGGCCGCGACCTCCCAGCGGCTTCTCCAGGAAGTAGGCGCCTGCCTGCGATGCGAGCCGGCCGGCGACCTCCGACATCGGCGCGAGCAGCGGCAGCGCGCGATCGGGCGTCTCGACCGTCTCGTAGGCGACGGCCGCGACCCCGGAGTCGACGAGCGCACGCGTCAACGGCTCGTCAGCGGCGATGTGCAGGTACGTGAACAAGACGAGGCCGTCGCGTAGGTGGCCGTACTCGCTCGCGATCGGCTCCTTCACCTTGAGCACCATCTCGCTCGACTCCCACACCTCGTCGACGGATCCAAGGCGCGCGCCGACGCGCGCATACGACTCGTCCAGATAGGCGCTCCCCGCCCCGGCGCCGCTCTCGACGACGACGTCGTGACCGCGCCGGATCAGCTCCAGCGCGCCCGCCGGTGTCAGGGCGACGCGGTACTCGTCCGGCTTGATCTCCCTCGCGACGCCGATGCGCAAAGCGCGCCAACCTTACCCTGCTCGGTTGCGTGCAGCGACACGCCGTCAGCGCAGGCGAAGGTACAGCAGGAGCCCTGCGAGCGTCTTCGCGTCCTCGATCTCGGGGATCAGCGCCTCGACCTCTGCGATTGGGACGCGTACGAGCTCGATGTCCTCGGAGCCCTCGGGGCTTGCCTCGCCGCGGGTCACGCCGCGCGCGAGGAAGATGTGAACGCGCTCGTCGCAGAACCCGGGCGACGAGTACACCTGCGCGACCTCGATCCAGTCGCCGCCGCGGAGCCCCGTCTCCTCGCGGAGCTCGCGCTGCGCGGTTGCCAGCGGCTCCTCCCCCTCGTCGACGTTGCCGGCCGGGATCTCGAGCAGCTTCCCGTGCGCGCCCGCGCGCTCCTGTCGCACGAACGTGACGGCGCTCTCGGCGTCGACCGCGACGATGGCGACCGCCGGGCCGTGGAGGACGACCTCCTTCCCGTCCTCGACGACGACGTCGACGTGCTTTCCCTCGTAGGCCTTCACCCCAGCGCGATCCTCTCGACGAGCTCGCGCTGCTCGGGCGCGAGCGGTGGTCCGGCGGCCGCGCGCGCGTTCTCACGTGCTCGCTCAGGGCGGCTCGTCGCGGGAATGACGGCGTCGATCCGCTCGTCCGCGAGCGCCCACTTCAGGAGCGCCTGTGGCCACGACTCGACGCCGAGCTCGTCCAGCTGCGCCTGCGTCGCGGGACGTTCGCGCCTGTCGCGACGTTCGGAGCCGCCGAGCGGGCGCATCGCGATCACGGCGACGCCGCGCTCCGCGGCCAGCGGCAGCAGCTCCCGCTCGCACTCGCGCTCCCACGGGTTGTACGGCACCTGGAGCACGTCGAACGAACGCGTCCGCACTCCGTCGGCGAGTTGGTCGAAGGCGGACGAGGCGTAGTGCGTGACGCCGATCCTGCGCACGCGGCCGGCGTCGCGCTCGGGCTCGAGCCAGGCGAGATGGTCGCGCCACGCGACGAGGTTGTGCACCTGCTCCACGTCCACGCGCCCGCCGTACCACGCTAGCTGGCGCCGAAACTGCTCCTGCCCTTCGTCGACCGACCGCGCCCAGATCTTCGTCGCGACCGTCGCCTCGTCACGCCGGTCCGCGAGCGCGGCGCCGAGCGCGGCCTCGGCGCCGCCGTACATCGGCGAGGTGTCGAAGAGGCGCGTGCCTGCGTCGAGCGCGGCGCCTACGACCGCGCGTGCGAGCCGCACGTCGTCGTCGAAGGTGCGCCACGTCCCGAGCCCGACGACCGGGCCGAGCCGCCGGTCTTCCATCAGCCGGCGACCGGATTGGCGAGAGAGTCGCGAGCCGCATGGTCGACGGACCGGGCCACCGCGGCGAGCCTTACGTGAGCCTCCGCCGGCCGCGGCTTCGGCTTCAGCGGGCCGCTCACCGAATCCGCACAGAGTCGCGCCGTACGTGGCCCCAAGGGGGCGCGAGCCCCCCTGCGGTCACGGTAGCGACCGAGGTGTGACGTCTTCGTCACGCGACTGGAACGAATGTGTGACGTTTCGTCCTCAGGCACTTCGACCGTGTGTGCGGCGCGCGGCGGCGGCGGTCGCGGCGACGATGCCGGCGGCATGCGCGGCCGCGAAGAACGAC
>DATHAE010000040.1:0-35794 GCA_035296805.1 Gaiellaceae bacterium | reverse complement strand
AGTCATGTCGTGGAAGCCCTGGACCGCCAGTGGATGGGCATCCCGAAGCAGCGAGGGACGCTCAGCGATCGTGGCGATCTCGATGCCGTCCGGAGCCGGGGGCGGTGTCGGCTCCTCGCCGAGCCGCTTTACCTGTTCGACTTGCCGGTCGGTCTCACGGAAGCCGAACCGCTCCGCGAACGCTCGCGCCTCTTCTTCCTCGAGGTGGGTCGACATCTTTTCGGGCCCGAACGTCGATGCATGCTCAACGAGCTCTCGAAGCAGCGCCGTCCCCACTCCGTTTCGCCGGGCATGCCGCAGAACTCTGACCTTTACTGAGAAGCGGTCATCTCCGATGTCGGACCGGTCGACGAGCCCGCAGCCGACGACTTCGCCGTTGAGCGCGGCGACCAAGAATCGTCTCTCGGGCTTGGCCATCTGCGCGCGGAAGAGCTCCGCCGTCCCGCCGGACTCGTTTGGAAGGAGCGTCCGGCGAATGCGAATGAACGCCTCCAGGTCCGCATCGCTCTCTGCTCTGCGGTCCTCGATGCTCATCCCGACCTCTTCAGCTTTCCGTGGCGCTTCGCGTAGCGCTCGCCGCGACGGAAGACTTCGAGCCCGAGCGGGACGGAGACGACGCCGATGATGATCAGCGGCCAGATGTTCGGCCACATATCGCTGACGCCGGCGCCGTTGATGATCGCGTCGCGGATCCCGTCGAGCGCGTAGGTCGCGGGCGAGATCTTGGCGAGCGCCTGCATCCACTCCGGAAGCACGCTCACCGGGTAGTAGACGCCCGAGACGACGAGCAGGACTCCCTGCGCCACGAACCCGAGCTGCGTTCCCTTCTCGGGCGAGATCAGGGGCAGGACGGCGGTCATCATCCCGATCCCGACGAACGAGATCGACGCGATCGCGAGGATCACGAGGGCCGCCGCGAAATTCGCGTCGGGCAGCTCGAGCTCGAAGAACGCCGCCACGACCGCGAAGAGGAGCACCGCGCGAACGATTCCGTACGCGATCGCGAACAGGCCCATTCCGAACAGGTGGACGGGCCTCGCGAGCGGCGCCATGAACGTGTACTCGATCGTCCCCTCCCAGCGCTCCCAGGCGACCGTCTCGGTGAGGATCTCGAAAATGATCCCGAGGTACGCCCAGACGACCGCGCCAATCAGGAGGATCGTCGTAGCGCGGTTGACGTCGATCTCGCCGCCGGCCGCCTCGATCCCCTCGGAGATGAAGACGATGGTGAGCGTGTTCGCGACCGTCCAGAGGAAGAACGCGACGTCCCACCAGATGTAGCGCTTGACCAGGTACCAGTTGCGCTCGCCGACGCCGCTCAGGCCGACGAGCTCGTGGCGCAGCGACAGGGCGACGGCTCTCATACGGCCACCTCCGCTTCCTCCTCCTCGAAGGAACGGCCGGTCGCGGCGAAGAACGCCTCCTCGAGCGTGTCGCCGCCGTAGCGCTGCCTGAGCTCGCCCGCGGGCTCGAGCGCGAGCAGGCGTCCGCGGTCGAGGATGCCGACGCGCTCGGCCAGCTCCTCCGCCTCGGCCGACAGCCCCACCCCCTCCGCGATGAAGACGATCGTGAGCGTGTTCGCGGCCGTCCAGAGGAAGAACGCGAGCTCCCACCAAATGTAGCGCTTGACGAGGTACCAGTTGCGCTCGACGACGCCGCCGAGCCCGACCAGCTCGTGGCGAATCGCCTGCGTCGTGGTCTGCACGAGTGCCATTACGCGAACACCTCCCGCTCCTCGTCCTCCTGGGTCTTCTCGTCCTCGAAGCTGCGGCCGGTGGCGGCGAAGAACGCCTCCTCGAGCGTCTCGACCCCGTACCGCGCCTTCACGTCCTCGGCCGGCTCGAGGAAGAGCAGCCGCCCGCGGTCGAGGAGCCCGACCCGGTCGGCGAGGTCCTCGGCCTCCTTCATGTCGTGGGTGCAGAGCAGGATCGTCGAGTCGTGCAGCGTGCGGATCTCGCGGATGAACTGCTGCACCTCCTGCTTCGAGCGCGGGTCGAGGCCGGTCGTCGGCTCGTCGAGCAGGAGCAGCACGGGGCTCGTGAGGAGCGCGCGCGCGAGCGCGACCTTCTGCTGCATCCCGCGCGAGAGCGCCTCCATCGGCTCTCCGCGGCGGTCCGGCGGAAAGCCGACGCGCCCGAGGATCTCGGGGATCTTCTCGCGCGTCTCGCCGTGGCCCATGCCGTAGAAGCGCGCGGCATAGCCGAGGTTCTCGGCGGCGCTCATCTTCTTGAAGAAGCTGGCCTCGACGGAGACGCGGTTCACGAGTCGGCGGACGGCGCGCGTCTCCTTGAAGGCGTCGTGGCCGAAGATCGAGGCGCTGCCGCCGTCGTGGAGGAGCAGCGTCGAGAGCAGGCGGACGAGCGTCGACTTGCCCGAGCCGTTCTGGCCCAGGATCGCGACGCACTCGCCGCGCTCGATGCGGAACGTGACGCCGTCGAGAGCGGCCCGCCGCCCGCGCTTGAACCGCCCGTTCTTGCGGACGAACTCCTTGCGAAGATCAGAGACGAGGACTGCTGGCTGAGACACACATGCTCCTGGAGGATCGGAAGGGACGGACGGAACGGAGGCGCACTACGGCCGCTGAGAGCGGCGCGGCGTGACGTCTGCGTTCGTGATCCCGAGGAACATGGTGCGGTGAGGATACGGAAGGCGCGACTGCTGCGCAAGGTGTTCACGCCCAGCGATCACTGTGTTCGGCGATGAGCGACATGCGGAATCAACGGCCGCGATACCGTGGGACCGTGACCGCGACTGTTCTCTCGTCGCCGAAGATGCGCCGGCGCCTCGGCTGGACCGGGGCGCTCCTCGCCGTCGCCGTCGCGATCGCCGGCGCCGCGGTGCTCCTGCCGTCCCGCTCGGGGACGATCGCAAGCGCCCCGCCGCCTCACCCGGCGGCCGAGAAGCAGGCTCGCGCGTACGCGGAGCCGCCGACGGTCCCGGCCCCGCGCACGGAGATCAACGCGCTCCTCGACAGGTTCATCCCCGCCGTGATCGCGCGCAAGGATCTCGCCGCCGGCTGGGCGCTCGTCGCCCCCGAGATCCGCGGCTCGCGCGCGGACTGGCGCCGCGGCGTGACGCCGTTCCAGGAGTTCCCGGCCCGCGACCGCACCTTCCGCGGGTGGCAGGTCAACTACTCCTACCCGGGCGACGTCGGCTTCGACGTCTTCCTCGCCCCGAAGAACCCCGACAAACAGGTCGCGATGGCGTTCCGCGGCGAGGCGAAGCAGATCGACGGCGCGTGGAAGATCGTGGTCTTCTACCCGCAGGCCACGTTCCAGCCGGTCAAGAAGAAGGCGTTCGTCTGGGCCGACACCGACCTGCAGCCGCAGGCCGTCGGCAGCGCCGCCGGCTCCGGGCGGCTCGGCGCGGCGTGGCTGCTGGTTCCGGTGGCCCTGTTCGGGGTCGCCCTCGTCGGCGGGCTCGGCTTCGCGCTCGCGCGCGCGGCACGCCGCCGCGGCCGCAGGCGCGAGATCGAGCGCGAGCTGGCCGCGCTGCGCTAAGTCGTCCAACCACCGCGCGGGCCGTTCCTGCCCCGCGCGAAGACGGGCCCACGATGCGTCTCGTGCTCTTACGCGCGGCGCTGCTCCTCGCCGGCGCGGCCGTCATCCTCGTGGGCGCGGCCGCCGTCGGCGTCTGGCTCACGACCGGCGGGCGGCGAGGCCCGCCGGCCCGTGGGTTGACGTCCGTCCACCGGTGCGGCTACGGTAGAGATCACGCGCGGCGCCGACGGCGGCGCCCGCGGAGGCAATGGAGCCTCATCACCTGCCCGTTTTGACGGCGCAGCTGGTGGGGCTTTTTTCGTGGTCCAACGGCGGGAGGCGAGATGGCAGCGGACGAGGCGAGGCAGTATCTCCGGAACGGCGGCGAGGTCGCGCCGGCCCCTGCGGAGGCGCTCGAGTGGGGGCGCGACGTCGAGGCGAAGATGGTCGACCTGAAGTTCTGCGACCTGCTCGGGTCGTGGCAGCACATGACGCTCCCGCTCTCGGCGTTTCACGAGAGCGCCTTCGACGAGGGGCTCGGGTTCGACGGCTCGTCGATCCGCGGCTGGCAGGGGATCTCGGAGAGCGACATGCTGCTCATGCCGCAGGCGGAGACGGCTGTGCTCGACCCGTTCGCGGCGGAGGCGACGCTCTCGCTCGTCTGCGAGGTCGTTGACCCGCTGACGCGCGAGCCTTACGGCAAGGATCCGCGTCGCGTCGCGCGCCGCGCGGAGGAGCACCTGCGCGGGACGGGGATCGCCGACACGGCGTACTTCGGGCCCGAGTGCGAGTTCTTCGTCTTCGACTCGGTCTCGTACGAGCTCGCCGACAACCGCGCCCACTACGAGGTCGACTCGGGCGAGGGGCACTGGAACGCCGGGAGGCCCGGGTTGGGCTACACGGTCCGGCCGAAGGAGGGCTACTTCCCGCCGGCGCCGACGGACACGCTGAGCGACCTGCGGACCGAGATGGTGTTGACGCTCGAGCGGCTCGGGATCCCGTGCGAGTTTCACCACCACGAGGTTGCGTCGGGCGGGCAGTGCGAGATCGACCTGCGCTTCGCGTCGCTGACGCAGATGGCGGACCAGGTGCTCGCGTACAAGTACGTCGTCCGCAACGTCGCGCGCCGGCACGGCAAGACGGCGACCTTCATGCCGAAGCCGATCTTCGGCGACAACGGTTCTGGAATGCACTGCCACCAGTCGCTGTGGCTGGAGGGCGAGCCGCTGATGGCCGACGCGGCGGGCTACGCCGGGCTCTCGCCGCTCGCGCGCTCCTATGTCGGCGGTCTGCTCGCGCACGCGCCGGCGCTGCTCGCGTTCTGCGCGCCGACGACGAACTCGTACCGGCGGCTCGTGCCCGGCTACGAGGCTCCGGTGAACCTCGTCTACTCGCAGCGCAACCGCTCGGCGTGCATCCGGATCCCGATGTACTCGGACTCGCCGAAGTCGAAGCGGATCGAGTTCCGCTGCCCGGACGCGACGGCGAACCCGTACCTCGCGTTCTCGGCGATGCTGCTGGCCGGCCTCGACGGGATCGAGCGCGGCCTCGACCCGGGGGCGCCCGCCGACTACGACCTGTTCGAAGACGCGGGCCACGACGTGCCGCAGGTTCCGGGCTCGCTCCCCGAGGCGCTCGACGCGCTCGCGGCCGACCACGAGTTCCTGCTCGCCGGCGGCGTCTTCAGCGAGGAGCTGATCCGGACCTGGATCGCGTGGAAGCGCGAGCACGAGGTCGACGTCGTCCGTCTCCGTCCCCATCCGGCCGAGTTCGGCCTCTACTTCGACGCATAGAGGAGCGCGAGATGATCAAGGTCGAAGCGGTGGTGATCCGCGAGCGCGTCGAGACGGTGATCGACGCGGTCGAGGAGGCGACCGGGCACGTAGGCGTGACGGTGATCGAGGCGATCGGTCACGGCCGCGAGCGCGGCGTGACTCACGAGTACCGCGGGCGCGTGTTCGAGTCGCGGTTCCTCCCGAAGGCGCTCCTCGTCTTCGTCGTGGATGACGACAAGGCGGAGGCGACTGTCGCGGCGGTCGCCGACGCCGCGCGGAGCGGCAACGAGTCGGGCGACGGCCTGTGCTGGACGACGCCGGTCTCCCACGTGACGCACAACCGGACGGGACAGACCCTGGAGGGGGTGGAGGTCGGATGAGCACGAAGGAGCTGGCAGTCGCCGCGAGCACGATCTGGGTCGTCGTCGCGGCAATCCTCGTCATGTTCATGCAGGCCGGCTTCGCCTTCCTGGAGGCGGGTCTCACCCGGATGAAGAACGTCGGCCACGTCGCCGCGAAGAACGTCCTGACGTTCGCGATCGCGTCGATCGTCTTCTACGTCGTCGGGTTCGGGATCGCATTCGGCGACGGGGGCAACGGCCTGGTCGGGGGCTCTGGGTTCATTCCGTCGGCGGAGGACCTGACGGCGGTCGGCGCGGCCCCGTTCTCGTGGTTCACGTCGATCCCGGGCGCGGCGGCGTACTTCTTCCAGGTCGTCTTCTGCGCCGTCTCGCTCGCGATCGTCTGGGGCGCGATGGCCGAGCGCACGAAGCTGTGGGTCTACTTCGGCTTCAGCGTCGTCTACACCGTCATCTACTCGGTCGCGGCCCACTGGATCTGGGGCGCGAACGGCTGGCTCGCGGGCCACGGAATGCAGGACTTCGCGGGCTCGACCGTCGTCCATTACCAGGGCGCACTCGCAGGACTCGCCGGGGCGCTGCTGCTCGGGCCGCGGATCGGCAAGTTCGGCTCGGACGGGAAGCCGAACGCGATTCCGGGCCACAACATGGCGTTCGTCACGCTCGGCGTGATCATCCTCTGGTTCGGGTGGTTCGGGTTCAACCCCGGCTCGACGCTCGCGGTCGACTTCCCGGAGGTCGGCTTCTTCTCCTACGTCGCGTTGAACACGAACATCGCCGCGGCAGCGGGGGTGCTCGGCGCCGTGATCACGTCGTGGATCGTGATCAAGAAGCCCGACCTGTCGATGATGCTGAACGGCGCGATCGGCGCGCTCGTGGCGATCACCGCGGCCTGCGCGTTCGTCGCTCCGTGGGCGGCGATCCTGATCGGCTTCGTCGCCGGCGTGATCGTCGTGACGGGTGTGCTTCTCGTCGAGCGGCTCAAGATCGACGACCCGATCGGCGCGATCGCCGCACACGGCCTCTCCGGCGTCTGGGGCACGCTCTCGCTCGGGTTCCTGACTGCGCCCGCGCTCGCCGACAAGGTCGGGATCGGGAGCGCGGGGCTCCTCTACGGCGGCGGCCTGCACCAGCTCGGCGTCCAGCTCCTCGGCCTGGTCTCGGTCGGCGCGTTCACGTTCACCGCGTCGTTCGGGACGCTGTGGGCGTTCAAGCGCGTGTGGGGCATCCGCGTCGACGCCGAGACGGAGACGGCCGGGCTCGACGTCTCCGAGCACGGCATGTGGGGCTACCCGGAGTTCTACATCCCGGTCCCGGGCGGGTACGGGACGGAGGCGCACGGCCACCTCGGCCTCGCGCACGCGCGCAGGCACGAAGAACCGCGCGCGGCGCCGGTGCGGCAGGCCGCGCCAGAGACGGGGTAGCCAGCACTCGGCTTGGGCGCGCGGCCGGTCGATCGCGCGCCCGAGCCGCCCCGGTGCGCCGTGCCCCGCCGCGCCTCCATCACCTTGACACGCGCACGACCGCGTGGGATATCTGCGTCATCGACGAGGGGTCGAAGCGAGGCGCGACGTCGTGCGCCCAGTCCGGACCGACGGGCGCCGGGGCACGGAACGGCCGCGTGCGGTGTGACGACGTCTCGATCGAGACGCTCCTCGGTCGCCGCGTCGTCGACGTCGTCGACGGCGACGTTGCCGGGTACCTCGCCGGCGCGACCGCGCTCGTCACCGGCGCGGGCGGATCGCTCGGCGCCGAGCTCTGCGTGCGGCTGGCGCAGCACGGCGCGCGCGAGCTCGTCCTCGTCGACCAGGCTGAGGCGCCGCTCGGCGACCTTGCCCTGACGCTCCGCCACGACCATGGATTCGCCGCCGCTGTGCCGGTTCTCGCCGACATCAGGAGCCGCGCCCGGATGGTCGACGTCTTCGAGCGCCACCGGCCCGACGTCGTGTTCCACACGGCGGCGTACAAGCAGGTGCCGCTGCTCGAGGCGCATCCGGTCGAGGCGGTCGCGGCGAACGTCCTCGGGACGAGGTCGGTCGTCGACGCAGCGCTGTGGGTCGGCGCCGAGCGGCTCGTCCTGTTCTCGACCGACAAGGCGGTGGAGCCGACGAGCATCCTCGGCCAGACGAAAGCCGTGGCGGAGTGGGTCGTCGCGGCGGCGGGACGCGAGACGCCGGACGCAAGCTACGCCGCGATCCGGCTCGGGAATGTCGTCGACTCGGCGGGCAGCATCCTGCCGCTGTTCAGGCGCCAGGTCGCCCGCGGCGGGCCGGTCACTGTCACGCACCCGAAGATGACGCGCTACCTGCTGACGGCCGGCGAGGCGGTTGGCCTGGCGATCGTCGCCGGCGCGCTCGCCGACTCGAAGGGCATCTTCTGGCTCGACTCGGGGCCGCCGGTGCGGATCGTCGACGTTGCGCGGCGGCTCGTGCGGAGGGTGTCGCCCGAGATCGCGATCGACTTCGTCGGTCTCCGCCCCGGCGAGCGGCTCCACGAGCGGCTCCACCGCAACGGCGACGAGGTCGCGGCCACGGCGTGCGACCGTGTGTTCACGTCGGCGATGGACGCGGTCGACCCGGTCTGGCTCGAGCGCGGCGTTGCGGCGCTCACGCAGCACGTGGAAAGCGCGTCCGCGCGCGACGTCCGCGCGACGCTCTCCGAGCTCCAGGCGGCTCTCGACCCCGACATCGTCCTGCAGGTCGCGGGAGTCGGCGGGTGACCGTCGCGGTCCGGCCGCGTCGCGCACGGCGTCTGGGGCGGCACACGTCGACGGACGCCACGCGCCGCTATTTCGACAAGCGCGCCGACGCATTCGACGGCTTCTACGCGAAGTCGAACCAGCGCTTTCTGCGTGCCGGTCCCTGGACGGGTCGCGAGCTCGCGGCGTCGTTGCTTTCCGAGCACCCGGGGTCGACGGTGCTCGACGTCGGCTGTGGGCCGGGTCGAGTCGCCGAAGCGGTGATCGACGCCGGCGCGGCCGCCTACACGGGCATCGACCTCTCGCCCCGGATGCTGACACTTGCGCGCGAGCGGCTCGACGGTCGCCCGACGGTCGAGCTGGTCGAAGGCGACTTCCTCGACAGCGACGTCGGAGGGCGCTTCGACATCGTGCTCGCGCTCGGTCTCTTCGACTACCTCCCGGACCCGCCGCGTGCCGCGGAATGGATGCGCACGCGGTGCTCGTCCCTGCTCCTCGCTTCGTTCACGCGCTGGGAATGGGTCAAAGGGCCGATCCGCCACTTCCACTACGAGCTTCTCCATCGCTGCCCGATCCGCGACTACGACGAAGCGAGCGCGGAGGCGATGCTCGACGCCGCGGGGTTCGCCGGCGTCGACTTCGTCCTGCGCGGGCCGCGCGGGTTCTTTGTGGCGGCGGTGCCCGAATGAAGATCGCGCTTGTCCAGCCGCCGCCGCGGAGCGAGTTCGACCGCCACTGGGCTCGGTTTCCTGGGCTGGGGATCGCGTACGTGGCGAGCTCGCTGCGCGCGGCGGGCCACGAAATCGAGCTGCTCGACGGCAAGCTCGACGAGTTGACGGTCGACGACATCGTCGCGCGTGTCCGCGACGGGTGCCCGGGCCTGGTCGGCGTCACGTGCATGACCGTCGAGTACCCACGCGCCGTCGAGATCGCCCGGCGGATCAAGGTCGACCGGCCGGACGTCCCGATCGTCGTCGGCGGCGCCCACGTCAATGCCGTCGGGGCGCAGGCGCTCGTGGAGGGCGAGGCATTCGACTTCGCGTGTGTCGGCGAGGGCGAGTACCTCTCGTGCGAGCTCGCCGACGCGCTCCACCGCGGTGTGGACCCGTCGGCGATCCCGGGTCTCGTCTCGCGCCGTGGAGACGAGATCGTCACCGCCGTTCCTCGCTCGCCTCCCGACGACTACGACGCGCTTCCGTTCCCGGCGTGGGATCTCTTCCGCCCCGTCGAGACGCTGCCGTTGATCACGCATCGCGGCTGCCCGTTCCGCTGCGTCTTCTGCAGCCACAACTCGGGCTTCCGGCCGCGCTACCGAACGCCCGCGAACGTCCTCGACGAGATCGAGCAGATCGTCGAGCGCCACCGGCCGCACCGGATCCGCATCGAGGACGAGACGTTCGGCCTGCACATGGGCAGGACGAAGGCGATCCTCGAGGGGATCATCGCGCGCGGCTTCCACCGGCGGATCCGCTTCTCCGCGCAGACGCGGGTCGACCGCGTCGACGAGGAGTTCATGCGGCTGCTCAAGGAAGCGAACTTCGGGCTGTTGGAGCTCGGCGTCGAGTCGGGGAACCCGGACGTGCTGAAGAAGATCGAAAAGGGAATCACGCTCGAGCAGGTGGAGCGCGCGGTCGCGCTCGCGAAGGCGAACGGCCTGCGCGTCTGGTGCAAGTTCATCCTGGGTCACCCCCACGAGACGCACGCGACGGTCCGGGACACGATCGACTTCATCGCGAAGCTCAACCCGCACCAGCTCTCCGTCTCGATCATGACGCCGTTCCCGGGCACGCCGATTCACGAGATGGCGCTGCGCGGCGAGGGTGGGTACCGGCTGCTCTCGGGCGGCTGGGAGGACTTCGACAAGTACTCGAGCGGCGTCCTCGAGTTGGAGACGGTGAGTCTCGGCCAGCTCAAGCGTTACCAGATCGCGTGCTACGCGAACCTCTACCTCCGCAACGGTCGCCTGGTCGAACTCGCGCGCCTGGTCGTCTCGAACCGCGCCGTCGGCTGGGAGATGCTGCGCTCTGCGGCCGGACGAACGGTGCTGGAGGGCGCGCGACGTCTCCGCCGCCAGGGCGACGCTTCACCGCGTCCCCTCGACCTGCTCCCAGACGGGGGCGACGCCGCGGCGGAGGTAGTTGACGAGCGCGGGGATCGTCGCCCACGTCACGACGACGTAGTAACGCGCAACACCCTTCGACGCTCCCGCCGCCAGCAGCAGAACGGCCTGGGCACCGAGGGCCCCCGCGTAGATGCCGGCCGTTCGGGCGAGCGCAACAGAGGACGCCAACAGCACGAGGTGAAGGAGGCCGGTCGCGTACCGCAGGTGGCGGTGCGAGACGAGCTGGAGTAGGTAGGTCGGGCCGAGCCCCCGCAGCATCCCGCCTCGGAGCAGGATCAGCCAGCAGTGCTCGAACATCCGGATCTTCCGCCGGTACTCGTCGCCGATGTCGCGCGCGGGCTTCTCCCAAGCCAGCGCCTCAGGGTCGACGATCGCGCGGCGGCCGCGCTGCACCAGCACGTACGGAAGCGCGAGGTCGTGGCCGAACCGCGGGTCGAGCGCCACGTAGTCGCCGCGGCGCAGCGCGTAGATCGGTCCCACGCCTGCCGTGATCGACCCAAAGCGCGACTCGGTCCGTCGCAGCCACCCCTCGAACCGTGAATATGTGCCCTCGCGGTTGGTGCCGTCGGTGGGCTCATAGAAATGGCCGCCGCACACGTACGCGACCTCCGGGTCGGCGAAGTTCCGAACAAGCTTCCGTAGCGCGTCGCGCTTCCAGAGGACGTTCGCGTCCGTGAACGCGACGACCTCACCTGTCGTGACGCGCACGGCTCGATCCTGCGCGGCGACTTTCCCCTGGCGTCCGAACGAGAGGAGACGAATCCGGCGATCGCGTGCGGCAAGGGCTGCGACGAGCTCGTCGGTGGCATCGGTCGACCCGTCGGACGCGACGACGAGCTCGAGCTTCTCAAGCGGGTAGTCGAGCGCAAGCAGGTTCTCGAGCCTCCGCTCGATCACCGCCTCCTCGTCGTGGGCGGCGACGATCACCGTGACAGTCGGCTCGATCTCTTCCTTCGTAACGCCTCGCGGCCGGACCCGCGCGAGGGCAGCAGCCGTCATCGGATAGCCGGCGTGGGTCCAGCCGATCGCTGCGAGCGAGCTCCAGAAGAGCGTCTTCACGACCGCCACCGCCGCGGATCGTAGAAGGTGCCGCCGCGGCGGCCGCTCCTACGCGATCTCGAACGAGACGCTGACGCTCGCCTCGATGTCCTGCGTCCCCGGCTCGATCGGCGTCGGAGCGGAGTCCTTCCCGACCGCGGCGTTCGCGGGTGCGAAGGCAAACTCCGGCTGCGACGCGCCCTGCTCGACGAGCGCGACGACCTGGCCGACGCCGAACGCGCCGCCCTTCGCGAGCGCCTCGGCCTTCAGTCGCGCGTCCGCAACTGCCTTCTGCAGCGCCTCGCGGTAGAGCGCCTCGCGGTCCGACCGCTCGAGGGTCGGCCCCTCGACGGCGTTCGCTCCGGCCTTCACGGCAGCATCGACGAGTGCACCGACCTTCGCGATCGCCGTGGTCGCCGTGACGCTGTTGGTGGCGACGTACGCGGTGATGTGCTGGCGGTTGTCCGTGCGCGGGTAGAGCGAGACCTGCTGGGTCTGGAGCTTCCCGCCGCCGGCGCCCTTGAGCGCAGCGATGACGCGCTCCATTCGCCGCGCGTTGTCTGCGATTGCGGCGGCGGCAGTCTTGGCTTCGGTTTGAACACCGGCGTTGATCGTGCCCACGTCGGGCACCGTTGTCACCGTCCCGTGGCCGAGCGTCGTGACGGAACGTGACTGGGGGGTGGTCTCGCCGCGGGCGGCCTCGGGCCGGCCGACGCCCGAGAGGGCGGCCGCGACAAGGATCGCGACGGCCGCGAGCAGGATCGGAAGTAGGCGTCTCATGCTCCCGATACGCCGCCGCGTGCGAACCTGTCACACATGCGGTACCAGTTCGTCGACTGCCGCTGGTCGCTCACGGATCCCGACTTCGGACGCCGCGCCTACCTCGACGGCCACATCCCCGGCGCCACGTTCCTCGACGTCGACCGCGATCTCGCAGGGACGCCGGGTGACGGAGGGCGACACCCACTGCCGTCGGCGGACGACTTCGCGCGCGCCGCGGAAGCGGCGGCCGTCGGAGACGACGTCTTCGTCGTCGCGTACGGGACGATGGGCGGCGCCGAGCGGCTCTGGTGGCTCCTGCGCCACTTCGGCCACGGCGACTGCGCCGTCGTCGACTTCGAGTCGTGGCGCGGCGCGCTCGAGCGCGGGGAGCCTCGCGCAGCGCGCGCGGGGTTCAATCCGCACGAGCGCACGGGGGACACGATCGACCTCGACGAGCTGCGGGAGCGGCTCGACGAGGTGGTGCTCGTCGACGCGCGGACGCCGGCGCGCTTCCGCGGCGAGGCGAACCCGTTCGACCGCGTCCCCGGGCGCATCCCGACCGCGCTGAACGCGCCGTGGGACGAGCCGCTGCCCGAGCTCCCGGACGGCGAGCTCGTGGCCTACTGCGGCTCGGGCATCACCTCGTGCGTGACGCTCCACCGCCTCCACCTCGACGGTCGGGACGGCCGCCTCTACCCAGGCTCGTGGTCCGAGTGGGAGCAGCACGACGAGCTGCCGCGTGAGCGGGAGTAACCAATTCGATCGATCGGTCGTTCAAGTCGTCGGTGGCGAACTCCCACGTCCCGACCACGATCCTCCTCACGGTGACGCCGCTCCTCGCCGGCTACGGGTCATCGCGCTGGAGCTGGGTCGGCGGGCCCGTCGCCTCGCTCGCCGTGTGGGCGCTCGAGCACGCAAAGCGCGAGCCGGAGCGCACGCCGACAGAACGCCGCCCGCCGGCCGTGCGCGAGCCGGCGACCGTGGATCGTTAGCCGCTACGCGGCGGCCGCGAACGCGGCCAGGTACTGCTCCCAGCCCTGCGGGATCCGCGACGTCGAGAGGCGGATGAAGAGCACGGGCGCGGGCGGCCGCGGCGGGTGCGGCAGCTCCATGTGCACCTCGTGCAGGAGACGGTTTCCCTTGCGCAGGTTGCACGGTGCGCAGGACGTGACGACGTTCTCCCATGTTGAGTCTCCACCGCGCGAGCGCGGGACGACGTGGTCGAGCGTCAGCCGACCAGCGGTCGTGCCGCAGTAGACGCAGCGCCAGTCGTCACGCGCGAAGAGCGCACGGCGCGAGATCTTGCGCTGGACGATCCGCGGGACGCGAACGTAGTGCACGAGCCGGATCACGTGCGGCCACGGGTATGTATCCGTCGCCGCCCGGAGTGGTCGGTCGAGCTGCTCGACCACCTCCGCCTTGCCCTTGAACACGAGCACGTGAGCACGCCGAAGCGAGCACACGTTCAGCGGCTCGTAACTCGCGTTCAAGACGAGAACCTGTTGCACCTGGCCAAATGTATCCCACCGAGCGGCGCGTTCGACCGGACTTTCCGCGCCGCGCTAGCGCGGCGCGGGCCTTGTGACACAGTGTCACAAGCACCGGCCGCCGACCGCTCTCGCGCGCCGCCGCTACCTCCCCATTGCCCGGTCGACCGCCTCCTGCTCCTCGGGCGAGAGCGCGACGGGCGACTGGCCGCGGTCGAGCTCCTTCATGTAGATGCGCGCGTAGTCCCGCCCCTGGATCGCGGTCACCACGACGCCGGTTCGCGCCGAGTCGAGAAAAGCGAGAGACGCGGACTGATGGCCGCCGGTGTCCTCGTAGGCGTCGTAGCGGACGATCGAGGTGTTCGAGAGCGAGCCGTCGACACGCAGGTCGACGCGCGAGAGGCCGGCGGCGACCTCGTCGACCGCCCGGTGGAGGTCGTCGACGCGGCCCTGGAGCGCCACCGCAAAGTCAACGATGTCCTTCCGTCCGCCCGCGAGCAGCAGCCGCTGCGCGTCGCGGACGCGCCGCACGCGCACCCAAGCGAGCCACGCGAAGACGAGCGCCGCGACGGCGACAGCCGCCGCGGCCGCCGCGATCAGCGCCGCTGCCGTGCCCGACACCGTCACCTACGTGCCGGCACGGTCAACTAGCCGAGGCTGAAGATGACGGGATACGTCGCCGAGTTGTTCGACGTCTTCGTCTCCCCCGGCACAGCCTTCACGTCGACCTTCAGGTTCGTCTTCGTCGCGAACGGGACCTGGCCGAGGTCGGAGAACGTGACCGTCTTCTGCTCGCCCGGATTGATCACGTCGATCTGCTCCGTCTTCACGATCGGGTTGTCGCTCTTCTCGATCGTGAGCGTGACCCTGATCTGCACCTCCTGCGAGTCCCCCGAATCCTCGATCGTGACGGCGAAGGCGAGGTCGGTGCTCGCGGTGACCGTGTTGTCCGCGCCGGTCTGAAGCGTCTGGTTCGCAGGGAGCGCGCGCGTCGACACGAGGTTCGTACCGTGCAGGCCCGTCGGCGTGCCGCCGGTCGCTGCGCCGCGGAGGCGCTTGAGCACGTTCGACATCGACTGCTCGTTGAGGAGGTCTCGGTTGGCGACGAACACCGAGGCGGGTACGCGCACGCCGCCCAGGTCCTCCGCCTGCAGTTGGCGCACCGCCGGATCCTTGAAGAGGTCGGCCCACACGACGTCGCTCGCGAACAGCCGCTGCGCCTGCTCGGTCAGGAGCGATGCGTCGTTCGCGCTCTTCGAGTTCGCGGTCTGCCGGAAGGTCGCCGCCAGCCCGTCGACGCCGCTGACGCGGAGCTGGAGCGCCTCGACGACGTGACGGTTCTCCTCGCGCAGGAGACCCGGCGGGTCGAGGTCGGCGCTACGGGTCACGAGCTGGCGCTCGTTGTCGGCGAGGCCGCGCAGGGTCGCCTCGAGGTCGTCGACCTTCACGCCCTGCGTCGTGAGCGCGGCGGTCAGCTTCCGCCCGTTCGCGTCGGACTGCGCGGCGATCGCACGCACGTCGGCCATGTAGTCGTCGTACGCATCGCGCTTGCTCGACGACGCGCACGACTGCACGACGAGGACGAGGATCAGGACGAGCGCGATCAGCCCCACGACGAGGAGCACGAGGCGCACAAGCGGCGTGACGCCCTTCGGGGGCCCCGAGGGTCGCGAAGGGCCCCCGCCCGAGCCGCCGCGTCGCGGCAGCCGGACGCGTTGCGTCGACTGCGCCTCCGACGTCGCGGGCTCGTCGTCGAAGAAGTCGAACTCGATGTCGTCGTCGCGCGCGCTCACAGGCTGCCGCCACGAATCTAGCGGGTGCGTCGGCCGGAAAAGGACTTCTCGCGGCGGCGAAGTAGATGCGAGCGGTGTCCTCGGCCGCCCTCGCGCACGACCTGGTCATCGGGCGGTACCGCCCAGTCCGCCCGCTCGGCTCGGGAGGAATGGGGCACGTCTGGCTCGCGCGCGACGAGGTGACCGGCCTCGACGTCGCGCTGAAGATCGTCGGGCGCGAGGGAAAGGCGGCCGCGCGGGCCGAGCGGGAGGCCGCCGCCGCCGCGGCGCTCAGGCACCCACGCTGCCAGCGGATCTACGCGCTGGCGCGCGACCCCGGGCACGTCTACATCGCCTACGAGTACGTCCCCGGCCGAACCCTCCGCGAGGCGGTGCGCGCCGGGCAACTGAACGACGCCTCGACCGTCGAGGCGGCCGCTCAGCTCTGCGAGGCGCTCGCGCACGCCCACGGGCGCGGCATCGTCCATCGTGACGTCAAGCCGGCGAACGTGCTCCTCGCGGAGTCGGAGGAGATCGACGTGCGGCTGCTCGACTTCGGGCTCGCGCAGATGGCCGCGTTCGACACCATCACCGCGCACGGGGACGTCCCCGGGACGCTCGCCTACATCTCGCCGGAGCGGCTGCGCGGCGAGGGCGGCACTGGCGCGGCCGACATCTGGGCCGTCGGTGTGATCCTGTGGGAGACGCTGGCCGGGCGGCATCCGTTCTGGGAGGGCGGCCCGATCGGGACGTCGCGGCGGATCCAGGAGGGCGCGCCGCCGCTCGAGGAGGAGCGGCCGGACCTCCCGCGCGCGCTCTGCGAGATCGTGTCGCGCGCGCTCGTCGTGAACCCGGCGAACCGTCCGCGGGCCGATCGGCTGGCGAACGATCTGCGCTCGTTCCCACGCCGGCGCACGAGGGGGAAGGACCCGAAGCCGCCGAGGACGCCAACGGTCGTCGACGTCGCGCCGGCGGAGCCGCGCGACCTTTTCCTCGCGGCCGCCACGATCGCGCGCGACCGGATCGTGCCGGGCGCGCTCGCCGCGGCCTCGACGACGTGGGTCGCCTCCGCGCTTCCCTTCTATCCCGCGGGCTGGGCGATCGGCCTCGGTGCCGCGGCCGGCGCGCTCGCCGCCGTGGCGCCACGCGCCGGGCTCGCAGTCACGCTCGCCACCTTCTTCTTCCCCCTCGCGAACGTCTCGCTCGGCCTCGCTGTCGCGTACGCGGCCGTCGCGCTCGCGTGGCTCGCGCTCAGCTGGCGCGACGCACGCGCCGGCCTGATCGTCGCAACGGGACCGCTGCTCGCGCCGCTCGGGCTGCTCGCGGCGGTGCCCCTGGCGGCGCAACTCGCGCGAGGAGGACTGCGGCGCGCGGCGCAGGCGGGCGCGGCCGTGCTCGTCGCGGCTGTCGTCGCCGCCGTGCGCGGGGTGGAGCTTCCGTTCGAGGACGCACCGCCGCCGGCCGACCTCGGGATCGCCGGCAGCGACCGCCCAGTCGCCGTCGCCCATGCGCTGTGGTCGCAGCTCGCGGCGCACCCCGTCCTGATCGCCGAGGCGATCGTCGCGGCCGCCGCGGCCGCGCTGCTCCCGTACGCGCGCCGGCGCGGCCCGTGGACCGCCGTGCTCTACGCGGGCGGGCTCCTCGCGGCCGCCGCGCTGGCCGCTCCCGCGACGCCGGTCCTGCCGCTCGTCCTCGTCGCCTGGGCGACCGCCGCCGCGCTGATCGTCGAACCCGCGAATTAGACTGGGCGGCCGGGGTAGAACCGGGCAATGAGCGTCCTGCGCAACATCGAATCGAAGCTGGAGTCCCTCTTCGAGGGGGTGTTCGGCCGCGCCTTCAGGACGAACGTGCAACCGGTCGAGCTGGCGCGGAAGCTCGTGAAAGAGATGGACGATCACCGCAACGTCTCCGTCTCCCGCGTCTACGTCCCGAACGAGTACACCGTCTACCTCTCGCCCGGCGACCGCGAGCAGTTCTCCTCCTATGAGGAAAACCTGACCGACGAGCTCCAGGACTACCTCGCGGAGCACGCGCGGCGCGAGAACTACGTCGTGCTTTCGTCGCCGCGCGTGCGGCTCGAGACGGATCCGGACCTCGGCGTCGGCGTGTTCGGGATCGCGACGAGAATGGCGCAGGTCGGCCGCGGCCCCGAGGGCGCGCCGGCACCCGAGCCGGAGCCCGGAGCGACGATGGTCTACAAGCCGGCGCAGCAGCCGACGGAGGCGGCGTCGCCGGTCGACCTCGGCGTCCAGCGCGAGGTCGCGTACCTGCAGTGGGACGGCGAGAAGCGGGAGGTGTCGAAACGCCGCGTGGTCATCGGCCGGTCGAAGGACTGCGACATCCACGTCGCCGACCCGAACGTATCGCGCCGCCACGCCGAGGTCCGCCAGGAGGGCGCGACGTACTGGCTCGTCGATCTCGACTCGACGAACGGCGTCGAGATCCGCGGCAAGCGCGTCAAGCGACTCAAGCTCGAGGACGGGACGCGGTTCACGATCGGCTCGACCGAGATCCGTTTCGACCGGGAGCAGGTCTAGTGGCGGCAGCCGCCGCGATCGGCTCGGCGCAGGTCGAGACGACGCTGCTGCTGCTCAAGATCGGGTTCCTGATCGTGCTCTACCTCTTCATCTGGCGGATCGTCCGCTCGGCGGCGCGCGACCTGCGCCTGCCCCAGGAGTCGATGATCATGGCGCCGCACCACGCGGCGGCCGCCGGTCTCGGCTCGGGCAACGGCTCGGCCGCGCGAGAGCGGGGGCGGCTGGTGGTCGTCGACAGCCCGGTCCTCGACCGCGGCGACACCTATCCGCTGGACGCGTCGGCGCTCACGGTCGGCCGCGGGGCGAACAACGACGTGTCGATCGACGGCGACGAGTACGCCTCCGCACGGCACGCACGGTTCGAGCCCCGCCGCGACGGCGTCTACGTCGAGGACGTCGGCTCGACCAACGGCACCTTCGTCAACGGCATCCGGCTGACGCGCGAGCGCCGCCTGACCCGCGGCGACGTCGTCCGCGTCGGCGAGACCGACCTGAGGTTCGAGGCATGAGGCTCGGGGACAGTGCGGTTCGCACGGACCCGGGTCGGAAGCGCCGGCACAACGAGGACGCGTACGTCTGCCAGCCGCCGCTCTTCGCGATCGCGGACGGGATGGGCGGCGCCCAGGCGGGAGAGATCGCCTCGGCGCTCGCTGCCGGGGCGCTGAAGGAATCGCGCGCGAACGGCGGCGGCGAGCGCCGCGTCGTCGAGCTGATCCAGGAGGCGAACCGCCGCGTCCACCAGCGCGCGTCGACCGACGCGGCGACCTCGGGGATGGGGACGACGATCACGGTCGCCATGGTCGAGAACGACGGCACCGTCACGATCGGGCACGTCGGCGACTCGCGCGCGTACCTCCTGCGCGACGACCGCCTCGAGCAGCTCACCGACGACCACTCGCTCGTCGCCGAGCTCGTCCGCCGCGGCGAGCTCTCGCCCGAGGAGGCGGAGGTCCATCCGCAGCGGTCGGTCATCACGCGCGCCCTCGGAACGGATCCCGACGTCGACGTCGACGCGTTCTCGGTCGAGGCGCGCCCCGGCGACGTCTACCTCATCTGCTCCGACGGACTCTCCGACATGGTGGACGCGGCGACGCTCGAGAAGATCGTGCGCTCGAACCGCCGCAGCCTCGACACCGCGTCGCGGGCCCTCGTCCAGGCCGCCAACCGCGGCGGCGGCGAGGACAACATCACCGCGATCCTGTTCGAGGTCGTCGACGGCGACGCGCCGGCCGAGCCCGACGAGGAGACGCGCGAGCGCGCTACCGTCACGGTCGCCGTCGATCCGGACGAGGAGGACACCCTCCATCCGGAAGACAACGTCGCGCCACCTCCACCGGCGCCGGCGGCGGTCGACACGATGATCGCCTCCGCCGAAGACATCCGTGCCGCGGCCCCCGCGAGCCAACGCGAGCCCG
Source organism: Gaiellaceae bacterium (assembly GCA_035296805.1). Lineage (GTDB taxonomy): Bacteria > Actinomycetota > Thermoleophilia > Gaiellales > Gaiellaceae > PALSA-600. Next base: position 16,350 of record DATHAE010000040.1, on the reverse strand, counting down.
AGGCCGAGCCGGAGCCGACGCGCGAGCCCGCACCGACGCTCGAGCGCGAGCCGGACGAGCCGCGCGTGCCGTGGTGGCGGTTCGTGCTCGCGCTGCTCGTGATCGCGGTCCTCGTCGGCCTGGTCGTCCTGCTCGTCTTCTGGGGCCTGGCCCGTTGAGGAGCTTGCACTGACCGCTCGCCGGCCCCGGCGCGCGTTCCTCGGGCGTCGCCGGGCGCGGAACGCGCGTGAGTAACCGCAACCGCGAGCTGCTGTATCTCCTCGCCGTCGGGATCCTCACGGGCATCGGCTTCGCGAGCGTCTACATCGCGCGGCAGGCCGTCGTCTCGTACTCGTCGCTGGCCTACGCCGCCTTCTTCCTCGCGCTCTACCTGACCGCGCACCTGATCGCGCGCTACAGCGTCCCGAACGCGGACCCGTACCTGCTCCCGATGGCCGGGCTCCTGACCGCGGTCGGTCTGACGGAGATCTACCGGCTCGAGCCGGACGACGCGTTCCGTCAGGGGCTCTGGATCGTGATCGGCGTCTCGCTCTTCGCCCTCGCCCTGATGGGACTGCGGCGCGACTACCGCAAGCTCGAGTCGTACAAGTACGTGTTCGGGCTCGGCGCGATCGTGCTGCTCTTCCTGCCGTCGATCCCGGGGCTCGGCACGACGGTCAACGGCGCGCGGCTCTGGGTCCGCATCGGCCCGCTCCAGTTCCAGCCGGGCGAGATGGCGAAGATTCTGCTGATCGTGTTCCTCGCCGCGTACCTGCGCGAGAAGCGCGAGGTGCTCGCGCAGGGACGGCTGAAGGACCTCGGCCCGCTGCTCCTGATCTGGGGCGCCGCGATGCTCGTCCTCGTCGAGACGAACGACCTCGGCTCGGCGCTCCTCTACTTCGGGATCTTCCTCGCGATGCTGTACGTCGCGACGGGGCGGCTCACCTTTGTCGCCGGAGGCCTCGTGCTCTTCGCCGGCGCGAGTGTGTTCGCGTACAAGACGATCGCGCACGTCGAGAACCGCGTCACGATCTGGCTCCACCCGTGGACCGACACGCAGGTGTTCTGCGCGCAGACGGGCACGATGGCGCTTCGCCAGGACTGCGACAGCTACCAGCTCGTGAAGTCGCTCTACTCGATCGGCAACGGCGGCTTCGCGGGCGCGGGGCTCGGCAAGGGCACGTTCACGACCACGAGCGGCAACCAGTTGATTCCGTACCTGAACACCGACTTCATCTACTCGGCGCTCGCACAGGAGCTCGGCCTCGTCGGGTCGGCCGCGCTGCTCCTCGTCTTCATGCTCTTCGTCGCACGTGGGATGAAGATCGCGCTGATGGCTGACGACGGCTTCTCGAAGCTGCTCGCCGCCGGCCTCACGTTCGGGTTCGCGCTGCAGACGTTCGTGATCGTCGGCGGGGTCCTGCGTCTGATCCCGCTGACGGGGATCACGCTCCCGTTCGTCTCCTACGGCGGCTCGTCGGTCGTGGCGAACTTCGTGCTGCTCGCCGGCCTCCTCCTCGTATCGAACCGAGCGAACGCGAGCCGGGTGCGATGAACAGGCAGATCTCGCGTCTCGCGCTCTTCTCGCTCGTGATGCTCACGGCGCTGATCGTCGCCACGACGTACTGGCAGTCATGGGCCTCGGCGGGCCTCGCCGACCGGCAGGACAACGCGATCCAGCGCGTGGCGCAGTTCAAGGTCAAGCGGGGGGTGATCCGGACTGCCGACGGGACGCTCGTCGCGACGAACAAGGAGGTGCGGCGCGGGGGTCAGACCCTCTACTTCCGCCGCTACCCCGCGAAGGGCCTCGCCGCGCACATCGTCGGCTACTCGACGCAGGGGCGGTCGCGTGCCGGGCTCGAGCGCGAGGAGAACTCCTATCTCACGGCCTCGAACGCGAACCTCGGCACCGTCGTCGACCGGCTCACGGACAAGGTCACCGGCGGCACGATCGTCGGCAACGACATCACCCTCACGATCAACACCAAGGCGCAGCGCCTGGCGGAGTCGCTCCTGCGCGGGAAGTGCGGCGCGGCCGTCCTCCTCAACCCGAAGACGGGAGCCGTGATCGCGGCCGCCTCGTCGCCGACGTACGACCCGAACCTGATCGAGACCCCGAACGGCTACGAGAAGATCCTCCGCTCGCGCACCGGCGCCTGCACCGGTACGTCGCCGCTCTTCAACCGGATCACGCAGGGCCTCTACGCGCCGGGGTCGACGTTCAAGGTCGTGACCGCGGCCGCGGCTCTCGACTCGGGGATCTACAAGCCCGAGTCGCGGTTCTACGACCCGGGCTACTGCACCGAGTACGGCAAGAAGGTGCGCAACGCGGGCAATCCGGAGGCGCCCGAGCAGTTCGGCCACGTCAGCCTCGTGACGGCGCTCGAGCACTCGATCAACGCCGTCTTCTGCAATATCGGGATTCGGCTCGGCGCGCGGCGCGTGCTCGAGAAGGCGAAGGACTTCGGCTTCTACTCGCTGCCGCCACTCGAGGTGCCCGGCGATGCGCGGTCCCCTTCGGGCCTGTACAACGGGAGCAAGGTGTTCGACCCGAAGGATCCGGCGTCGGAGGTCGATCCCGGCCGGCTCGCGTTCGGCCAGGAGCGGCTGCTCACGACCCCGCTTCAGATGGCGATGGTCGCAGCGGCGGTCGCAAACGACGGCGTGCTGATGCGCCCGCACGTCGTGCAGGAGGTGCGCGGCCCGGGCGGCAAGCTCGTCAAGCGCGTCCGCGCCGAGAAGTACTCGCAGCCGATGAAGCGCCAGACCGCGGCCGACCTCGAGGAGATGATGGTGAAGGCGGTCGAGAGCGGCACCGGCACGGCCGCGCAGATCCCCGCGATTCGCGTGGCAGGGAAGACGGGCACCGCCGAGACGAACCGCGACCGCGTGTACACGGCGTGGTTCGTCTTCTTCGCGCCTGCGGACGATCCGAAGGTCGCGGGAGCGGTGGTCGTCGAGAACCAGCTCAACGGCTTCGGCGGCAAGGTCTCGGCGCCGATCGCGAAGTCGCTGATGGAGGCAATCCTGCCGCCGGCGCGAAACGGGAAGCCGTAGTCACCCGTATGACCACCACCGACACGTTGCTGAACCGCGTTTTCGACGGGCGGTACGTCATCCGACGCAGGCTGGGCTCGGGTGGGATGGCCGACGTCTACCTCGCGGAGGACCAGGAGCTCGGCCGTCGCGTCGCGCTCAAGATGCTGAACGACCGGCATGCGAGCGACGAGCAGTTCGTCGAGCGCTTCAGGCGCGAGGCGCAGAGCGCCGCGGGCCTCAACCACCCGAACATCGTCTCGATCTTCGACCGCGGCCACGCGGAGGGCACCTACTACATCGCGATGGAGTTCCTGGACGGGCGCACGCTCAAGGAGTTGCTCGTCCGCAACGGGCCGACGCCGGTTCCGATCGCGATCGACTACGCGCGCCAGATCCTGGGCGCGCTCTCGTTCGCGCACCGGAACGGGATCGTCCACCGCGACATCAAGCCGCACAACATCGTCGTCGGCCCGGACGGGCGGCTGAAGGTGACGGACTTCGGGATCGCGCGCTCCGGCGCGTCGCAGATGACGGAGGCGGGCTCGATCGTCGGAACGGCGCAGTACCTCTCGCCGGAGCAGGCACGCGGCGCGCCCGTCGACCCGCGCTCCGACCTCTACTCGCTCGGGATCGTCCTCTACGAGATGCTCACGGGCACGGTCCCGTACACGGGCGACACGCCGGTCGAGATCGCGATGAAGCACCTCTCGGCGATCCCCAAGCCGCCGTCCGAGCTCCGGGACGACGTGCCGCACGACCTCGACGCGGTCGTCATGCGCGCGCTCGCGAAGGACCCCGACCAGCGCTACTCCTCGGCCGAGGAGATGGACGCCGACCTGGCCCGCGTCGCGCGCGGCGTCGCCGTGTTGCAGAAGACCGAGGAGGCGATGACGCAGGTGCTCGCGGGCGCCGGCGCGACGGCCGCGGCGACGATGGTCACGCGCCCGCGCACGGTGACGCCGCCTGCACCGCCCGCGTATCGGCCGCCCACGGGCTACTACGACTACGAGGAGCCGCCGTCGTCGAGGCCGATCTGGCCGTGGCTGCTCGGCCTGCTCGCGCTCGTCGCCGCCGGCGTCGGGGGCTGGTTCCTCTACGACCGGATCCAGGACGAGCTGACCGCGAACCGGCCGGTCGCCGTGCCGTACGTCCAACTCCTGCCCGAGGATCTCGCGCGGCAGAAGATCGAGGCCGTGGGGCTCAAGGTGCTCGTCCGGCACCGGACGAGCCCGACGACGCCGCGCGGCACGGTGATCGAGCAGAGCCCGCAGCCGGGCGATCGAATCGCGAAGGACTCGACGGTGACGATCTGGGTCTCGACCGGGAAACCCCAGGCCACGGTCCCGGACGTGAAGGGGCACCCGCTGACGGACGCGATCGCGCAACTCGCGGCGGCCGGACTGAGACCGAACATCGTCTACATCTTCTCGACAGCGAAAGAGGACACGGTGATCGGCCAGTTCCCGGCCGCGGGAGACCGCGTGCTGCGCGGGTCGACGGTGCGGATCAACGTCTCGCGCGGGCCGAAGCCCGTGTCCGTGACGGGCGTCGTCGGGCAGCCGTATGAGAACGCGCTCGGCGCGCTCAAGGGCGCCGGGTTCGCGGTCACGCGCGTCGACGTCGACTCGGACGAGCCGAAGGGGATCGTCGTCGCCCAGACGCCGGTTGCGGGGACGCCCGTGCCAAAGGGGACGAAGGTCACGCTGTCGGTCGCGAAGGGGCCATCGACCTCGCAGGTGCCCGACGTGACGCTGCAGACGCAGTCGGACGCCGAGGGGCTGCTGCGCGGCGCCGGGTTCGAGGTCGCGACCGCGACGCAGGACGTCACCGATCCCGCCTCCGACGGCGTCGTGCTCGCGCAGGACCCGGCGGGAGGAACGCCGCTGACGAAGGGCGGCGTCGTGACGATCACGGTCGGCAGCCTGACCGCCGGCGGCGCGGAGACGCTCCCGACCGATACCACCACCACGACCACGAGTACGAGTACGACGACAGCGACAGTGACAGCGACGACCCCGGTGAGGTGACCCGGACGCGCCGCCGCATCGCCGTCGTGCTCGGCGGGCGCTCGAGCGAGCACGCGATTTCGGTCGCCTCCGCGGAGAGCGTCATCGACGCGCTCTCGAGGACGAACGACGTCGTCACCGTGGAGATCGCCCGCGACGGCACGTGGTCGCTCGAAGCACCACCGCCCGTCGCCCGCGCGCTCGAGGCGGGCGGAACAAGTGACACAGTGTCACAAGCGACGTCCGGGCCCGCGACCACGGCCGAGCACGCAACCGCCTCCGCCCTGGCCCGGGGCGGTCTCCCCGATCGCAGGGTCGCGGCCGCACTCGGCGACGTCGACGTCGTCTTCCCAGTGCTGCACGGGCCGTTCGGCGAGGACGGGACGCTCCAGGGCCTGCTCGAGCTGGCCGGCGTCCCCTACGTCGGCGCCGGAGTCCTCGGCTCCGCGCTCTGCATGGACAAGGATGTCTTCAAGTCCGTCCTCCGCGATGCCGGCATCCCCGTCACGCGCAACATCACGCTGCGCGCCGGCGACGAGCCGCGAAACCCCTTCGGCTACCCCGTCTTCGTGAAGCCCGCCCGCCTCGGCTCCTCTGTCGGGATCAGCAAGGCACACGACGAGGAGGAGCTCCGCGCGGGGGTCGAGCTCGCGTTCGAGCACGACGAGAAGGTGCTCGTGGAGGAGTTCGTTCCGGGCCGCGAGGTCGAGGTCGGCGTCCTCGGCAATCGACGCCCGATCGCCTCGCTCCCCGGCGAGATCGTCGTCACGCACAACGAGTGGTACGACTACGAGGCGAAGTACGACGAAGGCGAGATGGACCTGGTCGTCCCGGCGCGGCTCCCCGAGGAGCAGATCGAGCGCGCGCAGGAGCTCGCCGTCCGCGCATTCGTCGCCACCGAGTGCGAGGGCATGGCCCGCGCCGACCTGTTCGTCCGCGACGACGGCGAGGTGCTCGTGAACGAGCTGAACACGATCCCCGGCTTCACCGCGACGAGTGTCTATGCGAGGCTCTTCGACGCGTCCGGGATCCCCTATGCCGACCTGCTCGACCGGCTCGTCGACCTGGCGCTCGAGCGCCACGAACGGCGCGCGCGCCTCCGCTATTGATCGACCGCCTCGAGGCGTCAACCCTGAGGCGCTCGACCGCGGCTACATCAACTGGTGCGAGCACGTGCGCGACGAATCGCGCTACGTCTTCTCGATCGGCGCCGACCCGCGCGACGGGCGCTCGTGGCGCAGCGGGGTCGTCTACCTGCTCCCGCCCGGGACCTTCAGCGCGACCCCGGCGAGCCGCGAGCTCGTCTCGCCCGTGGCCGTACGTCCGCGCGCGCGACTCCACGTTGAGCCGGACGACTTCCCGTTCCGCACGCAGACGCTCGCGCACCGCCCGGGCGACACGCCGAACCGCGTCGTGCTGCGGCACGCGCTCAGGCGGCTTTCACCTCGTTCACATGCGCGACGTCGTAGCCGTCGGCGAGCGCAGTGATCCAGACGAGGAAGTAGCGGTACTCGCCGTCGCCCGTGATCGTGAAGCGCGCGCTACGGCCGACCGTCTTGCTCGCAGAGATCGTGTTCGGGAACGAGGAGCGCGAGTCGCCGGCGCGAATCACGGCCGTGAACCCGGGCGTGTCGGTGACGATCCCGACCTGCCGCAGCCGCACCGCGCGTCCCGCATCGAGCACGAGGCCGACCCCTGGCTTGCCGATCGCGGCGAAGCTCGAACTGTACGACTCGGTGGGCCAGTAAGTGCCCGAGTCGCCGTCGGTCGCGTTCGGCGCCTCCGCGTCGTGCTCTCCCCCGGTGCCGTACGGATCGAATGCGCCCGCGCCGCGGAGGTGCGGCGGGGTCGTCTGCGCCGACCCTGCCGGCGACCCGCCGTTGTCGTCGCGCGAGTGGTCGTACAGGAACGCCGCCGCCGCGGCCGCGGCGAGCGCGGCGGCCATGAGCAGAAGGACCGCGATCATCCAACGACGCCCGCCTCGCCGCCGCGGCGCCCGCCGTCGCCGCACCCGCACACGCGCGTTCCGCAGCGTCACGCCCCCGTCCGCGACCTCGGCGAGGCAGGCGTCGAGCTCGTCGGCGAGCTCGGCCATCGTCTGGAAGCGGTCGTGTGGGTCCTTGGCCATCGCGCGATGCACCGCCGCCTCGAGCCGCGGCGACACGTCGGGCCGGCGGTCGCGGATCGGCGGCGGAGGCTCGTTGATGTGTCTCATCGCGACGGCGACGAAGTTCTCGCCGGGGAACGGCACCTCGCCCGTCAGCAACTCGTACAGCACGACGCCGAGCGAGTAGACGTCGGTGTGCTCGTCCACGCGATGCCCCTGCGCCTGCTCGGGCGCGATGTAGTCGGAGGTCCCGAGCACGGTCCCCGTCTGCGTCATCCCATGCTGCACGTCGAGCGAGCGGGCGATTCCGAAGTCGGTCACCTTCGCCTGCCCGTCCCCGTTCAGGAGCACGTTCTGCGGCTTGACGTCACGATGCACGAGCCCGTTCTGGTGCGCGAACGAAAGGCCGCGGGCCACCTGCAGCGCCAGCTCGAGCGCCTCGTCGACCGGCGCCGGCCCGAGCCGCTCGATCTGCTTCTTCAGGTTCTCGCCGTCGACGTACTCGAAGACGATGAACGGCCGCCCCTCGTGCTCGCCGCGGTCGATCACGGTGACGATGTTCGGATGCGAGAGCGCCGCGACCGCACGCGCCTCGCGCCGGAACCGCTCGACGTAGTCCGCGTCCTCGGTGTACTGCTGGTGGAGCACCTTGAGCGCGACCATTCGTCCCAGCAGCTGGTCGCGCGCCCGGTAGACGCTCGACATCCCGCCCGTGCCGACGAGCTCCTCGACCTCGTAGCGATCCGACAGAACGTCGCCGACCATCGCGGGGACCGTACCTCCCCCCGGGCGGCTTAACCGAGCACGGCCTCGAGGGCCTCGGCCCACACGTCGAGGCCCTCGTCCAGTTCCGCGTCGGAAACGACGAGCGGAACGAGCACGCGGATGCAGTTGCCGTACACGCCGGACTTGATCATCAGCAACCCGCGCTGCGCAGCCTGCTCGACGACGCGCGACGCGACGTCGGGCGCCGGCGCCTTCGTCTCGGGATCCAGCACGAGCTCGAGTGCCGTCATCGCACCGAGACCGCGAACGTCGCCGATTGCGGGCCAGCGCTCCTGCCACGACCGCATCCTGGCGCGGATCGTCTCGCCGATCGCGGACGAGCGGTCGCACAGGCCCTCCTCCTCGATCACGTCCAGCACCGCCAGCGCAGCCGCCTGCGCGACCGGGTTCCCGACGTAGGTGCCGCCGACTGCGTTGGTCTCCGGCGCGTCCATGATCTCGGCCTTGCCGAGCACGACGGACAGCGGCAGGCCCATCGCGATTGACTTCGCAGCCGTGATCAGGTCCGGCTCGACGCCGAACTGCTCGATCGCGAAGAACGTGCCGGTGCGCCCAAAACCCGTCTGCACCTCGTCGACCACGAGCACGATCCCGTTCTCGTTCGCGATCCTCCGCACGCCCTGCACGAACTCGCGCGGCGCGACGAGGAACCCGCCCTCGCCCTGCACCGGCTCGATCACGATCGCCGCGACGCTGTCCGGCGCGACCTGCGTCAGGAATGCGCGCTCGAGCGCCGCGAGCGCGTCTGCCGAAGAGACGCCGCGGTACTCGTGGGGGAACGGGACGCGGTAGATCTCCGGCGCGAACGGCCCGAATCCGGCCTTGTACGGCCGCGTCTTCGACGTCAGGCTCAGCGAGAGCAGGGTGCGCCCGTGGAACCCGCCGTCGAAGGCGATCACGGCCGGCCGGCCGGTGTAGGCGCGCGCGAACTTGACCGCGTTCTCGACTGCTTCGGCGCCCGCGTTGAAGAAGGCCGCCTTCGCCGGACCCGTGAACGGCGCAGCGGCGAGCAGCCGCTCGCTGAGCGTCACGTAGACCTCGTACGGGACGATCGTGAAGTCCGTGTGGCTGAAGCGCTCGAGTTGCTCCTGTGCCGCGGCGACGACCTGCGGGTGCGAATGGCCGACGTTGAGGCAGCCGACGCCGCCGGTGAAGTCGATGAAGGTGTTGCCGTCAACGTCGGTGATGGTGGCCCCGCGCCCCTCGGCGGCGACGACCGGGAACGTCAGCGCGAGCGGCTTCGCGACGACCTGGTCGAGGCGCTCGACGATCGCCTGCGAGCGCGGACCTGGAATCGCAGTGGCAAGCCGAATCGCGCGGGTGGTCGCCATCCCGTTGAGCGTAACGCAGGCGTCGGCTCCGGCCGCGGAAACCGCGGACGCGCTACGGTGGCCGCACGTGATCGCTGGGCAGGCACGAGGGGCTACGCGCGGGCTTCGGGCGCGGCGGTGGTCGCTCGCGGGAGCGGCCGCCGCGTGTCTGTGCGCGCTCGTCGGCGCCGCGCCGGCGACGCCCGCTCCGGTCCCGACCCTGACGATCTGGGCCGACCAGAAGTCTGTCTCGGCCGTGACGAAGGTCGCGGCCGAGTGGAGCGCGTCGAGCGGCGTCGCGGTGACCGTCGTGCCGAAGAGCTTCGGCAGCATTCAAGACGACCTCGCTGCCGCGGCCGGGCCTGAAGCACCCGACGTGACGGTCGCCGCGAACGCGTGGACCGCAGCCCTCGCGATGAGCGGGCTCGCCGTGGCGCTCTCTCCGCCGAAGCCCGTTTCCGCGCAGTTCCCGACCGCGACGCTCGACGCGTTCTCGTACGGGCCGGGCACGAAGCGGCTCTACGGCATTCCCGTCTCGGTGGAGAACATCGCACTCGTCGTGAACACGAAGCTCGTCAAGGTTCCGAAGACGTGGAGCCAGCTCGAGAAGTCTGCGCTCGCGTTCAAGAAGAAGCACAAGGGAAACCTTGCCCTCGCCGTGCAGCAGGGCGCCTCGGGCGACGGCTACCACATGTATCCGTTCTTCGCGGGGCTCGGCGGGTACGTCTTCGGAACGAACGCCGCGGGCACCCTCGATCCCTCGGATCTCGGCGTCGCCAACAAGGCATTCCTCCGCAACTCGCCGCTCGTCGACCGGTGGAACCGGCTCGGCCTGATCAGCGCGCGGGTGGACGCGGGCCGCGCGCAAAGCGCGTTCCTGGGCGGCCGGGCCGCGTTCTGGGTCACGGGACCGTGGAGCATCGCGAACTTGGAGAAGCACCCCGAGCTGAGGGTCAGGATCGTCCAGGTGCCGCCGATCGCGAAGGCATCGGTGCCGCTCCTCGGCGTCCAGGGATACATGGTCACGAAGTACGCGGCGGTTCACGGGCTCGACGCGGCGGCGAAGGATCTCGTGACGAACGCGCTCGTCGGGACGGCGGCGCAAGAGGGAGTCGCAGCGGTGAGCGGGCGCTACCCCGCCAGCGAACAGGCAGCGAACCGCGTCAAGAACCGGTACCTCGCTCAGTTCGGCCGCGCCGGCGAGGGTGGCGTGCCGTGGCCGAACATCCCGCAGATGGAGAACGTCTGGCCAGACCTCAGCGCCGCGTGGGCGAAGTCGACCCGCGGCCCGAGTGCGGTCAAGGCCGCCGCGGCATTCCGCGCCGCGGCGCGCAGCATCGCGGCGAAGATCGGGTAGCGCCGGACCGCCGGCGGAGGGCCCGCCGGCGGCCTCGGACGTCCCACGCGGCCATGCCCGGGGCCGACCGGGGACATGGCCGTTCGGGACGAGGAATGGGGTTCTCTACACGCTGGCGCGCTCTTCGGGCGCGGGTCGCAGGCGCTCGATCAGCTCCTGGACGTTCCTCAGGTCCTCCTCCAGCCGCTGCTGGTGACTCTGCAGCCGCTCGAGCCACTCCTCGCGGTTGGGGAACCCGCCGCGACCGAAGCCGCGAAACCCGCGCGCGTGGTGACCGCGTGCGTGATGGCCGTGTCCACACATCCTCATTCACCTCCTCTCGCGTTTCCCGGGGCTTCGAAAGCCGCCTCCGTTAACACCCGAACCTCACGACCGGATCGGCGCCGGAATCCGTCCTCCCGAAGCTTGCCTTCCAGTAACAGTTGCCTCTTCCCAACCATTACCTTGTAGTAACAGTTATTGAATGATAACTGTTTACACTAGGCAACCGATGCCGCGTCGAGATCCCCAGGTCGCCGAGCTGCGCCGCCTGCTGCGGCTCGTGCTGCGCGGGGTGTGGCGGCGCCGGCGCCCGCCCGCCGAGCTCGAGCGCTTCCTCCACGGCGAGCCGCCGATCGGGCGGCGGCACGTCGCGCTGCTCGTCCAGGTCGGAACCGAGGGCGAGCGAACCGTCGGCCAACTCGCCGAGGAGCTCGGGATCTCCCTGCCCGCCGCGAGCAAGCTCGCGCGCGACCTCGAGGAGCACGACCTCGTGCACCGGCGCGAGGCGCTCGAGGACCGTCGCCGCACGATGGTGTACCTGAACGGGCAGAGCTCGACCGAGGTCGAGGCGTGGCTCGGTCAGCGCGACGAGGCCCTGCGTACGACACTCGCGGCACTTGGCGCCGACGAGCGCTTGGCGTTCCTGAAGGGGCTTCGGATCCTGGCGGACGAGCTGATGCGAGAATCACCGCATGGTCCTGTCGGATCGCACCATCGCGCGGCTCGTGGACGACGGGCGGATCGAGATCGATCCGTATGAAGCGTCACTTCTCCAGCCCTCGAGCCTGGACGTCCGCGTCGACCGGTACTTCCGCGTCTTCCGCAACCACGTCTACCCGCACATCGACGTGAGGGTGCCGCAGGAGGACCTGACCGAGCTGGTCGAGATCGAGGGCGACACGCCGTTCATCCTTCACCCGGGCGAGTTCGTCCTCGGCTCGACACTCGAGCGCGTCCGCCTGCCCGACGACCTCGTCGCCCGCCTCGAGGGCAAGAGCTCGCTCGGCCGTCTCGGCCTCCTCATCCATTCGACGGCCGGGTTCATCGATCCCGGCTTCGACGGGCACGTGACGCTCGAGCTCTCGAACGTCGCCAACCTGCCGATCACGATCTACCACCGAATGAAGATCGGCCAGCTCTCCTTCATGCAGCTCTCGGAGCCGGCGTCGGCGCCGTACGGCAGCGACGCGCTAGGGTCGAAGTACCAGGGCCAGCGCGGCCCGACGCCGAGCCGCTACTGGCAGAACTTCACCTCCGAGACGGTCGCGTGAAGATCCTCGTCACGGGTGGGACGGGCTTCATCGGCCCGAAGGTCGTGCACGCGCTGCGCGCGCAGGGTCGTGACGTCCGGGCGCTCGTTCGCAGCCCCGACCGCGGCGCCCAGCTCGCGAGCTGGGGCGTCGAGCTGGCAACCGGCGACGTCACCGATCCCGTCACCGTGCGCAATGCGATCGACGGCTGCACCCACGTCGTCCACCTCGTGGCGATCCTCCGCGGCCGGCCGCAGGACTTCGACCGGGTGATGACGGAGGGCTTCCGCAACGTCCTCGCCGCAGCGAAGGAGCAGGGAGTCGAGCGTGCCGTCCTGATGAGCGCGCTCGGCACGAACGACGCCTCGAAGGACGTCGTTCCGTACTACCGGGCGAAGTGGCAGATGGAGCAGGACGTCCAGGCGTCGGGGCTCGAGCACGTGATCTTCCGCCCGAGCTTCGTCTTCGGCCCCGGCGGTGGGGCGCTGCCGACGTTCATCCGTCAGGTGAAGGTGTCGCCTGTGGTGACCGTCATCGGCCCCGGGCTGCAGCGCTCGCAGCCGATCTGGATCGAGGACGTGGCCGCGCACTTCGCGCGGGCGATCGACCTGCCGCAGGCGGCCGGCCGCACCTACGAGGTCGGCGGGCCGGACACCGTGACCTGGAACGAGCTCTATCAGCGGATCGCCCGCGTCCTCGGCAAGCGTCGGCGCCTCGTCCACGTTCCGTGGACGGTCGCGCGGACCGGCGCGCGCCTGACCGAGCGCCTCCCCGGAGCGCCGTTGTCGGTCGACCAGGTGGCGATGCTCCAGGCCGCCGACAACGTCGTCGGCTCGCCCGACGCGGTCGATACCTTCCAGATCCCGCTCCTCCCGCTGGATGAGCAGATCCGCCGCTCCGCGTAGCGACGCGCCGCCGCAGCGAGTTTCGCTCCTGCTCGAGATCTACTCGCTCCAGGCGCGCACGAGCGCGCTCGTGCAGCGGGAGTTCGCGCGGGACGCGCTGCCACTCGATGACTACGCGGCGCTGAGCGCGATCGGCGCCTTCGGCCCGATCACGCTTACAGAGCTCGCGACGATGCTGGGCACGCCGCTGACGACGATGTCCGACACAGCCCGCCGGCTGGAGCGGCGACGGCAGGTCGCGCGCCGCCCGAACCCCGTTGACGGACGCTCTGCGCTGTTCGAGCTCACGCCTGCGGGCGACGAGGCGTGGCGAGCCGGCTGGCCGGCGCTGCAGCGGGCGACCGAGGCGATTCGCGCCGGGCTCGCCGTGCCGGAGGACGAGGTTCGCGCGGCGGTGCGCCGGCTCGATGCTGCTGTCGCGGCTGCTTTAACGGACACTTAATACGAAACCGGAGTTGTTGCCGCGGGATCGGACTAGGGTGCCGCGCATGCGCTCCTTCCTCTTCACCGTCGTCGCCGCGGGAGCCTTCGCCGCGTGCGCGTGCGCCGCCGCGTCGGCGCCCGAACTCGTCGCCAAGATCTCCGTGCCGGCCGGCAGCGGCCCCTGCGCGGCGTTCAAGGGCGGCAAGTTCGTCTGGGTCAGCCTCTACCGCGGCAACGCGCTGCTCCGGATCGATCCGACGACCAACAAGGTGGTCGGGCGGACGAAGACCGGCTACGGCCCCTGCGGGATGGGCTTCGGCGCGGGATCCGTCTGGATCGAAGACACCGGCAGCAGCACGATCAGCCGCGTGTCGGCGACGACGGGGCGCCGGACCGCGGCGATCCGCGTCGGACCTCAGCCGTACGACGCAACCTACGCCTTCGGCGCTGCCTGGGCGACGACCTTCTCGGGCGGGACCGTCGAGAGGATCAACCCGCGCACGAACAAGGTCGTCAAGGCGATCAAGGTCGGCGCAGGCCCCGCCGGAGTCGTCGGCGCGTTCGGATCCGTCTGGGCCGGGCTGCAGGGCGACGGCGTCGTCGTCCGGATCAACCCGCGCACGAACAGGGCGGTTGCTCGAATCAAGGTGATCGCGGCGACGTGGATGGCCGCTTCGGCCGACGCGATCTGGATCACGCAGCCGTCGCTGGGGATGGTCAGCCGAATCGACCCGACGACGAACGCCGTGACCGCGACCGTGAAGGTCGGCGCGCAGCCGGGCGACCCCGCCGTCGTCGGCACCGACCTGTGGGTGCCGAGCGTGAAGGACAATTCCGTCGCGGTCGTCGACACGGGTACGAATACGGTCCGCGAGACCCTCCCGGTCGGAAAGGGCCCCTTCGTCGTCACCGAGATCGCCGGCGAGGCCTGGATCCCGAGCTGGCAGGGCAACGACGTCTGGCGCATGCGCCCCTGATCCCGCGCTCGTCCGCCGTGATCGCGCTGGCCCTGGCACTGGCAGCCGTGGCCGCGGGCGCCGCGCCGCCTGGTCACGTCGTGGCCAGGATCAAGGTCGGCCTGAATCCGTGCGCCGAGGTGCAGGCGTTCGGCGCCGTCTGGGTCGCGAATGCGTCGTCGAACACGCTGTCACGGATCAATCCCGCCACGAATCGCGTGACGGCGACGGTGAAGGTCGGTCCGCAACCCTGCGCGCTCGTTCCGGCCGCCGGTGCGCTGTGGGTCGACGGCTACGGGTGGGGCGAGGTCGAGCGGGTGGATCCGCGTCGGCTGAAGGTGACTCGGCGGATCAGCGTCGGCAGCGGCGTCTGGGACGTCGCCTTCGACGGCCGGTTCCTGTGGGCGGACTCGAACGGCGACGGAACGGTGGTGAAGATCGATCCGCGCACGAGCCGCATCGTTACCCGACTGCGCATCGGAGGGTCGCCGACCGGCCTCGAGGTCGCGGACGGATCATTGTGGGTGGGATCGAACGGTCCCGGCGACCGCCGCTTCTTCCGAATCGACCTCGCGACCCGACGTGTGACCCGGATCGATGCAGCGTGCGCACGACCGGCCTACTTCGCGTCGGCGCCGGGCGCCGTCTGGGTGATGTGCGTCGGCGACACGACCGTCCTCAGGATCGACCCGGCGACGAATGCGATCGTGGCGCGGGTGGAGGCGGGTCCGCAGCCGGGCGACGGTACCGTCGGCGCCGATGGGCTCGTCTGGGTGCCGCTCCGCGGCGCGGCAAAGGTCGCGCGGATCGACCCGGCGACGAACGCCGTCGTCGACACGATCGCGGTCTCGGGTACCCCGATGCTCCTCAACGTGGCCTTCGGCGACGTCTGGGTGCCGGACTACCGCGGCTCCACGATCTGGCGTCTGACGCCGTAGGCGGCGCTCCCAAAAAGAGCGGGGGTCGCTGACGCGACCCCCGTTTCCGGATACCAGCTTGGACTTCGTAGAGGCGCTTCCGGGCTGGGCCGTCTAAAACGGTCCGGCCGGCGCGTCACGCGAGTCCCCCACGCTGGCTAGGCGATTCCCCGTCAGGTCACGGGGACACGCCTCTACGAGCTGGTACCTCCACTGCCCGTACTGGAAATCTCCACTCCCGGACCACCTCCTTTCCGCGGTAGACCTAGAGTAGCGGATCGGTCAGGACGGAGGTGAGCTCCAGGCCGCGGTCGAGCGGGACGGTGACGCTCACGCAGGTCGGATCCGCCTGCCGAGCGGCGGAGTAGGCGCCGAGCGTGTCGACGTGCGAGAGCACGTTGTCGGCGATCACGAGCGCGCCCGTCTCGAGCTTCGTGCGCGCGATCTGGAAGAGCGGCTCGTAGAGCTCCTTCTCGGCGTCCAGGAAGACGACGTCGAAGACGTCGTCGATCGCCGGCAGCGTCTCCAGCGCATCGCCGACGACCACGTCGGCCCAGTCGGCGAGCCCGGCCTCGCCGACATTCGCGCGCCACGTGTCCGCGCGCTGCTCGTCGATCTCGAGCGACAGCACTCGCCCGCCCAGGATCCGCGCCGCCGCGGCGAGCCAGATCGCGGAATAACCCCGCGAGCCGCCGATCTCGAGCACCTCGCAGTCTGCCTGCGGGGCGCAGACCGAGTACAGGAACGCGCCCGTCGTGGGGGCGACCTGCCGCGCGCGCTGCGTCGGCGGTAGACCCGCGGCGCGTTCGCCTGCATCCTGTTCTTCCAGGCGGTTCAGGACGGCGCGAACGCGGTCGTCCAGCATCATGCGAGTCTAGTGCCGCTCGTTCTCGTCCACGGCCTGTCGGGTTCGTCGCGCTGGTGGCGCCCCGTGCTGCCGCTCCTGAGCGGACGAGACGTGCGGGTCGTCGAGCTGCCGCGCTTCGGGCGCGGCTTTCGGCCGTCCGAGGCCGCGGCGTGGCTCGGCGACGCGCTCGAGCCGGAGACCGACCTC
>DATHAE010000039.1:0-2752 GCA_035296805.1 Gaiellaceae bacterium | reverse complement strand
AACAGAGCGCGCGCAGCCGAACGAGCCGCACGGGCACGGCGCACTTGCCGATAATCGGCGTGTGGCGGATCGCTCCAGGATGATCTTCCTCGGCTTCGGCAAGTACGCACGCGCGGACCGGATCTACGCACTGGAGCCGCTCGCGGCGGGCGAGCGGGGCCATGGGGCGCGGACGCGCGTGTGGGTCGAGGGGATCGCCGAGGCGATCGTTGCCTCGCGGACGGAGCGCGCGATCCTCGCTGCGATGGGCGGTAGCCCGGGCGCCGAGAGCCGCATCGTCGACGAGGCGCTCGACCTCGCCCAGCGCGTCGCGGAGGCCGCCGAGCAAGGCCGCTTCGACGTCGGCGACCTCGGCCGCCGCGCCCGCCGGCTCCTCGAGTCGACGGCGAGGCAGGCCGAGCCCGAGCGCCTCTTCTGAGGAGCCCCCGCCGGAGGTAGCCTCCGCCGCTCGTGGCCGACGAGCCGATCGACCCGGAGCCGGTTCCTGCCGACGATCGCGCCGGCCGGCTCCGCCTCGTCTCGCGGCTCACGGTGGACACGCGACCGCTCCGGCACCGGGACTTCCGGAGCCTCTGGATCGGCCAGGCGATCTCGACGATCGGCGGGATGATCGGGACGGTCGCGGTCCCGTTCCAGATGTACGACCTGACGCGGCTCGTCCCCGACGACGAGATCGCGGCCGCGATCTCGCTCCAGTCCGTCTACTCGAGCCTCGCCGCCGTCGCTGCGCTCGGGCTGCCGCGATTCCTCCGCTACGACGCGCGCCGCCCGCAGGAGACGGCGTGAACCGCTCCTTCTTCGCGCGCTCGGTTCACGCCGTCGCCCCGGAGCTGGTCGGCGCCGAGCTGTACGTGGACCGGGTGGGCGGGACGATCGTGGAGGTCGAGGCGTACGACCACGAAGACCCGGCCGCGCACGGCTTCCGCGGGCGCACCCGGCGCAACGCATCGATGTTCGGCCCGCCGGGCCACGCCTACGTCTACCGGTCCTACGGTATCCATTGGTGCCTCAACTTCGTTTGTGAAGACGAGGGAGTCGCGAGCGCCGTTCTGATCCGCGCGCTCGAGCCGACTCAGGGGATGGAGACGATGGCGGCTCGGCGGCGGGGCGCCGAGCCGCGTCTCCTCGCCTCGGGCCCGGGGCGGCTGTGCGAGGCACTGGCGATCACACGCGACCACGACGGGCTGCCTCTCGACCGGCCGCCCTTCGAGCTCCGCGAGCGGCGCGGCGAGCCGGAGCTCGTCGTCGGCCCGCGCGTCGGGATCACGAAGGCTGCAGACCGCCCGTGGCGGTACGGCCTCGCGGGGTCGCGCTTCGTCTCGCGGCCGTTCAGCCGGCCGGTACGCGCGTCACCCTGAGGACGACGTCCATCCCCGGCTCGGCAGCCACGCCCGGCTTCGGCCACTGGATGGCGACCGGCCCTCTGCCCGTCCCCTCCACCTTCACGTCGAGGTCGAGCCCGTCGAGCCGGTCGCGCGCCGCCGCCACCGGCAGCCCGACGAGCCTCGGGACGACGCCGTGCTGCGCCTTCGGAAGCACGAGCATCACGTTCGACCCCGCGGACAGCTTCCCACCTGGCGGGATCTGGCCGACGACGACGCCGAGCCGCTGGCCCGCGGCGGCGGGCTTGTAGACCACCGTCGACTCGAGCGGCTGCGCCGCGAGGCGCGCCTTCGCGTCGGCGAGCGTGTTGCCGCGGGTGTCGGGCACGTCGACCTCGTTCGACGCGCAGTCGGCGACCGGCTTCGGCTCCTGGCCGTTGTAGAAGACGAGCTGGAACGCGTCTCTGCAGACCCCGTTGTCGCGCTCGAGCCGGTTGTGGCGGAACGTGACGTAGACGGGGCTCGCCGACAGAGACGGCGGCGGCGCGAACTCCTCCGCCGGCGCCTTCAGGTAGCGGAGCGCCTTCTCCGTGAACTCCTTCCAGATCAGCGCCGGGTACGTTCCACCCGCGACCGGCTCGCCGTGGAACTCCGTCTCCATCGGCTGAAGCTTGTCGGGATAACCGACCCACACGGCTGTCACGAGCTGCGGCGTGTAGCCGACGAACCAGGCGTCGCCGTAGTTCTCGGTCGTCCCCGTCTTGCCGGCGACGGCGCGGCCGGAGATGTCCGCCGCGCGGCCGGTCCCGAAGCGCACGACGTTCTGCAGCAGCTGCGTCATCATCTTGGCCTGCACCTCCGTCAGCACGGTCCGACGGACGACGGCGTTCTGGTTCTCGCATCGGCCGCGGCCGTCGAGCAGGCAGTCGACCGTGCGCGGCGCGTTCCCCTGAATCTCCGAATCCATCCGGAAGCCCCCGTTCGCGAACGCCCCGTACGCCCGCGCCAGCTCGAGCGGAGACGCGCCTTCGCCGCCGAGTGCGATCGAGAAGTACGCCTTCAGCCGGTGCTTGATCCGCCCGCGCGAGTCGCGCGAGCCGGGATCGACTCCGAGATCCCAAGCCGTCTGGCGTACGCGCTGCGGCCCGAGCAGGCTCGAGAGCTGTGCGTAGACGGAGTTGTCGGAGTGCGTCGTCGCGCTCGCGAGGTCGGAGCTCCCGAAGTACTCGCCCTTGTAGTTCTCCACCTCCCAGAGGCGTCCGCTGGCGTTGATCGTCACCGGCTTCGAAGCGAACGTCGTCGACGTCGCGATTCCGAACCGGAGCGCCGTCGCGAGCACGAACGGCTTGAATGCAGAGCCCGGCTGCCGCTGGTACTGCGTCGCGAGGTTGTACTGGCTGTCGTGGTAGTTCCGCCCACCGACCATGGCG
>DATHAE010000038.1:0-4506 GCA_035296805.1 Gaiellaceae bacterium | reverse complement strand
CCGCCTCTACGCGCTCGGCGGGCGCACGGGCGGATACGACACGAACCTGGCGACGGTCGAGTCGTGGCGGCCCGGTGAGCGCCGGTGGCGCCGCGAGCCGCGGCTGCCGGAGCCGCGTGGCGGGACGGGCGCGGCCGTGATGGGAGCGCGAATCGTCTCGGTCGGGGGCGAAGCGCCGGAGGGAACGATCCGCAGCGTCTACGTCTTCGACACGCGCTCCCGGACTTGGTCGCGCGTCGGTGACCTCCCGCGTCCGCGTCACGGCGTCGGCGTCGCGACGGTCGCCGCGAACGTCTACGTCGTCGGCGGCGGCCTCCAGCCCGGCCTCTCCGTCAGCGACGCGAACGACGCGCTCTGCTTCGCGCGCTGCTGAGGCTTGTGACACAAGTGTTACAACCGCTGTCCGGCAGGCGTTACGCCGCCGAGCCGAGCGCGCCGCTGATCACCACGATCACGGTCGCGGCGAGCACGATCCACCCGAGCGAGCTCGCGAACCCGGCGCGGAAAAAGCGCCACCTGATCCACGCCAGCCCGACCATCTCGAACGCAACGACGACGACTGCGCAGACGAGCGCAGCGTGGTAATGCGGGATGAGGAACGGGAGCGTGTGCAGGAAACCGCCGATGAACGTCCCAGCGCCCGTGATCACGCCGCGCATGAACGGCGTTCCGCGACCGGTGAGCTCACCCGTGTCCGAGAGGCCCTCGGAGTACGCCATCGAGACACCGGCGGCGATCGCGCTCGCGAGGCCCGCGATGAACGCGTAGTGGGGCTTCCGCGTCGCGAGCGCGACTGCGAAGATCGGCGCGAGCGTGGCGAGCGACCCGTCGATCAGCCCGACCATCGCGGGCTGCACGCGCTGGAGGAGGAACGAGTGGTCCTGCTCGGGCACGGGTAGAGTGTATCGAACAAGCGCCAAGTACCCGTATCATAAGGCATTCCTGACAAAAAAAGTCAGGAGCGCCTGACGTGCGGCTGAAGCTCACGCTCGAGTACGACGGGGCCGGGTTCCGCGGGTGGGCGCGGCAGCCGGGCGAGCGGACGGTGGAAGGCGAGCTGCGCGTGGCGCTGCAGCGGCTGTACGAATCTCACTCCGGCCTCGCGGTCGCGGGTCGCACCGACACCGGCGTCCACGCGCTCGCGAACGTCGTCTCGCTCGACGCCGAGGGCGGCCCACCGCCGGATCGCGCCGCGGAGGCGCTGAACACGGTTCTTCCCGACGACGTCGCGGTCGTGGGCGTCGAGGCCGCGGCGGCCGAGTTCCACGCCAGGTTCTCGGCGCGCTCGCGCTCCTACCGTTACCGCATCTGGCGGCGGCGCGAACGAACGCCCTTCGAGGCGCGCCGCTCGCTGTGGCACCCGCGCCCGCTCGACGTCGACCGCCTTCGGGGGGCCGCAGCGGCCATCGTCGGGCAGCACGATTTCCGCGCCTTCACGCCGACCGGAACACAGCACGGGGTCTTCGTTCGCCGCATAGAGGACGCGCGGTGGGTCGAGGACGGGCCGGTGGTGGCGTTCGAGATCGCCGCCGACTCGTTCCTGCGCCACATGGTGCGGACACTCGTCGGGACGATGCTCGAGCGCGAGCCCGACGAGGTCGCCGCGCTGCTCGCAGGCGCGCCGCGCTCGGCATCCGGAGCGACGGCGCCGCCGTGGGGGCTGTACCTGACGGGCGTCCGCTACTGACGCGGGCAGTGCTCGGCGAGATCGCGCGCGAGCATCTGCGCGCGCACGTCGATCGTGCGCGCGGTGACGAACAGCCGCCGCGCCGCGGTCGGCCGGCGGTCGCGGATCGCCTCGGCGGCGCGCGCCCGTGATCGCGCCGCCGCCGCGAAGGCGTCGACGGCAGCGCGCGCCGCGGCGAGGTGGTAGCGGCGCCGGAGCGCGTCGCCCGTCGCTGCGAGCCGGCGGATCCTGCTCCGAAGCGCCGCTGCGGTCACCGGAGCGCGAGTGCGCTGGAGCGCGGTCACGAGCGCTGCACACGACGGCGCCGGCGGCGCCGCTCGGCGGGCGGGCCGGTCGCCGGTCTCGCTCCCGCCGCATCCGGCGGAGAGGAACGCCGCCGCGACCGCCGCCGCGACGCACGCGAAGGCGCGCATGGGGCGATGCTACGCCCGTCGGCCTGCACCGCCGCGCGTTTCTCGCCCGTCCGCGTCGCCACGCGCCAGAGCGCGTACATGCCCCCAAGGGGGCGCGAGCCCCCCGATCGAACGGTAGCCGTCGAAGTGTCACGCGCGGGTGCCGGCTCGATGCCGAGACCGTGAAGAATCATCCACAGCGCGTCCGACGCGAAGGCGCCCGCGGGGCCGGTGGCTACGATCGCAGGGGTGCGGTTCCCCGTCGTCCTGTTCGATCTCGACGGCACGCTCGTCGACTCGGGCGCGATCATCCTCGCGTCGTTCCAGCACGCCGCGCGCACGGTCCTCGACCGCGACGTGCCGGCGAGCGAGATTCTCGCGCGCGTCGGCGGGACGAGCCTGCAGGAGCAGATGCGCGCGATCGACCCGGACCGCGTCGACGAGCTCGTGAGCGTCTACCGGGAGCACAACCTCCCGCTTGCCGAGACGCTCGAGGCGTTCGAGGGCGTCCTCGAGGTTCTGGAGCAGCTCCACGACGAGGGCCGACGGCTCGGCATCGTGACCGCGAAGCGGCGCGAGAGCCTCGACCTGGCGCTCGCGCGGATCCCGCTCGAGCCGTACCTCGACGTCGTGATCGCGTCGGAGGACACCGCGCGGCACAAGCCCTTCGCGGACCCGCTCCTGGAGGCGCTGCGCCGGGTCGACGCGACGCCCGCGGAGGCTGCCTACGTCGGCGACTCTCCCTTCGACGTGCGCGCCGCGAAGGCGGCCGGCATGTTCATGGTCGGCGTCACGTGGGGCCGCATCCACGGGCGGGAGGCGCTCGACGGCGCCGACGCCGTCGTCGAGACCGCGGAGGAGCTCGTTGGCGTCCTGTAATTGGTGCCGCCACAGCTCGAGCACGGGCTCGCCGGTGGTCGAGCTGTGACTGCACCGTCTACCACCGCCGAGGCCCGCGCCGCCGAGCTGCGCGAGCTCCTGACGCAGTGGGGCCACGCCTACCACGTCCTCGACGACCCCGTCGTCGACGACGCGACCTACGACCGCCACTACGACGAGCTGGTCGAGCTCGAGCGCGCGGACGCCGACCTCGTCGTCGCGGACTCGCCGACGCAGCGCGTGGGGGCGCCGCCGTCGGACAAGTTCCG
This sequence comes from Gaiellaceae bacterium, assembly GCA_035296805.1. Classification (GTDB taxonomy): domain Bacteria; phylum Actinomycetota; class Thermoleophilia; order Gaiellales; family Gaiellaceae; genus PALSA-600. The sequence goes on along the minus strand of DATHAE010000038.1, from coordinate 1,279 downwards.
CAAGGTCGACCACCTGGCGCCGCTGGGGTCGCTCGAGAAGGTGACGACCGAGGAGGCGCTCGTGAAGTGGGCGCAGGACGTCTGCAACCGCCTCGACGTCCCCGGCGACGACGTCCGGTGGGTGATCGAGCCGAAAATCGACGGGTCGGCGATCTCGCTCGTGTACGAGAACGGCGTGCTGACGCGCGGCGCGACGCGGGGCGACGGCCGCCAGGGCGAGGACGTGACGACGAACCTGCGCACGATCCCGTCGATCCCGCTCCGCATCCTCGGCGACGACGCGCCGCGCGTGCTCGAGGTGCGTGGCGAGGTCTACATGCCGCTCTCCGGGTTCAACGCGTTCAACGAGCGGCTCGTCGCGGAAGGGAAGAAGACGGCGCCGAACCCGCGCAATGCCGCCGCGGGGTCGCTGCGCCAGAAGAACTCGCAGATCACGGCGGAGCGGCCGCTCTCGATCTGGGTCTACGGCTCCGGGTACAGCGACGGCCTCGAGGTCGGATCGCAGTGGGAGCTGCTCGAGTGGCTTCGCGAGCGCGGCTTCCGGACGAACCCGCACGCCGAGCGGCTCGAGACGATCGAGGAGGTCGCGCGCCGCTGCGCCGACTGGGAGCGGAGGCGGATCGAGCTCGACTACGAGATCGACGGGATCGTGATCAAGGTCGACTCGCTCGAGCAGCAGCGCGACGTCGGCTCGTTGCACGACCGGCCGCGCTGGGCGCGCGCCTACAAGTGGGCGCCGATGACCGCGCAGACGAAGCTGCTCGGCATCCACATCCGCGTCGGCCGCACCGGCGCGCTCAACCCGTGGGCGCAGCTCGAGCCGGTCGAAGTCGGCGGCGTCACCGTCTCCACCGCGACGCTGCACAACGAGGAGGACATCAACCGCAAGGACATCCGCCAGGGCGACGCCGTGATCGTGCAGCGCGCCGGCGACGTCATCCCGCAGGTCGTCGGGCCCGTGCTCCCGCACGCGAAGGGGACGAAGCCGTTCCGGATGCCGGCGCGGTGCCCGCTCTGCGACGCCGAGATCGTCAAGCCGGAGGGCGAGGCGATGCACCGTTGCCCCAACCGCGCGTGCCCGTCGCGCGGGCTGGAATCGCTCAACAACTGGGTGATGGCGGCGGCCGACATCGAGGGTGTCGGCGAGCAGCTGGTGCGGCGGCTGTGGGATCTCGGCCTCGTGCGGTCGCTGCCCGACCTGTACGGCCTGACGAAGGAGCAGCTGCTCGAGCTCGACGGCTTCCAGGAGCGCAGCGCGACGAACGTGATCGACGCGATC
>DATHAE010000037.1:0-25521 GCA_035296805.1 Gaiellaceae bacterium | reverse complement strand
CGAGCGAGCGCGCGAGGCGCGGGAGGGCGTACGTCCACATCGACGCCCCCGGCGCCGCGAACGCCTCGAGCACGTGCGGCGAAAGGGGCTCGATCTCGTGGAGGGCTGCCGCGACGTGCCGGAGCAAGACGATCGGGTCGTTGTCGCGCTCGTCGATCGAGACCCAGGCGAAGGGCCGAGGGTCGCGCGCCGCCCACTGCGCCAGCAGCGTCGTCTTCCCGTAGCCGGCCGGCGCCGTGACCGTGACGATCGGGCAGAACGTCTCCGCTCGCAGGCGGTTGATGAGAGCGGTTCGAGATACGAGGCCCGACCGCGGGCGAGGGACCTCGATCTTCGACTCGAGGATCGCCCCGAACGGCGACTGCGGGAGTGTGCCGGGTTGCTCCCGGTGCGTTGGCGCCGTGCTCGCCCGCTGCCGACGCAGGTCGGCCACGCCTACACCGCCGCCTTCGTCCGGTCGGCTTCGCTGATCCTGATCGCCTCGCTGCGACCGTTGACGCCGAGCTTGCGGTAGATCGAGATCGCCTGCGTCTTGACCGTATTACGGGAGATCTCGAGCTGCTCCGCGATTTCGCGGAAGGAGAGATGCGTCGCCAGGAGCGGGAGCAGCCTCAGCTCGGCCGGGGTCAGCCTCGCCCGCGAGCCGCGCGGCGGCTCGACCATGGCGTCGACGTCGCGACGGAGATGTCGGGCCCGCTCGACGAGCACGCCGAGCCGCGGTTGCGCACCGACGATCGCGTCGATCTCGTCGGCGACCACCCGGGCACGATCGCCGTCGCGAAGTGTCACGTAGCACTGGCCGAGCTCCAGGCGGATCGCGAGGGCCAGCCACGGCACCGCCTCGTTCACCGACGCGCGGAGAGGCTCGGCGACCTCGACGAGCTGCCTCGCGTCCGCCCAGCGCCCCTGGCGGAGCGCGGTCTGCGCCGCGGCGGCGAACGCCGCCGCGGCCGTCGGGTAAGCCTTCAGCTCTGAGCGCAACAGCAGCTCCGACGCCTCGAGCGAGAGCGCGGCCGCCGCGTCGCGGTCCTGTCGCCCTCGCGCGATCACCGAGCGCTGGCTCGTGGCGATCATCTGTGTCTCGGCGCAGCCGTACAGGGCTGCGACACGCGCGGCCTCGGCGAGCAACGCGTCGGCCTCGTCCTCCGCGCCGACGAGCAGCGCGGCCCACCCGCGCATGTGCAGCGCCTTCGGGTACCACTTGCCGCCACGCGGCACGTTCGCGAGCGCGGCGCCGGCGTCCGCGACCATGCGCCGCGCGCCGTGCCGGCACAGCGCCGCCCGGACGACGGACACTCCCGCGCGTATCGATGCCGCGTCGCGGTTCTTGCGGCGGGCGCCGCGCTCGGCGATCTGGAGCCAGCGCTCCGCCTCGCCCGCACGCCCTCGGAACGCGTGAATCCAGCTGCCCTGCAACGCGACGGCCGGGTAGCGCTCGAGCTGCGAGGTCTCGCTGAACCACTCGAGCCGTTGCTCGACGTTCCGCGTCGGGCCCTGACCTGCGGACCGAAGCGTCGTCGCGGTCAGCAGCTGGGCGACGCGGTCGGCGTCTCCCCCCGCCTCCGCGTGCTCCAGCGCCGCGTCGCGATCGCCGACGCGCTCGTACCAGTCGGCGGCGCGCCGGTGCAGCGCCGGAACGGCCTGCGGTTCGTCGTTCAGCAGCTCGTGCAGGAAGAACTGGCGAAAGAGGGCGTGGAAGCGATACCAACCGACGCGGTCGGCGAGCGGCGCGACGACGAGGTCAGCCTGTGCGAGCCTGTCGAGCCGGGATTGAGAATCATCGGTCTGCAGGACGCCATCGCAGAGCGAGCCCGTCAGCTCGTCGAGGATCGACGCGCGCCGGAGGAACCGCACGTCCGGCGGGCGCAACTGCGAGAGGTACTCCGACTCGACGTACTCGGCGAGGAAGCGGTCGCTCCCGCCGAAGCTGCCCGCCGGACCCTCAGCCGTCGTGTTCGCGCCCGACAGGGATGCGAGGTAGAGCGCGGCGGGCCAGCCCTCGCAGAGGTCGATCGTGTCCGCCGTCTGTTGGTCCGAGAGCTCCCCGTTCGCGCCCTGGAGGAGGAGCTGCGCCTCTCTGCGCGTGAGCGCGAGCTCGTCGCCGCCGAGCTCGCGCAGCCCGCCGGAGGAACGGAGGGCCCCGAGTGCGAGCCTGGGCGGCGTCCGCGCGGCGAGCGCGCGCGTCGACCCGCGCGGCAACCTCGCAACGAGGATCGAGAGCGCGCGGCGCGCCTCCGGCGCGTGCAGGCGATCCACGTCGTCGAGCGCGAGCACGAACGGCTTGCGGCACGACGCGAGCGCCTCGGCCGCTCGCGCCACCAGCGTCCCCGCCCGCTTCTCGCGACCCGCGCCGAGCGCCGCGAGCAGCCGGCGATCGAGCGGCTGGACGCGGTCGACGGCCGCCACGAGGTCACGGACGAGGACAAGCGGGTCGTTGTCGCGGGCGTCGATCGACAACCACGCGACGGGACGTGTCTCCGCGGCCGCCCACTGCGCGAGGAGCGTCGTCTTCCCGTACCCGGGTGGGGCGATGATCGTCACCACCGCGGCCGTGTCGCGGCGAAGCCGGCCGACCAGCGGCCGTGGAACGACGCCCGGGCGGAGCGCCGGCGGTCTGATCTTCGCCTCGATCACGTCGAGGCTCGGCCCACCCGCCGACTCCAGTTGTGCCGTGGTCACCGCCGTTCCCTCCCGTCAGTGGCCTTCCGGAACGTTCGTGAGCTCTGCGCGCGGAACTCCAGATCGTCGATCGCCACCCGAGCCTTCCTGACCCCGTTCGCCGCCCTCCGGACGACGCGTTGCGACCGCAGATGCAGCGTCACTATCTCGCGCTCGAGCGTCGTCGGCAACCGTGCGCGCATGCCGATTCCGAGCTGCGGAACGGCATGCCCGCACGCACGCGCGGCGTCGGTCAGCGCACGTTCGATACTGGCTCTTCGGCCGATGCGCGTCCGGGTGTCGCGTCTGCCCCGTGTTGCGCCCAGAGCTCCTCGAGGAGCTCCGCGCGGAGGTCGCCCTTCCAGGCGATCGCGTCGGCTCCGCTCCTCGCGGCTTCCTCCGGCAGTTCGTGGGGGCGCGACGCGGAGACGAGGCAGACGAGCGTGTTCGGCCTGAGCTCCTTGATCGTGCGCGTCGCGGCGATGCCGCCGAGCAGCGGCATGTGCACGTCCATCACGACGAGATCCGGCTCCAGCGCACGTACGAGCGCGACCGCGGCTTCGCCCGATGTCGCCTCGCCGATCAGCATCAGCATCGACGACGCTCCGACGATCAGGCGGAGCGCGCCGCGAAACGAGGCCTCGTCGTCGACGACGAGCACTGAGGCCGCGTGCGTTGTCCGACCGTGTAGGTGCATCGGTTCTCCCTCCTCGGACGACCGGCCGCGTCTCGCCACATGATCATCCGCTCGGGCGCGCTGCGCACGCGTGCGTGCATGCATATCGCGGCGGTATCAGCCGCGTGCGTTCGCGAGGTAGATCAGCGCGGCCTTCACGCGGCGGCTGACGTTCTCGGCGTCGCCGAGGTCGAGCTTCATGAAGACCCCGTTGATGTGGCGCTCGACCGCACGCTTCGTCAGGACGAGCGCCCGTGCGATCGCGGCGTTGCTGCGCCCCTCGGCGATCAGCGCCAGGATCTCGAGCTCGCGCGGGGTCAGCGCGTCCAGGTGAGACTGCTCGCGGCCACGGTACGCCCGGAGGAGCGTCTCGACGACCGCGGGGTCGACGACCGATCCGCCTTCGGCGACGGCGCGAACCGCGCGCCCGAGCTCGCCGGCGTCCCGGACGCGATCCTTGAGCAGGTACGCGCGCCGTTCCGAGCCCGGCTCGAACAGCGCGGCGGCGTAGACCGGCTCGTTGTGCTGGCTGAGGACGACGACGCCGACGTCCGGTGCGGAGACGCGCAGCTCGTTCGCGAGCACGATGCCCTCGTCCGTGTTCGTCGGCGGCATCCGGATGTCGGTGAGGACGACGTCCGGCCGCTCCTCGCCGATCACGTCGAGCAGCGCCTGGAGGTCGCCCCGGGTCGCGACGAGCTCGAGCCCGGCCGCGCGCTCGATCACGCGCGCGATCCCCTCGCTCGCGAGGTAGTTGTCCTCGCCGAGGACGACGCGGAGCGTCACGGGCCGAGCGCATGGGGCCGGCACACGGTCCGGAGTGGTGTGCGCATGCCGACAGGATGACGTGGCGGCACCGCCTGCCGCAACGGAGGACGTGCTGATCCGGCAAACGGCATCTGTACGAGTCCGGCCGCGTCATTTGGCCGAGGCCTCCATTGCGTTCAGGAGGTCACGACCTTAACGTTAGGAGAACTTCGACTTTACGTCGACAAGCCGCTCTTTCTCTCGTCCTTGACCGACACGCACGTCTCTCTCGCTCGTCGTTCGGTTCGCTCGGCTGCCGCAGCGCGACTCGCGGGCTTCTCGCTGAGGCGAGCTGCCGCCGTCCTCGCGCTCGCGGCGGTGTACGTCGGCGCGGCCAGGCTCGGCCAGAGCCTCCGTTACACGGCCTCCGTCTCCGCGGTCTGGCCGCCCGTCGGCCTCGGGATCGCGGCGCTCTACCTGGGCGGGCTGCGGCTCTGGCCGGGGATCTTCATCGGCGAGCTGATCGTCAACGGCCAGCTCCTCGCCGGCGACGCGGGCCTCCCGGTCGGCAGCCTCGCCGGCCAGCAGCTCGGGAACATGGCCGAGGTCGTCGTCGGCGCGTGGCTCCTCCGCCGGCTCATCGGCCCCCGCGCGCCGCTCGATCGGGGCTCGCAGGTCGTCGGCATGGCGGTCGCCGTCGGCGCGGCGACGGCGATCAGCGCCACGGTCGGCACGCTCTCGATGCTCGCCGGCGACGTGATCACGCTCGACGAGGCCCCAACCTTCTGGCGGACCTGGTGGCTCGGCGATACGTCCGGCGCGCTGGTGGTGCTCCCGTTCGTGCTCACGTGGCTCGGCAACGCGCGCGCGGCCTTCCGGCGGATGTGGACGGTCGAGGGCGGGCTCCTGATCGCAACCGTGATCGCGCTCGTCGTGGTGGCGGTGACGAGCAGCGAGCCGCTCACGTACCTGATCTTCCCGGCATTGATCTGGGCCGCCTTCCGCTTCGGGCCGCCGGGCGTGACCCTCGCGACGCTCATCAACGCGGGCGTGACGATCGGCATCACCGCGCACCAGCGCGGAGCGTTCTTCCGGCAGCCGATCGACGACCGCACGCTGACCACGCAGCTGTACATCCTCATCGGAGCCCTGACCGCGCTCTTCCTCAGCGCCGCGGTGAGCGAACGCCAGCGTACGGCCGCCGAGCTGGTCACGGCCCGGCGCCGCGAGGGCGACCGTGCGCTCGAGGACCGCCGCCGGATCGCGCGCGACCTGCACGACTCCGTCTCGCAGGCGCTGTTCTCGAGCCTGCTCCACACGCGGATCGCCGAGAGGGCGCTGGACGGCGATCCGAACGCGGCAGCCCCCGAGCTGAGGGAGAGCCTGCGGACGATCGGCGAGCTCACGAGACGCGCGCAGCGGGAGATGCGCAGCTTCATCTTCGAGTGGGGCGCGCACGACGTGGGCGCCGGCCTCGTCTCCGCCTTCGCCCGCGCGGTCCCGACCCTGACGGCCGGATCCGCGCTCGAGGTCGAGATCGAGGGGCCGGACGAGCCGCTGCCGCTGACGATCGAGAGCCAGACCCAGCTGTTCACGATCGGGCGCGAGGCGCTCGCGAACGTCGTCAAGCACTCGGGGGCGTCGGCCGCCTTCGTCCGCCTCGAGGCGCGCGATCGTCGCGTGATCATGGAGATCGGCGACGACGGGTGCGGGTTCGACGCGACCGTCGGGTACCCCGGCCGGCTCGGGCTCGAGTCGATGCGGAGCCGGGCGAGGGAGATCGACGCCGACCTGGAGATCTCGAGCAGAGCGGGCCACGGCACCCTGATCCGTGTCGAGATCCCGGCGGCGGAGCAGGAACGAGCGCATGTCGGCTGAGGAAGACGGCCCCATCCGCGTCCTGGTCGTCGACGACCACGAGGTCGTCCGGCGGGGCCTCTTCTCGTTCCTCGACGGCGAGCCGGATCTCGAGGTCGTCGCCGACGCCGGCGGCGGCCAGGAGGCCCTCGACCTGCTCGCGAAACTCGACCGCGAGGGCCGCCGGCCTCAGGTGGTCGTGATGGACATGCACATGGAGCCGATGGACGGAATCGAGTCGACGCGGCGGATCCGCTCGCTCTACGACGACGTCGAGGTCGTCGCCTTGACGTCGTTCGGCGACGACGAGCGGGTGCACGCGGCGCTGAAGGCGGGTGCCTCGGGCTACCTGCTCAAGGACGCGGACGCGGACGAGGTGGCGGTCGCCGTCAGGGCGGCGCACCGGGGGGAGGTGCAACTCGACCCAGCCGTTGCGGCACGGCTGATCGCGTCGCTGCACGCGCCGGCCGAAGACGCGCGCCTCCATCTCACCGCGCGTGAGCTCGACGTGCTCCGCCTGGTCGCGGCGGGTGAGCCGAACAAGCGCATCGCCGCCGCGCTCGAGATCGGCGAGCGGACGGTCCGGTCGCACGTCTCGAGCATCCTTTCGAAGCTCGGCCTCAGCTCGCGGACGCAGGCCGCCCTGTGGGCCGCGCGGCAGGGGATAACGGCCGAGAGCGCGGCGGACGCGCCGACCGCCGACGCGGCTCGCTCCTGAGCCGCCCCGTCGCGCGGATCACCCCGCGGGGATGACGCGCCCGCTTCGGCCGCGGCGCAGAGTCGGAACGGCCGAAACGGATTCTTCGAGCTGCCGGGAGGTCATTGATGGCGATCGAGCAGGCGATAGCGCCGCCGGCGGAGGTACGGTCGTCGGCAGACGCAGTTGCGCACGGGTGGCACCGCTGGGTGCCGTGGCTGCTGATCGTGATTGCGGCGCTGATCGGGCTCGTCGCGTCGTTGAACGTCTGGGTGAAGCGCCAGGCGCTGAACACCGACAACTGGACGAACGCCAGCTCGGAGCTCCTCGCGGACCCCGAGATCAGAAGCGCGATCTCGGTCTACCTGGTGAACCAGCTCTACGAGAACGTCGACGTGGGTCAGGCGCTCCAGGAGCGGCTGCCTCCGGCGGCGAAGCCGCTCGGGCCTCCACTCGCCGCCGCGCTGGAGCCCGCTCTCGTCCGAACGACGGACCAGCTCCTCGGCCGGCCGAAGGTCCAGGCGCTCTGGGAGAACGCGAACCGGCGGGCGCACGAGCTCCTCATCGCCGTCGTCGACGGCAAGCGGGGGGTCCTCGAATCGACGGACGGCAACGTCGTGCTCAACCTGCGCCCGCTGCTCGAGCAGCTCGTGGCGGAGACCGGCCTCGGCGGGCGCGTCCTGGAGAGGCTCCCGCCGGACGCTGGCCAGATCGTCGTCATGAAGGGCAACGAGCTCGATGTCGCGCGCAGGAGCGTCAAGGTCATCCGCGTCGTCAGCTACCTCCTCGTCTTTCTCGTGCTCGGCCTGTTCGCCCTCGCTGTCTACCTCGCCCGCGGACGCCGGCGGACCGTCCTCATGGGGGCCGGGGCGAGCCTGCTCGTCGTCGGCCTGATCGTGCTCGTCGTCCGCCGCCTGGCCGGGAACTACATCGTCGACGCGCTGGCGGGCAACCCGGACGCGACGCGTCCTGTCAGCCACGCGTGGGTGATCGGGACGGAGCTGCTGCGCAACGTCGGCATCAACGTCGTCATCTACGGCGCGCTGACGATCTTCGCGGCCTGGATCGCAGGTCCGTCGCGCCCCGCGACCGCGCTGCGCCGCTACGCGGCGCCGACGATGCGCGAGCGCCCCGTTCTCGTCTACGGCATCGTCGCGGTCCTGCTGCTCGTCCTGCTTCTGAGCGGCCCGACCGACGCCCAGCGCGTGCTCCCGTTGCTCGGGGTGTTCGCGCTGGCGTTCGTCGGAACCGAGATCCTGCGGCGCCAGACGGAGCGCGAGTTCCCGCCGGGACTACCGGCGCCCGGGACGTAGGGCGGGCGCTGCTGACGGTGGCCGTCCGGGTGAGATCGAGCAAGGCGGCGATCGCCGCCGCGATCGCCGTCCTGGCGCTCCTGGTGGCCGGCTGCGGCTCGAGCGACGACAGCGACGCCTCGGCCTCGGCCGACTGGGTCGACGGCTTGTGTGGCGCCCTGACGACGTGGAAGAGCAGCCTCGAGTCGGTCGGCGCGACGCTGAAGGACGTCGATGCGCTCTCGAAGGACAGCATCGAGCAGGCGGCGGACGACGTCTCGGACGCGAACCAGCAGCTCGCCGACGACGTGAACGAGCTCGGCGACCCGCCGAAGGCGGCCGCGTCGGACGCGGAGGACACCGTCGACGAGCTCCGTGACGAGCTCGAGGCGTCGGCAGACCAGATCACGTCCGCGACGCAGGACGTCTCGAGCCCGACTGACGTCCTCAAGGCGATCAACACGACCAGCGCCGCGCTGCTGACGATGTCGAGCGACATCTCAGCGACGCTCGCCACGCTCGAGTCCATCGACGCCGCCGACGAGTGGAAGCAGGCGTTCGCCGACTCGGACGCGTGCCAGTCGCTGGGGAACAGCTGAGCAGCTCTCCGCGGCGCAGGCGGCTGCTCGTCCGCGGCGGCCTCGGAGCGGTCAGCCTCGGCATCATCGTCGCGACCTTTGCGTATCTCCTGCCGACGATCGCGGGCTACGCCGAGGTCTGGGACGTCGTCTCGCAGCTCTCGTGGCCCTGGGTGCTCGCGCTCCTCGGCGTGACCGCGCTCAACATCGCCACCTTCGCGCCGCCGTGGCAGGTCGCGCTGCCGGGCCTCCGTTTCATCCGTGCGATTCAGATGACGCAGGCGTCGGCGGCTCTCGCGATCGTCGTCCCGGGCGGGGCGGCCGTCGGCGCCGCCGGCGCGTACAGCATGACCCGTCGCTGGGGCTTCTCCAGCCGGGACGTCGTCCGCGCGGTCACGCTGACGAGCCTTTGGAACCAGCTCCTCAACCTCGCGTACCCGATCGTCGCCGTGTTCCTGCTCACGATCACGGGCGCGCAGACCGCGGCGCTGGCGACGGTCGCCTTCGTCGGCGTCGCCGTTCTCGGCGTCGTGATCACCGGGTTCGTGCTCGTGCTGGTCAGCAGTCGGCTCGCCGACGACATCGGCGACGTCGCGGCGCGCTTCTCCAACTGGACGCTCGGCAAGGTCCGGCGCGGCCCGGTCGCCTGGTCGGGTGCCAACTTCGAGCGGTTCCGGGCCAATGTCGCCGGCTTCGTCGCGCGGAGGTGGCCGGCGCTGACGCTCGTCTCGCTCCTCGGGAGCATGACCGTGTTCGCGGTCCTGGTCGTCTCGCTGCGCGCCCTCGAGGTGCCGGCGTCGCAGGTCTCGCTGGTCGAGGCATTCGCTGCCTGGGCGCTCGTCCGCATCCTGACGTCGATCCCGATCACGCCCGGAGGCCTCGGCGTGGTGGAGCTCGGGCTCACCGCCGCGCTCGTCGGCTTCGGCGGGGACAACGCCGGTGTCGTCGCCGCGGTGCTCGTGTATCGCTTCCTGACCGTGGTGCCGACGCTGGTACTCGGTCTCATATCCGCCTTCACCTGGCGCCGGAGCCCGGCGCCGAAGATCAACGAGGCGGCCGGCCAGCCCTAGGACGTGGGTCGGACCCGCGGAGCCTCCGCCTTTCATCCTCTCGGGACGATGTCGCGCGGAGGCGTCGCCCGGACGATGCCGTCGGCATGCGGCTGGAGCTGGGAAAGCAGGTTCGATCCGCCGATCGCGAGGTGGTCGGAGAGCTCGCCGACGTGATCGTCGACCCGATCGAGAAGCGCGTGACGCATCTCGTGGTCAAGCCGCACCACCGCGCCGACGAGGGGCTCCATCTCGTCCCGATCGAGCAGGCGGTCTCGGGCGACGACGGGGGTGAGATCTCGCTTCGGTGCAGCGCGGAGGAGGTGCGGCAGCTCCCGAACGCCCAGGACTTCGCGTACCTGCGCGTCGGCGAGGCGCCCGTCAGCGACCCCGAGTGGGACGTCGGGATCAAGGAGGTCCTCGCCCTGCCGTATTACGACGGCGGCCTGGGGGGAGGTCTCGCCGGCGGCTACGAGGAGCAGGTCGGCGTCGTCTACGACCGCATCCCGAAGGGCGAGGTCGAGATTCGACGCGCGAGCAGCGTCACCAGCGCCGACGGTCATCACCTCGGCGAGGTCGACGGCTTCCTCGTCGACGGCGACCACATCACGCACTTCGTGCTGGAGCGGGGCCACCTCTGGGGCCGGCGCGAGGTCACGATCCCGATCAACCTCGTCACCAGCATCGATCCCGACGCCGTCACGATCGGGCTGTCGAAGGACGAGGTCGGCGACCTCCCGGAGCACAAGGTGCGCCGGCACACGAAGTCGTAGCTCCCGCTCCCGGCTCATCACCCGGCCTGGACGATGAACCCGGCCGCCGATGCGCGACGATGCGGAGATGGGGTTCGCGACGACAGAGCGACGGCGCCGATGATCGAGCTGGCGACCAGGGAGAGCGGTACGCTGCACGTCGAGTTGCTGTGGGCGCAGGAGACCGACCTCGTGTCGGTGTCCGTGGACGACCCGGCGACCGGCGACAACTTCGAGTTCGTCGTCGACAACGGGAGCGCGATCGACGCCTTCTACCACCCGTTCGCCTACGCGGCGCGGCGCGTCGACTCCCGCACCGCGGCGTAACAGAACTCCGCGACGGGCGGCGTCCTCAGGGCGGGAAGGGGCTCGCCTGCTCGGTCTTCTCGCGCCGCGCCAGCACGAGCAGCACAACGCTCACCGTCGTCACCCACGCCGGGAACACGAAGATCGTCGCACGGAAGTAGGAGACGCTGAACAGGAGCACGAGCGCGACGGCGTACCCGGCGAACACGAGCCAGCGCGGCAGCGTTCCCGTCCGCAGGCCGATCGTCGAGGAGACGATCATGAACACGGCCGCTGCGCGGATCGCGTAGACGTACAGGAACGTGTAGCCGAGGCCGCGGGCGAACACGAAGACATCGGCGCTCGGAGGCGGCGAGCCCTGGAATTTGACGGCTGCGAGCGGAGCGCCGGCCGTGGCGGCGGCGGCGTACAGCATCCCGACGAACAGGATCCCGCTGCCCAGGAAGACGGTCGCGAAGAACTTGTCCTCGTATCCCCCGATCCGGCTGCGGATCGCGGCCACGAACCAGAGGAACGCGATGCCCGCGAACGGGACGAGGTAGAGGCCGACGAGGCCCAGCGTCTTGGAGTCGTTCCTCAGGTACCACGCCGAGATCTCGCTCGCGGTGCTTCCGCCCGCAGGCTGCCGGTAGAGCAGCGCGAGTGAGAGGACGAAGAGGCCGGCGAAGACGAGCCCCGCGACTCCCGCGGCCGCCGGCGTTCGCAGCTCGCGCCCGAACGTCTCGGAGAAAGGCGGCTCGCGTGGCGGCGAGCCGACGCCGGCTTCGGTTGCGGGCATACGATCGAGCGTCGTGGCGACCCGACGCCCGGCGGTCATCCGAAGCGGATGATCCTCGCGAGGCGGGCGCGTTCGCTCAGCCGTCCGGCGCCGGGGGAGGCTTCGGCCTGACGAAGACTCCGACGACGGCTCGGCGAAGTTGCGTGCGCACCGGGTCGTTGCTCTGGGTCACCGGCCGCGACCACGCGGCGGCCATCTCGGCCCCGACGAGCAGCGCCGACGCGCACAGGTACACCGAGTAGAGGAACACGAGCCCCGTCGTCAGCGAACCGTAGACGACCGAGAGCTTGGTCGTCTTCGCGTAGATCAAGCCGGACGCGAGAGAGATCAGCTGGAGGAGGACCGCTGTCATGACCGCCCCGACGACACCGTCGCGAATCCGCAGGCCGCGCGCCGGGACGAAGCGGTACAGCAGCAGTACGACCACCACCGAGACGACGAAGAACGCGGCGTGCAGGAGCACATCCGTCAGGCCCGAGTCCGGCCGCAGGAGACTGCCGAGGAGGGCGATCGCGACCGTCACGAGCGTGAGCACCGCGGCGCCGACCACCAGCACGACGTCGACGAGCTTCCCGCGGGCGAGCGGCCGCGACTCCGTGACGCCCATCGCGCACTCGAGGCCGCGCCGGATCGCCGTCATCATCCCCGTGGAGGCCCACGCGAACAGCAGCAGGCTGACGAGGCCGGCGGCGCTCGCGGGCGTCGCGATCGCGGTGATCGCGTCCTCGACGTCCTTCCTCCCTGCTGCGGTGACGGGAAGCGCGTCGACGATCGTGCGGACGACGTCGCGGCGAACGCTGTCGTCCTGGAGCACGAGGCCGAAGATCGAGACGAGCACGATCGCGAGCGGAGCGGTCGAGAACAGGACGCGGTAGGCGATCGCGGCGGCCTGCTGCGGGCACCCGTCCGCGAAGAACTGCCGGACAGCGCCCCCGCCGGCCGAGACGAGCTTCTTCGCGACGCCGCGCGCGCCCCCGGCGGCGTCTGCGGGCGCCGAGACCGGCGTATGGGCGCTGCTCCCCATCGAGTCGTGGCCCGGCGAGCTCGTCGTGAGTCTCCGCCCGAACGATGCGGAAGCTACTGGGCCGTCGCGGGCGGCGGTTCGTCTCGATCGGATGACGCGGTGTCGGCCGCCGCCACGGTCTATTGATTCGCGTGGAGGTGCTTCTGCGAGGCGTCGAACCGGAAGACCTGGAGGTCTTGTACGAGCAGCAGCGCGACGCGGCGGCAACGCTGCGGCTTCGCGATCACGCAGTCCGAGACGCGGTTCGACGAGCGGCTGGGCGAGGAGGTCGACCTCCTGCTGCTCGAACTTCGGTAGCGCCGAGGAAGACCGCGAGGCTCTCCAGCGCCTCGTCGAGGCGAGACGTGTCGTCCCAGGCGCCGAGCACCTCGAGCGTCTTCGTCTTGCGGTCGAAGCGCGGCTCGACGCGGCCCACGAGCCGGTCGCCGACAAGGATCGGCAGGACGTAGTAGCCGTACTCGCGCTTCGCGGCGGGGACGTACATCTCGAGCCGGTAGCGGAAGTCCCACAGCGCCTCGGCGCGCGCGCGGTCGTGCACGAGGCGGTCGAACGGCGAGAGGAGCGTGACGCGGTCGGGAACCGGACCGTCACTCGCCTCCGGGTGCGCGTGCCACGTCCCGTTCTCGATCCGCACGCCCTGCGTGCGGAAGCGCTGCTCCGCGAGCAGGCGCTCGGCCTCGCGCAGCGGCACGGCCTCCGTCTGTGGATACCGGCGCTCGGCGAGATCCCACAGCCGCTGCCCGCCCTGCCGCCCGGCCACGGCGACCTGTCCGCGCAGGTGGAGGATGTCGAGCATGATCGCGACGCGCCGGCTGCCGTACCAGCGGTGGTCGCTGCGTGCGTCGACCGACCGGTCCTCCAGATCGCGGGACAGCAGCGGGCCGCGCCGCTCGAGCTCGCGCAGGACGTAGCGGCGGAAGCTCCCGTTCCGGCCCAGGAAGTCGCGGATCCACCGGTCGGCGACGGTCCGGTCGGAGCGCGCGTTCCGGCGCATGCGGGCCCGGAGGAGCGGCAGCGTCTCGATCGGCCAGACGAAGGCGTTCCACTCGAACAGCTTCCGCTCGTCCCACAGCAGCCGGTCGAGCTCCGCCGCGTCGAACGGGCCGAGGCGGCTCCAGAGCACGAGCCGCTGCGGCGTCGCGACCGTCGCGATCGGGTCGAGCTGGAGGAAGCCGAGCCGTCGCACGGTGTCGAGGACACCGCGCGCCGAGCCGTCGAGGAGCTGCGCGCGGACCGCGATGCGCCGCGCCTCTGCCAACGTGACCTGCCGCACGACGCCGGAGGCTACGCGAGGCAGGTGCTGTTACGGTCGCAGCGCGTCGACGGAGCGGCGAAGGCGCGGGTGAGGCGTCTCGCGGCGGCGGTGTCGCCGGCGACGGAGATCTTCGTCTGGTCGCGCGTCGCGATCTGGCTCGCGGCCCTGCTCGCCGCCGCGTGGTTCCCCGCCGCCCGCCGCAGCGCCCTCGGAACGGACCTCTGGGTGCGCTGGGACTCCGGCTGGTTCGTGCTCGTCGCGCACCACGGCTATGCCTCGGCGGAGGGAGCGCCGGCGTTCTTCCCGCTCTACCCCGGGCTCGTCGGCGCCCTCGGCCGTGTGCTCGGCGGTCGCTACGCCCTCGCGGGGCTCGTCATCTCGCTCGCCGCCTGCCTCGTAGCGTTCGAGCTGCTGTGGCGGCTCGCGTTGCCGCGGCTCGGGCGCGTCGCGGCGTGGCGCGCCGTGCTGTACCTCGCCGTCTTCCCGACGGCGCTCTTCCTGCAGGCGGTCTACTCGGAGTCCCTCTACCTCGCGCTCGCGCTGGCGGCGTTTCTGCTCGCGGAGCGCGGCAACTGGCCGGCCGCGGCGATCGCGGCCGGGCTCGCGCTGCTGACGCGCTCGACCGGGATCGCCGTCGTGGCCGGCCTCGCCGTCCTCGCCTGGCCCGAGCGGCGGCGCCTGGCGTGGCTCCTGCTCGCGCCGGTGCTCTTTGCCGCGTTTTCCGCTCGTGCTCGCGCGGCAGCGCGACGATGCGTGGGCGTTCGTCGGTGCCCAGGGCGAGTGGGAGCGGCACCTGTCGCGTGCGGGGCCGCTCGGCGGGATCTGGGACGGAGTCCGCGCGCTCGGGAACCATCCGGTCGACTTCACCTACCGGCACGCGCTCGCCGTGAACGCCGAGTCGCTCGCGTTCCTCGCGCTCTTCCTGGCGCTGCTCCCGCTCGTGTGGCGGCGGTTCGGCCCCGCGTACGGCGTGTTCGCGCTCGTCTCGCTCGCAGTCCCGCTCGCGTATCCCGCCGACAAGTTCCCGCTTCTCTCGCTGCCGCGCTTCGGGCTCGTGATCTTCCCGTTCTTCCTTGTCCTCGCCGAGTTAGGCGAGCGGCCGCGCGCGCATGCGGCGATCCTCTCGGCGAGCGCGCTCCTGCTCGGCGTCGCGATCGTGCAGTGGGTGACGTACCAGTGGGTGGCCTGAAGTCCACGCGATGAGGCTTCGCCGCTATCCGCATGAGTGGCTCGTGCTTGCCCTCGTCGCGCTCGCGGCGCTGCCGATCGTCAACCCGCCCAACACGCAGGACGCGAGCCGGCTCGCGCTCACGAACTCGATTCTCCTCCGCGGCGAGGTCGACATCGACCCTTACCGGCACCTGACCGCCGACCGGTCGTACTACCGCGGCCACTGGTACACGGACAAGGCGCCGGGAGTGTCGCTCGCGGTCTTGCCGCCGGTCGCGGCGCTGCGCCTGGTCGACCGCGCCCGCGGCGCCGACCGGCATTTCCCCGTCTGGCTGCGCGAGACGCATCTGTGGCTGATCCGGCTCTGGTCAGGCGGGATCCCGTTTCTCGCGCTCGTCTTCCTCGTCGGCCGCGTCGCGGAGGGGCTTGCGCCGCGGACCGGCGCGGCGACCGCCGTGACGTTCGGGCTCGGGACGATGCTCGGCTCGCTCGCGCCGACGACGTTCGGGCATCTGCCGGCGGCGCTCCTCCTCTTCGGCGCCTTCCTCGTCGCCACCCGCGCCACGTCGGCGCGGGCATGGGCGGCGGTCGGTCTCCTGGCGGGGCTCGCAGTGCTGTTCGAGTACCCGGCCGCGCTCGCCGCGCTGCTCCTCGCCGCCTACGCCGCCCGGCGCGCCGGCGTCGGCGCGCTCGGCGCCGTCGCGGCCGGCGCGGTCCCGCCGGCCATTGTCCTCGGCGCGTACGACCAGCTCGCGTTCGGGTCGCCCTTTCGGCTCTCGTACGCGTACGTCGCGAACGCATTCACCGAGCAGCAGCGCAGCGGCCTGTTCGGGATCGGCGCGCCGACGCCGCGCGGCGCGTGGTTCGTCCTCCTGGACGGCCACGGCCTGCTGCTCGTGTCGCCGGTGGTCGTCGCCGCGGTAGCGGGCCTCGTGCTGCTGGCGCGCCGGCACCACGCCGAGGCGGTCGTGGCGGGGGCGATCGTGGCCGCGTTCGCCGTGTACACGATGGGTTACTTCCTCCCGAACGGCGGCACGTCGCCGGGGCCGCGGTTCGTCGCGCCTGCGCTGCCGTTCCTCGCGCTCGGCCTGCCGCCGTCGTTCTCGCGCTGGCGGTGGCCGACCGCGGCGCTCGCCGCCGTCTCGCTCGCGGTCGCGGCCTTCGACGAGATCACATGGGCGATCGCGAACACGCTCCGGCTCGACGTGTGGCCGAAGACGCTCTGGTCGCGCGCAGGCCTGCCGACGAGCGTGGGCACGCTGCTCCTCCTCGCCGCGGTCGCGGCCGCCGCGGTCGTCGCGGGCAGCCAGCTCCTGCGCCGTGGAACACGCTCGCCCGCTGGCGTAGAGTGACCCGCCCGGTCGTCGTCGCGGCTGCGAGGAGGCTGCTCGGGAGCGAGATCGCGGCTCCGCGCCACGGCCCTGCTTACCCGGCCCTCGTCCGCGACTCGTCGCGCCGGCTAGTCCAGCACCCAGTCGTCGCCGTCGAGGATCCGCGTCGCGCGGCCGGATGCGTCGAGGCCGGCGACCTCGACGTCGGCGCCGCCGATCGGAAGGTCGATGTGGACGTCGCTCTGGTTGATCCCGCGGGCGCGCTGCTCGTCGCGCGGAAGCGCCTCCGAGCCGGGCACCGGCCTCGTGTAGCCCTGGCCGTAGGCGATGTGGGAGGCGATGTTCTCGTCGTAGAGGATGTCGTAGAAGAGGTGCCCGCTGCGCGCGAGCGGCGTCGTCCCGTCGACGAGCGCAACCTCGCCGAGGAACGGCGCGCCCTCGTCCGCGGCGAGCTGCTCTCGGACGAACTCGGCGCCCGCATCCGCGCCGACGAGTTCTGCGCAGCCGTCGGTGAACGCGAGCTCGACGCGCTCCAGCAGCACCCCGTAGACCGACATCGGCCGCGTGCTCGTCGCGCGGCCGCTCGTGCGGCGGAGATCGGGCGTGGTGAACACCTCCTCCGTCGGGAGGTTCACCGCGTGCCGCCGGCCGGTCCGCGCCTCGGCGAGCGCGGTTTTCCAGCGCGCGTCGGCGAGCAGGCCCACCGTCAGGTCGGTTCCGGGGCCGCGGAAGTGAATCGCGTCGAACCGCCGCTCGTCGAGCAGCCGCGCGCGCTCCTCCAGCCTGTCGAGGTGCCGCTGCCAGGCCGCGACCGGGTCGGGCTCGTCGAGGCGGACAGCGGCTGCGACTGCCCTCACGAGCCGCGCGACGTCCGGCTCGCCGAACATCCGCCGCGCCCACCCCTCGGACGGGCAGCCGATGATCGTCCACGCGACCCGCCCCTCGTTGACCTGCCGCGTGATCAGATCGACGAGCTCGCGCGGGCGGCGCACGCGCGCGGCGCGCGCCTCGTCGACGCCCTCCCAGATCTCGGGCGTCGCGTCGCCCCAGACGAGGACCTCCGCAGGGTCGGAATCGAGCATCGACCGGGCGACGCCGAGGCGCGCCCGCGGCGACTCCTCCAGCACGTCGTCTGCGGCATGGCGCGCCCGCAGGCTCGCCTCGTAGTCGTCCGCGTACACGAGCTCGACGTTGCGGGCGCCGGCGCGCCAGCCCGCTTCGGCCACGGCTCGCATCAGCGGCGCGTGCTCGACCGGGCCGGTGACATAGAGGTCCTGCCCCGGCGCGAGGTTTGCGCCGACGCGGATCGCGAGCTCGGCGTAGCGGCGGAGGAAGTCGTCGGTCACGCGCGCGATGATCGCGCACCGACCTCGAGCGCGCGCGGGAGTGGGCGCGCGTGGACGACGACGAGCGTCTTCGTCGGCCGCGTGAGCGCGACGTACAGCTCGCGCAGCCCTTGCTCCTTCTCCGCCACGAGCGCGGGCTCCACCACGATCACATGGTCGAACTCGAGGCCCTTCGACTGGCGGGGCGTGAGGACCGGCACGCCGTCGTAGAGGTCGCCGGTCACCGCTGCCTCGATCAGCTCGTCCGGCACGATCAGCGCGAGCAGGCCCGCCTCGCGCCCGAGCCGAGCGGCCTCGCGGTAGGCCTCCGCGAGCAGGTGCTCCTCGCCCACGCGACGGATCGTCGGGGGCGCCGCGCCCGTCCGGTAGGCGACCGGAGGCTCGACGTGGGGGGCGATCTCGTCCAGCAGCGGAAGGGCGACGTCCATGATCTCGCGCGGGACGCGATAGGCGTGCCGGAGCTCCTCGACGGCCGCGACGTCTCCGTGTGGAAGATGTGGGAGGACGTCCTCCCACCTGCGGTACGCGACCGGTCCCGTTCCCTGCGCGACGTCGCCGAGAATCGTCAGCGCCCCGTCTCGTGCCCGGCGCGCGATCATCCGCAGCTGCATCGGCGTCAGGTCCTGCGCCTCGTCGACGATCACGTGCCCGAACGCGCGCGGCGGCGATCCGACGAGCGCGTGGGCCTCGTCGAGGAGCGGCACGTCACCGTCGCTCCACCCGGGGCCGCGTCGGCGCAGGAGCCGCTGTTCGCGCGCGTCGAGGATTCCGTCCGCGGCGTCGGCTAGCGTTTTCGACGATGAAAACAGCGACCGAACGAGCTTGTCCGGAGCCACTGCCGGCCACGCTGCCTTCAGGACCGAGTCGAGATAGCCGCTCGCCCGGAGCGCGTTCTCCACCTCGTCGAAGTTGCGCACCGCCGCGCCGCCGAGCACCCGCCCGTACTCCTCGTAGAACCGCCGCAGCAGGCTCATTCGGAACCGCTCGCGGGCGGCGGTCGTCGTCCCGAGCGCCGCCCTCGCCTCCTCGACGAGCTCGGCCACGTCGCGCTCGCGCACCCAGACAAATGAGCCCTCGAGCCGCGCCACGAGCTCTTGCGGCTCCGACCGGAGTCGCAGCTCGGCAGCGCGTGCGAGCACCTCGGCGAGGCGAGGGTCGGCCTTCAGCCGCGCGACCTCCGGCGGGTCCTGCAGCTCGGGCACCACACCGTCGACGAGCTCGCCGACAGCGCGCTGCTCGACCGCCGACTCGCCCAGCGCGGGGAGGACGTGCGAGACGTACTCCATGAACGTGCGGTTCGGTCCGACGACGAGCACGCCCGTGCGGGCAAGCCCCTCGCGGTAGCTGTAGAGGAGCCACGACGCGCGGTGGAGGCCGACGGCTGTCTTGCCGGTGCCGGGACCGCCCTGGATCACGAGCGGCCGGTCGGGCTCGCGCGTGATCAGGCGGTACTGGTCGCCCTGGATCGTCGCCACGATGTCGCGCATCCGCGACTCGCGGCTGCGCTCCAGCTCGTCGAGCAGGAAGTCGCCGACCGCGGCGCCGTCGAGCGTCGAGCCGTCGAACGTCTCGTCGGCGAGGTCGAGGACGCGGCGGCCGTCGGTCCGGAACCGGCGGCGGAGCGTCACGCGCTGAGGGTCGTGCGGGGTCGCGGTGTAGAACGGCCGCGCCGCGGGCGCCTGCCAGTTGACGACGACCTGCTTCTGCTCCTCGTCGTGGACCCACCGCCGCCCGACGTAGAGCGGGCGGCTGACGTCGTCGAAGTCGAGCCGGCCGAAGCAGAGCCCGCGCTCGGCATCCTCGAACGTCTGGAGCCGCCGCGCCGCCCAGGCGTCCAGTGCCGCCTGAGCGACCTCGCCGTCGGCCTTGTCGCCCGCGTGCGCGACGACCGCGCGCATGCGCTCGAGGTGCGCGTAGGCGCGGTCGACGTAGTCCTGCTCCGACTGCAGCTCGGGGTGCGCCACCCTACTATTCGACCGTGCCTGTCAAGTCGATCCTGTACGACGCCGACGGCAACGAGGTCGGCGACGAGGCGCTCGCGGTGCGCGGTACGACCGTTGAGGTCGACGACGACGGGAAGGTCGTGTCGGAGCTCGACAGCTGGGAGGTCGACCGCAAGGAGCTCGGCGACCATCCGCGCGGCGTCGCGACCCGCCCGCGCGACGAGAGCTGACGCGGCGGCGGACCCCGCGCGGCCCCGCACTCGTATCCCTCGCGTGAACCGGCGCCAGTTCGTCGCGGCGGCGGCCGCGCTGCCGTTCGCCGTCCGTGGGGGGACGGCATTCGCGGCTGCGGGCGTACGCGACCTCGCGCTCGTCACGTGCGACACCGAGGCCCGGATCGCCGTCGTCGACCTCGCGACGGGGCGCATCGTACGGTCGATCCCGACGCTGCCGGGCCCACGGAGCGTCGAGCGCGTCGGCGAGGTGGCCGTCGTCGCGCACACAGCGCTCGGCGCGGTCTCGATCGTCGACGCGCACCGCGTGCGGCGCGTGCTGCGCGACTTCTCCGAGCCGCGGTATGCGGCCGCGCATCCGCTCGGGCGGCACGCGTTCGTCACCGACTCGGCGCACAGCGACCTGTACGCGGTCGACGTCCTGCGCGGCGCCGTCGTCGGTCGTCTCCGGCTCGAGGCCTGGGCGCGGCATCTCACGATCGACCGCTCGGGCCGCGGTCTGTGGGTCGGGCTGGGGAACGCCGAGAGCCGGATCGCGGTCGTCGACGTGCGCGTCCCTGCGCGACCGCGGCTCGTGCGGTACCTCCGCGCGCCGTTCGGCGCCCACGATGTCGGCTTCGACAGCGCCACCGTTTGGGTCACCGCCGGCGACGCGCGTGAGGTGGCCGTGTACGACCGGCGGCGCGGGCTCCGCCTCCGCCTCGGCGCCGGCGCGCCTCCGCAACACGTTGCCTTCGGAACCGCCGTCGCGTACGTCACGAGCGGCCGCGACGGCGTCGTCCGCGTGCACGCGCTCGACGACGGAGCCGTCATCCGCACGACGGCCGTTCCGGTCGGGTCGTACAACGTGCAGCACGGCGCCGGCGGACGCGTGATCACGCCGTCGCTCGACGCCGGGACGCTCGCCGTTCTCGACGCGCGCGGCCGCCTCCTGCGCACGATCGACGTCGCCGCGTCCTGCCACGACGCCTGTTTCATCGCCGCCTGACCCTTACAGAAGCCTTACGCCGCCCACAGGGCGAGCAGACCCTGCGCGGTGAAGATGGGAGGCGTGAAGAGGGTCGCGCTCCTGCCTGCGATCGTTCTTGCCGCGCTCGCGGCAGGGACTGCCCCTGCGCAGGCGGCGCGGCCGTGCGCCAACACGGTCGTGCAGGAATGGCTCCGGAGCGGGCACGTGGGCGACGACCATCCGCTCGGCTGTTACCGCGAGGCGCTCTCGCGGCTGGACGACTACACGGACCTCGCCGTCTATTCCGATCTCTCCGACAGCATCGACGCGGCGCTCGCGGCCGCCGTCGCGAAACGGAGCGGCAAGCCGATGCCGCAGAGCTACCGCGACGAGCTGAAGAAGCCTCGCCCGCCCGCGGGCGCGACGGTCGCGGCCGCGGCGCCCGTCGCCGCGACCGAGGGCAACTCGGTCCCCGTGCCGCTGATCGTGCTCGGCGCGCTCGCTCTCGCCTTGACCGCCGTCGGCGCGGGCGGCGTCGTCGCGCGTCGCCGCCGGGCCGGCGCCTAACCGGCTCGAACCGCCAGTCGTCTGATACGCGCGCGCTCCGCCGGAAGATAGAAGCCGAGCGGCGCCAGCGCGAGGGGGTAGACCGCGACGAGCAGGATCGCGAGTGCGAGCGGGACGTCGAGCGCTCGCGCGACGACGGTGAGCGCGACGGCCGCTGCCGCTGCCGTTGCAACGCGGCGCCGCTGGTATGCCACCGGGTAGACGCGCTGCGCGTACAGGTACATCCCACCGAGCAGAACGACGTACGAGACGAGCGTCGAGATCGCCGCCCCGATCATCCCGTACGGCGGAATGAGGGCGACGTTGAGCGCGACGTTCACGACGGCAGCCACTCCGGAAACCGCCCAGTTGAGCTGCGTCCGGCGCGCGCGACCCGAACCGATCGCGATCACGGTGTAGGCCGCGTACGCCGTCGCGGCGAAGGCGAGCGGTGCGACGGCCTCGGCGGCCCGCTCGAACTCCGGCTTCGGCGCGAGCACGTCGACGAGCCAGGGCGCGAGCGCGCCGAGTGCGAGTGAGACCCAGGAGCAGACGACCACGAGGTACGTGAGCACGAACGAGTACGTGCGCTTGGCCTCGCGGTCGTCTTCGATCGAGTACGCGAACGCGGGCCACGCGGTGCGGAACGCGATCATCAGGAACACCACGGCGGACGAGATGCGGACGGCCACCGAGTAGACGCCGACCTCGGTCTGATCCTTGAAGTGCGCGATGAAGATCCGGTCGACGAAGTTGATCGCCCACAGCGCGAGTGCCGAGGGCACGAGCGGGAGCCCGAACCGGTTCATCTCCCGCAGGAGCGCACGGTCGAACTGCAGCCCGAGCTGGTAGCGGCGATAGGCGACGAGCGTGACGTACACGGCGAGGGTCCCGACGAAGTTTCCGACGACCGCGCCGGTGGGGCCCTTCTCGAGCACCACGACGAGCAGGATCGTCGCGCCGATCGTGATCAGCACGTTCGCGAGGCTCGCCAGCACGAACGCGACGGATCGCTCCTCGACGCGGAACAGCGACGTCAGCTGCTCGTAGTTCATCTGCGCCCAGAGGCCGATGAACGCCGCGCGGACGAGCCACGGATCGTCGCCGAGCCGCAGCCACCCGTCGATCTCGCCGGCGAGGACCCACCCTGCGACGAGGCCGGCGGTGGCCATCGTGATCGTGAACCAGAACGACGTGCGCACGACGAGCACCCGCTGCTCGGGATCCTTCGTGTCGAAGTAGAAGCGGAAGAACGCGCTCGAGATGCCGAGCCGCAGGACGATCACGAGCACAGTCGTCAGCGCGACGACGGTCTCGATCTTGCCGAAGCCCTCGCCGCGAAGGTAGGTCGCGTAGACCGGCAGGAGGAGGACGGCCAGGATGCGCGACACGAGGCCGCCGATGCCGTAGATCGCCGAGTGGCGCGCGAGGCGCCTGATCTCGCGCGCGAGGCTCACGGGGTGAGGGTAATCCCCGCAGCGGCCGGGCGGCGGCCGGCGCGGGCGTCGGCCGCGCCCCTTGTCGCGCCGCGCGCAGAACGTCGGCGGCGTGCGGTGTGGAGAGATCGGCACACACTTCTCACGAAGGACACCTTGCGCCGACCCCACCGGGCCGGCGACGATGACAGTGGGTGGCGGGTGGCCGATTCCCCACCCAGGGTGGGGAGACCGCGGTCGGGACATGGCCGCTTCGGACACGCAAGGTCGCAGCGCACCGGAGCGGTCGTCGCGTCGCCCGCGGCTGCAATCCGCTCGCGCGGCCCGAGTGATGCGCGTCGCGGAAGCGTCAGAGCGTCCCGTACAACTCGATCAGCCGGTCGGCGATGCGATCGATGTCGTGCACCTGCTCGACGTACGCGCGGCTCGCTGCGCCGATCTCCCGCCGCTGCGACGGGCTCTCCACCAGCGGGCGCAGTGCGTCAACGAGCGTCTCCCTCGTCGCCCGGACGATCGGGAGCCGGATCCCGTACCCCTGCTCCGCGCGGTCGACGAGCTCTGGCTTCAAGTACGTCACGACCGGCTTCCCGAGCGCCATCGCCTCGAGCGCGAACACGCCGTGCCAGCCCGCGTTCAGCTGGTCGACCACGATGTCCGCCCGCGCATACCGCTCGCGCGCCACGTCGTGCGGCACTCCCTCGACGACATCGAGCTCGACCGGGAGCCGCGCGCATGCCTCCTCCACCCACCGCGTCCCCTTCTTCTCGCGGTTCGACGGTGCGTGGACGACGAGCGGGCGCGCGCCGTCCGACGGCGGCACGGGCGTGAACGGTCGCAGGTCGAGTCCGGGCGGGATCACATGCGCCTCCGGCACCCACTGCAGCGCCGCGTGCGAGCCGACGATCTCCGCGTCGGCCCGCTTCCCGTACGCGAGCTCCTCCCGCGACTTCCCGCGGATGTCGGAGCCGAGGTAGTGGAAGACGCTCCTCTTCCGGAGCGCACGCAGGATCGGGAACTGCACCGACTTCGGAACGAGCGGCAGCCCGAAGTAGAAATGGAAGACGTCGGTCCGGGGCAGGAGTCGCGCAAGCGCCGCGAACTGGGTCGCGAGCCGCCGCGGCAGCCCGCCGCGCCGGTCGAGCGACCAGTCCGCCTCCGGGTGGAGCTTCCCGCGCTCGAAGACGACGAGCCGCGCGTCGACACCCTTCCGCCGCAGCGCCTGCACGTTCTCCCACGGAATCCCCGCGACGTTGACGGGGCAATGGGTGACGCGAAGCGGCATCCCGCGACAGTAGACGGCGGCCGCGATGCTTACGCCGCGACGGACGCGAGGCGCTGCTCGAGGTCGACGACCTCGATGTCGCGCAGTTCGGGCTCGAGCGCGATTCGCTGCACCGCCTGGAACGCCGTCGCGAGGAGCTCGTCGCTCGGCACACCGCAGTCCTCGGCGTAGCCCGTGACGAGCGGCGGTGGCTCGTCCGCGTGCGCGCCGGCACACGTCGCGACCACCTCGGCAGCTGCGAGCGCGCACTCGACGCACGCGTCCGACAGCCGGTCCCCGGGCCGCACGCCCAGTACCTCGTCGAGCGCAGCGCGGATCCGCTCGTCGCCGTCCTCCTCGACGAGGCCGTACAGCCACTCCTTCACGCCTTCCCGCTCGAACAGCGCCACGGCGTCTGCCCTACCCACCGCCTGCCGCTCTCACTCGTCCCACTCGAGCTGGTCGAAGTACCGGAGCGCCGTCCGTCCCGGCCGGACGCGCGACCCGAGCGCTCGGAGGTCGTCGTCGGAGATCTCGCCGAGAGCGCGCTTCACGCCGAGGTAGGGGAGGTTGAGGTCCGCCTGGTAGACGATCGTCGAGATCCGCGGGTTGATCTCGATCACCTGCTCGCCGACGAGCTGGATGTTGAAGAAGTGCTCGATCGCGAGCTCGGCGACGATCCGGTCGGCGAGCTCCACCAGCGCGTCGTCCTCGAGCGTGACGAAGTACATGGCGAGCCCTGCGCGCATCGCCTCGCGCGTCTTCGGGTGCCCGAGGACGACCTCGCGGCCGTTCGCGATCCCGTCGATCGTGCGCTCGCCGCCCGTCGCGAGCTCCATCACGAGCAGCTCCGTCCCGCCCTCGTCTGGCAGGAGCTCGAGCGCCTCCTCGAGCCGCATCGCAACCGAACCCGGGCGCTCGTGCAGGAGCTGGTGCGCGCGGTCGACGGTCGGATCGAGAATGCGAAAACCGCGCGAGCCGGACGAGAAGACGGGCTTGAAGCAGACCGGCCGCTCGGGGTAGCCGAGCTCGCCCGCCGCCGCGTCGACCTCGCGTGCGCCACGCACGCGCCGGAACTCCGGCGCGGGGATCCCGAGCCGGTGCAGGAGGTCGTACGTCTCGGCCTTGTCGTTCGAGCGCACGATCGTGTCGGGCGGCGACACGAGGACCGGGATCGGAAATCGCTCGCGGTGCGCTGCGAGCCCCTCGAGGTCGAACGACGACTGCGGCAGGATTGCGTCCGCGCGCTCGCGCTCGGCGACCGCCAACATCGCGTCGGCGAACGCCGGATCCGAACCGGGCGGGACGAGGTGGAAGGCGTCGCAGAGGTGGCGCCCGACCGAGCGCTCGCTCATGTCGGTGCCGACGAACCGCACCTCGCGCTCGCCGTTTTGACGCAGTGCGCGGAGGAGCGCGGCCGTGCCCGGCGCGCCGGACGCCGTGACCACGACCGTGATCGGCCTCAATCGGCGCCTCGCGCCGCCAGCAGCTCGCGCAGCTTCCCGCCCGGGTACAGCGCCCACAGCTCTGCGATCGGCCGCGTCCTCCCGCGTGCCTCGTGGATCGAGAGCGCCTCGTCCGGCGCGAGCGTCGCGACCGCCTCCTGCCACCCGGGCCGCCGCAGGTCGTCGTAGTAG
>DATHAE010000036.1:0-6325 GCA_035296805.1 Gaiellaceae bacterium | reverse complement strand
GCGCAGGGCGGGAGATGCCGGGGTACGACCCGCTCGTGCAGGCGCTCGGCGGGCTGATGAGCATCACCGGCCCGCCGGACGCGCCGTCGAAGACGGGCGTCGCCATCGTCGATGTCGTCGCCGGCCTCTACGCGACGGTCGCCGTGCTCGCCGCGCTCCGCGAACGGGAGTCGAGCGGCCGCGGCCAGCGCGTCGCGATCAACCTTCTGCACACGGCGCTGGCGACGCTCGCGAACCAGGCGACGGGGTACCTCGCGACCGGCCAGGTCCCGGCGCGGCTCGGCAACGACCATCCGAGCATCGCGCCGTTCTCGACCTACCGCGCCGCCGACGGCGATCTGATGATCGGCGTCGGCAACGACCGCCAGTTCACGAGCCTGTGCGACGCGATCGGCGCGGGCGGCGTCGCCGCCGACCGACGGTTCGCGCAGAACTCCTCACGTGTCGCGCATGCGGCCGAGCTGCGCGAGGCGATCGAGCGGCACCTCGCGGCGCGTTCGTGCGCGGAGTGGACGGAGCTCCTGCTCGCCGCGGACGTTCCGGCCGGCCCCGTGCTCGACGTCGCGAACGCGTTCGAGCTGGCGCAGCGCCTCGGCCTCGACGTCGTGGACGACGTCGGCGGCGTCCGCACCGTCCGGTTCCCCGCAACACTGTCGCGGACGCCTGCCGCGACGCGTCGGCGACCCCCGGTCCTGGGTGGAGATGACGCAGCCGCCGCGTGATGCCCTGCTCACAACCGTCGTCGGGAGCTACCCGCAGCCCCGGTGGCTGATCGACCGCGAGCGGCTCGGTGAGCGGCTGCCGCCACGTGTCCGTGCGCGCGAGCTGTGGCGCGTCCCGGAGCCGTTCCTCGAGGAGGCACAGGACGACGCGACGCGGCTGGCGGTGGCGGACATGGAGCGGGCGGGCGTCGACGTGCTCACCGACGGCGAGATGCGGCGCGAGAGTTACTCGAACCGGTTTGCGACGGCGCTCGAGGGCGTCGACCTCGACCGGCCCGGTGTCGCGCTCGACCGCACGGGCCACGAGAACCCGGTCCCTCGGGTCGTCGGGCCGGTCCGCCGCACGCGTCCCGTCGAGGTCCGCGACGTCGGGTTCCTGCGCTCGATCTCGGACCGCCGGATCAAGATCACCGTCCCCGGGCCGTTCACGATGACGCAGCAGGCCCAGAACGACCACTACGCCGACGACCGCAGCCTCGCGCTCGCGTACGCCGACGCCGTCAACGCGGAGCTGCGCGACCTCAAGGCGGCCGGCGCCGACGTCGTCCAGATCGACGAGCCGTACCTCCAGGCGCGTCCCGAGGCCGCCCGCGCGTACGCCGTCGAGGCGATCGACCGGGCGCTCGAAGGGATCGACGGCGACACCGTCCTCCACACCTGCTTCGGCTACGCGCACATCGTCCACGACCGGCCCGCCGGCTACCCCTTCCTGCGCGAGCTCGCCGCCTGTCGCGCGACGCACCTGTCGCTCGAGGCGGCCCAGCCGCGTCTCGACCCCGGGGCGCTGCGCGCGGTCGCCGACAAGACGATCGTCCTCGGCGTCCTCGACCTGGGCTCGAGCGAGGTCGAGACACCGGAGATCGTCGCGGAGCGCGTCCGGCGGGCGCTCGAGGTCGTCCCGCCGAAGCGGCTCGTGGTCGCGCCCGACTGCGGGATGAAGTACCTGCCACGCGAGCGAGCGTTCCGTAAGCTCGCGGCGATGGTTGCCGGTGCGCGCCTCGTGCGGGAGCAGCTTGGCCTCTGATCCGGTCACGCAGATCGCGCAGGCCTACCCCGACCGCGTCGAGGTGCGCGGGCGGGACCTCGCCGGCGACCTCATGGGCACCGTCAGCTTCACCGAATACTTCCACCTCCTGCTGACGGGCCGCGACCCGACCGACGAGCAGCGCTTCTTCCTCGACGTGCTGCTCGTCGCGATCGCCGAGCACGGGCTGATGCCGACCAACGTCGCGGCACGGATGACCCTCGCGGCCGACCCGGAGTCGCTGCAGGGCGCGGTGGCAGCGGGGATCCTGGGCGCGGGGCCCGTCGTCCTCGGCACCGCCGAGGAGTGCGCGCGCCTGCTCGCGGAGGCGCGCGCGTCCGGCCGCGACCCGATGGAGATCGCGCGGGCCGCTCGCGACGACGGGCGCAGGATGCCCGGGTTCGGCCACCCGGTGCACCGGCCGGTCGACCCGCGGGCCGAGCGGATCCTCTCGCTCGCGGACGAGCGCGGTGTGGCGGGGCCGCACGTCGCGCTGGCGCGCGCGCTTCGCGAGGCGGTCGCGGAAGTGTGGCGGCGACCGCTTCCGATGAACGTGTCGCTGCCGATCGCGGCCGTGATGCTCGATCTCGGCTTTCCGGCGGCGACCGTGAAGGCCGTTCCGATTCTCGCGCGCACGGCGAGCCTGCTCGCTCACCTGGCCGAGGAGCGCGAGCGGCCGGTCGGTCTCCTCCTGGCCGCCGCCGCCGAGGAGGCCGTCGCGTACGAGCCGGGATGATGCTCGAGCCCGAGGTCGAGACGCGGCCGTGGGAGGAGCAACTCGCCCTCGACGACGCGAGCTACCGGACGCAGCTCGCGTACCTCCTCGGACGCTCGCCGTTCTACCGCGCGAAGCTCGCGGGCCACGAGCCCGGCGAGCTGCGCGACATCGCGCGGCTGCCGCTCACGGACAAGGGCGAGCTCCGCGCGACCTGCACCGCCGACAACCCGATCGGAGACCATCTGTGTGCGGCGCCGTCCGAGATCGTCCGCATCTACTCGACGAGCGGCACGACCGGCGCACCGAGCTACGTCCCGCTGACCGCCGGCGACCTCGACAACTGGGTCACCGGCTCGGCGCGAAGCTATGCCGCCTCGGGCGTCGCCGCGGGACAGCGCATCGTCTCGACCTACAACGCCGGGCCGTTCGTCGCGGGCGCCGCGCTCGCCGCCTTCGGCCGGATCGGCCTCTGCCACATCCCGGTCGGCACCGGCAACACGGAGCGCCTCGTGCTGGCGATCGAGCGGCTCGAGGCCCAAGCGGTCGTCCTCACCCCTTCGTACGCCGCGCACCTCGTCGAGTGGGCCGCCGAGCGGAACGTCGACCTGCGCGCGTCGAGCGTCGAGCGCGTCCTCGTCGCCGGTGAGCCCGGTGGCGGCGAGCCGTCGTTTCGCGCGCAGCTCGAGGAGGGCTGGGGCGCGAGGGTGACGGAGGCGATGGGGATCGGCGACATCGGCGTATCGCTGTGGGGGGAGTGCGAGGAGCAGGCCGGAATGCACCTCGGCGCGCGCGGCTTCGTCCACCCGGAGCTGATCGACCCCGAGACGGGCGCCGCGCTCGGATGGGAGGACGGTGCGACTGGCGAGCTCGTGCTGACGCACCTGCGCCACCGCGCGGCGCCGCTCGTGCGCTTCCGCACGCGCGACCACGTCCGCGTCTGGGCGACCCGGTGCGCGTGCGGTCGCACGAGCCCGCGCGTCCGCTGCATCGGGCGCACCGACGACATGCTGATCGTCCGCGGCGTCAACGTCTTCCCGTCGGCCGTCCGGGAGGTGGTGGCGGCGTTCGCTCCCGCCGTCAGCGGGCACATCCTCGTCAAGCCGCCGACACCCGGCGTGAAGCAGGAGCCGCCCCTGCCGGTGGCGGTCGAGCTCGCGCGCGGCGCACCAGCGGACGACGCGCTCGCCGACGCGATCCGTGAGAGACTCCGCAACGTGCTCGTCGTCCAGACGCGCGTGGAGCTCGTGCCGTGGGGAGCCCTCGGCCGCAGCGAGTACAAGTCGAAGCTCGTCCAGCGGTAGGCAGCCATCTCGCCGATGCGATCGAGTCGCTCGTACGCCGCTCGCCGCGTCGCTCTCGGACGACCGAGCGCCGAAGGACCCTACGACCGACCCGGAGGCTGACGTGGCGACGAACACGCTGAACATCCTCAAGCCGAGCGTCAACAACCTGACCGTCCGCATCTTCGTCCGAGCCGCGGGGCTCGACTTCGAGGAGCAGGACGTTTGGGGGCAGACGACCGGCTCGGACTACGTCCAGAAGTACCCGCCGCACCTGACGCCGACGCTCGAAGCGGAGGGACTGCCGAAGCGCGCGCTCGGCGAGAGCTGCGCGATCATGGCCTACCTCTGCAACGAGCACGGCCTCGACCAGTTCTACCCGACCGACCCCGCCCGGCGCGCGATGGTCGACAACGCGATGTTCTACCTGATCGGAACGTTCTATCCGCTGCTCACGCGGGCGACCTACCCTGCGCTCGGATTCGCCGGGTACCCGGGCGAGGTCGCGACCTCCGGAGCCGACGACGCCATGAAGGCGAAGGCGCAGCAGGATGCCGAGGCGGCGCTCGCCGACCCGCTCGACGCCTTCCGGGCGTTCTTCCTCGACGGCCGGGCGTTCATCGGCGGCGAGCACCCGTCGATCGCCGACATCCGACTCGCGGCCACGCTTGAGTTCCTGCGCGCGATCGACTACGAGTTCCCCGAATGGGCCGAGGAGTACATGACCCGGATGGAGACGACGCTCGGTGACGCGTATTCGGAACCGGCCGCGGACGTCCGCGGCTACGTCGCGTCCGTGAAGTCACCGGCCGCGTGAGCGCGGGGCCGCGGAGCCGCCTTGTTCTCGCCGCGGCCGTGTGCGCCGCAGCGCTCTCGGGCCTCGCCTCCGGCGCCCGGAGCGCGCCGGCTCCGTTCCCGACGCGCGAGTACCACGTCCCGGCCGGCACGCACCCGCACGATGTCGCTCCCGCGCGCGACGGCGGCGTCTGGTACACCGCGCAGGCGACCGGCGCGCTCGGGCACCTCGACCCGAAGACGGGCAGGACGCGCCACATCCGGCTCGGCGCGGGCTCGTCGCCGCACGGCGTGATCGTCGGCCCGGACGGCGCACCGTGGATCACCGACGGCGGACTGAACGCGATCGTCCGCGTCGACCCGAAGACGGAGGCCGTACGGGTCTTCCGCCTTCCGGCGAGCAGCGGCTACACGAACCTGAACACGGCCGTCTTCGATCGCAACGGCGTCCTCTGGTTCACGGGTCAGGGCGGGATCTACGGCAGCCTTCGCCCTCGCACCGCCGCGCTGCGGGTGTTCCGCGCGCCGCGCGGGCTCGGCCCGTACGGGATCACGGCCGGTCGAGACGGCTTCGTCTACTACGCCTCGCTCGCCGGCAGCTACCTCGGCCGGATCGACCCGAAGACGGGGAAGGCGGCGGTGCTGGAGCCGCCGACCGAGGGGCAGGGCGCTCGTCGCGCATGGACCGACTCGCGCGGCCGCATCTGGGTGAGCGAGTGGAACGCCGGCAAGGTCGCGAGGTACGACCCCGCCGGCCGGAGCTGGCGCGAGTGGCGCCTTCCGGGCGCAACGCCGCAGGCGTACTCGGTCTACGTCGACGACCGCGACATCGTGTGGCTGACCGACTTCGGCTCCAATGCGATCGTGCGCTTCGACCCGCGCACGCAGCGGTTCCGCAGCATCCGCCTGCCGAGCGTGGACGCCGCGGTGCGGCAGCAGCACGGCCGCCGCTGCGAGCTCTGGGGCGCCGAGTCGGCAGTCGACAAGCTCGTCCTCGTCCGGACCTGCTAGCGGGAGGACGCGGCGCCCGAACGACGACGGGCCGCCCTGGGGGCGGCCCGTCGCTCTGCGGGAGCAGACTCGGTCTACGCCGTCGGAGTCGCAGTCATCCTGCGGTCGTTCCGGCGGAAGATCGTGAGCGTCGTGTCCGGATTCCGGAGCGCCCCGCCGATCGCGAGGACGGCGAACCCGATCCCGGCGAGCAGGAGCGCGATCCCGACCACGAGCCCGAACAGCGCCAGCTGCTCGGCCATGAAGCTGACGTTCAGCGCGGTCGAGAGCGCGGTCTCCGTCACCCAGGTGTTCCGGGCGCCGTTCTCGACGGGGCGCTGTGTCTTCGGGTCGGTCAGCGCATACTGCGGGTCGTTCGTGGCGCCGTGGCCGTCCGTGGCCTTCGCGGGCGCGCCCTCCTTTGCGAGGTAGCGGCCCATCTGCGCGTAGGTCAGCCCGCCCGTTGCCTCGAGCGCGTGGACCCGCATGTAGCTGGCGAACGTCCGGGCGCGGTCGCCCGTGTCGATCTTCTGGCCGGCGACGGACTTCGTCGGCAGGTCGATGCCGGTGAGGCCGGCCGCCTTCGCCTCGGCGGCGATCGCCTCGGGCGTCATGTCGGCGGTGCCGACGATCTGCTCCAACTTCAGGCTGTCGCGGACGGTCGAGCGGCCGTCGACGCTCATCGCGATCGACCCGATGCCGAACGCGATCAGGACTGCGGCTGCGACGAGCCCCCCGATCTCGAATAGCTTGCGCATGGTTCTGCTCCCTTCGTTCGTGGTCGACCTGTTCGACC
>DATHAE010000035.1:0-6495 GCA_035296805.1 Gaiellaceae bacterium | reverse complement strand
TAGTTCGCGCCGCCGACGCGGCGGCTGCGAACCTCGAGCACCGGCGTGACCGTCTTCACAGCCTGCTCCAGCACCTCGACCGGCGGCCGTCCCGTGCGCTCGCCGACCTTCTCGAGCGCGCCGTAGACGATGTGCTCGGCGACGGACTTCTTTCCGTGCACCATCACGCGGTGCGTGAGCTGGGTCACGAGCTGGCTCTCGTACACGGGGTCCAGGCCCGTCGGACGCGGCTGGATCTCTGCGCGGCGCGGCATTACGAGCCCTTCTTGGCGCCGTACTTGGAGCGCCCCTGCTTGCGGTCGGCGACGCCCGAGGCGTCGAGCGCGGCGCGGATGACCTTGTACCGGTAGCCCGGCAGGTCGGCCACGCGGCCGCCGCGGATCAGCACGACCGAGTGCTCCTGGAGGTTATGGCCCTCGCCGGGGATGTAGACATTGGCCTCGCGGCCGTTCGTCAGGCGGACGCGCGCGACCTTCCGCAGCGCCGAGTTCGGCTTACGCGGCGTGACGGTCGAGACGCGCGTGCAGACGCCGCGGCGCTGAGGCGCGGATTCGAGGGCAGGGGTCTTGGTGCGCGCCTTCTTCGTGACGCGGCCCTTGCGAACGAGTTGATTGACAGTCGGCATGCTGTGGCTGAATCTCTCCGGTGCGGGTCGTATAGAGGTCGTAGCGGGGCGTTACAGACAAAAGGCCGGCGGAGCACGCGGCTCCGGCCGAACCGGCGAGGAATGGTAGCGAAGCTGGGCGAACGCCGTCAAACCGGCCGCGCCGCCCGCAGCGCGCTCAGGGTAGCGCGAGGAAGGGCAGCCACGCGGTCACGTCGACGGGCGTCGGCTGCGGGAAGGTGTCGCCGGCGCACTCGATCCGCGCGAGCGCCTGGTTCTGGTGGCGCGACGACCACGTCCGGTAGGCGTCGACGCGCGCGACCTCGACGAGCGCGGCCCGGAGCGTGGGCGCGGCCGCCGCGAGCGAGAACGCCCCGAGCGGAGTCGTCTCGCCGAGCGCGGTCACGCGCGCGTCGCCGATCGTCGCCTGCCCGTTCGGCGCGAGCGCGAACACGCGCCGCGGCGCCGTCGCCGCGATCGCGACGCCGGTGCGGCGGTTGCCGAGCCACCGGAGCGGCCGAGTCGAGCGGATGAGCCGCGCGTCGGCGCCGTCGTAGCGCGCGTACAGGTCCGCGACGTCGCGCGAGCTCGGCGCGCGCACGGCGAGCCCGCGCTCCACCTTCCGGCTCCGCAGCTCGTCGCCGAGGACGGCGCGCGCGGCCGTCACGCTCGCGCCCGCCCGCGCAAGCGCCGCGACGTACGCGGCGCGGCTCCCGCGGAAGCGATCGGCGATCACGTCGCGCTCGGCGGCGAGCACGTCGGCCGACGTCACCGTCGCCGCCTCCGACAGGACGAGGCGCTGCAGCGATGCGCTGAGGGCGATGTCGGGGTCACGTGTGATCCGCGTCAGCGCGGTCACCGCCGAGCGCCAGAGCGGCCGGTCGTCGAGCAGGCAGAGCGCGCCGCCGGGAATGGACCGGCCGACGGCGAGCGACGGGTCGAGCTGCTTGCCGGCGACCTTCGGCGCATCGCAGAGCGAGTGGTCGCGCGTCCAGAGCCAGACGCACGCAGCGATCGGCTTCTCCGGGTCGTTGCCGGCCACGTTCCACGCCGCCCAGCCCCACGACCATACCGTCGAGATCCGCGTCTCCTTCGCGACCGCCTTCGCCGCGAGCGCCTGCCACTTGACGACGTCGAGCCACTTCGAGAGCGGCTTGAGCCCCTCGCGTCCGCCCGTCTTCGGCGTCGAGCTGAACGTCAGCACCACACCGATGCGCGAGGCAGGGATGCCCAGCTCGGTCAGATCGCGGATCCGCGTCCTGATCGTCGAGCGCATCCGCGTGGACCCCTTGACCGCGCCCTGCTTTGAGACCGACGGCCCGTTGAAGAAGACCTCGGGCACGAGATCCGCGTACTGCGCCGCCTGCCGCCACCAGTCGCCCGCCTCGTCGTGCGTGTACGGCCGCTGCGACAGGAGCAGGAACGGCCGCGCCCCGAGCTCCGAGAGCCGCTGGACGAACGCGAGCACGTTGGCGCGGTACTGCGTCGTCGAGGGCGTCCACGGCGTCGGCGTCTGCGCGCCGAAGAGCTCGTTGAGGGCGATCAGCGGCTTGTCGCACGCCGAGGACTTCGCCGCGGTCTCGAAGAGCTTCTCGGCTCTGTCCTTGATGCTCGCCGCTTCGACGGGCGCCGAGGGCGAGCCCATGCGGTTGTGGAAGTTGAGGTCGAAGTAGACGGTCTTCGCGCCGCCGGCGCGGAGCTGCGGCGGGACGATGAAGTTGGCGGCCGCGCCGACGATCCCGGGTCGCGCGAAGACGGTCGACCAGAACGGGACGGAGCCGTCGGCGTAGTCGACCCAGAGCGGCAGCTGCTGCGGGAGCGTGCACGGGAGCTCCGCCTTCGCCGCCGGCGCGCGGTGAGGCGCGGCGCCGGCCGCGAGCGCAGCCAGCGCGAGCGAGAGGACGAAGAGCCGCTTCACGGCCGAACGTTGTAGCAAGCCCGAGATGCTTGTGACACTGTGTCACAAGCCTCGGCGCTCACACGCGCCGCGCGCGCGGGCGTACGATCCCGGCGTGCGACGGGTGGCGGTGGCGCTGGCCGCGGTGGCTGTGCTCGGCGGATGTGGCGGCGACGGCGGCGGCTCGGGGACGGATTTCAAGGACGTCAAGCCGTGCCTGGACAAGCTCGCGCTCGTCGCCGCGAACAAGTTCACGGGAACGGTCACGAGCCCCACGGGTCAGGTTACGACGCTCGACGTGCCGGAGGGCGTGAACGTCGTCGACTGGAGCGCCGACCTCGCCTATCGCAGCGCGGCGGCGGGCGCGAACGCCGCCCACCTGGCGTTCTACAAGAGCGCCGACGCCGCCGAGGAGGAGCTGAAGCGCGCGCACGACGCGGCAAAGAACGGCTCGGCCGCAGGGGCAACCCTGAGCCCGAACTTCCGCCGGCAACTGGAGCAAGCCGCCCTCGTAGGCAAGAGCGTCGTCCTGACGTGGTCCTCCCCGCCGACGGCAAAGCAGAAGCAGCGCGTGGCGGCGTGCTTCGACCAATCCAAGTCACAGTCTGTATTCGAGTTGTGAATCGCGCGAGTGCCGGCTTGCCGGCGCTCGCGCCACAGCAAACGGTGACGCGTGTAGCGCGAGTCCGCACACGAACGCGACAGCGGAAGTGTCGGAGGGGGGCTCGTGGGGGGAAACCGGAGGTTTCCCCCCACGGCTATTTAGTCGTCGAGCGGCGAGTCGATCTCCGGGATCTCCTCGGCCTCGCCCGCCTCGTGCGTCGTCGCGCGGTCGGAGCCGGGCTCGCCGCCGAAGGTGAGGTCGAGGCCGCCGAAGTCGAGCGAGCCGCCGTCCTGGCCGATCTCCTCCAGCGCCTGCAGGAGCGTGTCGCGCTCGTACGCCTCGCGCGCGACCGGCTCCGACGGAGCGATGTCGATCGTGCGGTAGCGCTTGAGGCCCGTCGCCGCCGGGATCAGCTTCCCGATGATGACGTTCTCCTTCAGCCCGACGAGGCGGTCGATCTTGCCCTCGATCGAGGCGTCGGTCAGCACCTTCGTCGTCTCCTGGAACGAGGCCGCCGACAGGAACGACTCCGTCGCGAGCGACGCCTTCGTGATCCCGAGGATGAGCGGCTCATACGACGCCTGCTCGCCCTTCGCCTTCGCGACCTTGTCGTTCTCGCGCTCGAGCACGACCTTGTCGACGAGCTGGCCCGGGAGCAGGTCGGTGTCGCCGTTGGACTCGACGCGGACCTTCTTCAGCATCTGGCGGACGATCAGCTCGATGTGCTTGTCGTGGATCTCGACGCCCTGCGACTTGTAGACCTTCTGGACCTCGTCCACGAGGTACAGCTCGGTCGACGTCGACGTCGTGAGCGCGAGCAGGTCGGCGGGGTTGCGCGAGCCCTCGTTGAGGGCGTCGCCGGCCGCCACGACCTGGCCGTTCGTGACGAGCAGGCGCGTCCGGCGCGGCAGCTGGTACTCGACGGGATCGCCGAGCTCACCCTCGGACCCGAGCTCCGTCGGGACGACCGCCACCTTGAACCCACGCTCGTTCTGCTCGATTTCGATGCGGCCCGAGGACTCGGCGAGGACCGCCGCGCCCTTCGGGTTGCGCGCCTCGAAGATCTCGACCACGCGCGGGAGGCCGTGCGTGATGTCGGCGCCGGCGACGCCGCCGGTGTGGAACGTCCGCATCGTCAGCTGCGTCCCCGGCTCGCCGATCGACTGCGCCGCGATGATGCCGACGGCGTCGCCGATCTCGCACATCTCGCCCGTGGCCGGGAAGATGCCGTAGCAGGTGCGGCAGACGCCGGTCTCGGCGCGGCACTTGAGCACCGAGCGGGCCGGGACGAGCAGGTCGCCGCCGAACTCCTCCTCGAGCTGCTCGAGCACCGGCACCGTCAGCGTGACGCCGCCCTCGGCGATCACCGTCTTGCCGGGCTTGCCGGAGGCGAGCGGACGGTTCACGTCGTGTGCCAGCACGCGGCCGAGCAGCGACTTGTTGAAGCCGTCGCTCGTGCGCAGGGGCAGCTCGATGTGATCGCCGGTGGCGCAGTCGTACTCGCGGATGATCACGTCCTGCGAGACGTCGACGAGCCGCCGCGTGAGGTACCCCGAGTCGGCGGTGCGCAGGGCCGTGTCGGCGAGGCCCTTGCGGGCGCCGTGGGTCGAGATGAAGTACTCGAGCACCGAGAGGCCTTCCATGAAGTTGGCCTTGATCGGGCGCTCGATGATCTCGCCCTTCGGATTCGCCATCAGGCCGCGCATGCCGGCGAGCTGGCGGATCTGCTTGAACGATCCGCGGGCGCCCGAGTTGGCCATCATGAAGACGGAGTTCGTCTTGTGCAGGTTCGCCTCCATCGCGTCGGCGACCGCGTCGGTGGCCTCCGTCCAGATGTTGACGATCGTCTCGTGACGCTCGTCCTCGGTGATCAGGCCGCGGTCGTACTGCGCGTGCACCTCCTCGACCCGCTTCTCGTACCCGGCGAGGATCTTCTCCTTCTCGGGCGGAACGACGATGTCGTTTTTCGAGACGGTGATGCCGGCCGAGGTCGAGTAATGGAAGCCGAGCGTCTTGATCGTGTCGAGCACGGACGCGAGCGTGTGCGCGCCGTAGCGGACGGACAGCGAGAGCACGAACCGGTCGGTGTCCGGCTTGCCGAGCGTGTGGTTGACGAACTCGTACTCGAGCTCCTCGCCCTCGACGCCGATCAGCGCGACCAGCTGGCGGTAAACGGCCGAGTTGAAGAGCACGCGGCCGGGCGTCGTCAGGTAGAGCTCGCCCCGGAACCGGAACTCGATCGGCTGCGTCAGCTCGATCCCCTTCATCTCGAGCGCGATCTCGACCTCGTCGGCCGAGTCGAAGCGCTTCGGGCGCGGGTCGAGTGACGCCGCGTCCTTCGTCGGCAGGTCGTCGTCGTCCGAGTAGGTCAGGAAGTAGATGCCGAGCACCATGTCCTGCGTCGGGGTCGCGAGCGGGCGGCCGGAGGCCGGCGAGAGGATGTTGTTCGCCGACAGCATCAGGATCCGCGCCTCGGCCTGCGCCTCCGCCGAGAGCGGCAGGTGCACGGCCATCTGGTCGCCGTCGAAGTCGGCGTTGAACGCGTGGCACACGAGCGGGTGAACCTGGATCGCCTTGCCCTCGACGAGCACCGGCTCGAACGCCTGGATGCCGAGGCGGTGCAGCGTCGGAGCGCGGTTCAACAGCACCGGGTGCTCCGCGATCACCTCCTCGAGCACGTCCCAGACCTCGGGCGTCATCGAGTCGACGTACTTCTTCGCCGCCTTGATGTTCTGGACCGACTTGCGCTCGACGAGCCGGCTCATGATGAACGGCTTGAAGAGCTCGAGCGCCATCAGCTTCGGCAGCCCGCACTGGTGCAGCTTGAGCGACGGCCCGGCCACGATGACGGAGCGGCCGGAGTAGTCGACGCGCTTGCCGAGCAGGTTCTGGCGGAAGCGGCCCTGCTTGCCCTTGAGCATGTCGGAGAGCGACTTCAGCGGCCGGTTGCCCGGTCCGGTCACCGCGCGCCCGCGGCGGCCGTTGTCGAACAGGGCGTCGACGGCCTCCTGCAGCATCCGCTTCTCGTTGTTGACGATGATCTCCGGCGCGCCGAGGTCGAGGAGCCGCTTGAGGCGGTTGTTCCGGTTGATCACGCGGCGGTAGAGATCGTTCAGGTCCGAGGTGGCGAACCGGCCGCCGTCGAGCTGGACCATCGGGCGGAGCTCCGGCGGGATCACCGGCACGGCCTCGAGGATCATCCACTCGGGCTTGTTCTCGGACTTGATGAACGCGTTCACGACCTTCAGACGCTTGATCGCGCGCTGCTGCTTCTGGCCCTTCGACGTCTTGATCGTGTCGCGG
Source organism: Gaiellaceae bacterium (assembly GCA_035296805.1). Lineage (GTDB taxonomy): Bacteria > Actinomycetota > Thermoleophilia > Gaiellales > Gaiellaceae > PALSA-600. The sequence goes on along the minus strand of DATHAE010000035.1, from coordinate 87 downwards.
AGCGTGGCGGCCTCGAGGTCGAGGTCGAGGTCGCGCAGCAGGTCGCGGATCGACTCCGCGCCCATCCCGCCGCGGAAGTAGACGCCG
>DATHAE010000034.1:0-3016 GCA_035296805.1 Gaiellaceae bacterium | reverse complement strand
CGATGATGTAGATGCCGCCGCGCTCGGTGAAGATGAAGCGCTTCATCTTCGGGTTCCAGCGCCGCGTCTGGTGGCCGAAGTGGACGCCGGCCTCCAGGAGATCCTTCATGGAGACAACGGGCATGAGGCCCCTTTCCGGTTGATTGACGTACGGCCGGCGGCGCCTCGGTGGAGACCGCGCAATGCGGCCACCGCCACCTCGGCCCCCCGCCGGGTCGGTGGGACGGGAAGAGCAGGCAGCATCGTAGCGGGACGCGTGTTCAGCCAGCCGGACCGAGGGCGTCCAGGAACGCCTGGAGGTCCGCCGGAAGCGGCGACTCCGCATCCACGCGCTCGCCCGTCACCGGGTGCCGGAACGCGAGCCGCGCTGCGTGCAGGAACTGCCGCGGGAGCCGCTCGTCGCGGACGCCGTAGACGCGGTCGCCGACGACCGGGAGGTCGATCGCCGCCAGGTGAACGCGGATCTGGTGCATCCGGCCGGTCTCGAGCCGCACGCGGAGCAACGCATGCTCCGCCCAGAGGCATTCGACGTCGAAGTGCGTGACGGCGTCGCGCGGGGTGTCGGTGTCGAGCGAGATTCGCGTCGGGTCGTCGCGGTCGCGGCCGATCGGCGCCTCGATCCTCCCGGTGCGCGAGCGCGGGCGGCCGTGGACGAGGGCGAGGTAGGTCCGCTCGAGCCCGCGGCGGCGCGAGAGGTCGGCCAGCGCCTCGTATGCCTCCTGCGTCCGCGCCACGACCATCAACCCCGAGGTGTCGCGGTCGAGGCGGTGCACGATCCCAGGCCGCTCCGGGTCGTCGCCGCCGGCGATCCGTCCCGCGAGCGCGTCGACGAGCGTTCCGCTCGCGTGACCCGCTCCGGGATGGACGACGAGCCCCGCCGGCTTGTCGACGACCAGCAGGTGCTCGTCCTCCCACGCGATGCGCGGCGCGGGCGGCGGGTCGGCCCGAGGCGCCGCGGCCTCGGCCTCCTGCAGGTCGACCTCCTCACCCCCCTCCAGCCGGTAGCTCTTCGCGCGCGGCCGGCCGTTGACGAGTACCCCCGCCTCGACCGCGCGCTCGGCCGCCGCGCGCGAGCCGACGTGGCCCGCGACGAAACGGTCGAGCCGCGTCCCGGCGGCCGCGGCCGGGACCCGCAGCCTCACGCGCAATCTGTCATCGCGCCGCGACGTCGAGCGGGCGCCGCGGCGGCGGTTTCGCCGCGCGGTCCGAGACGACGAGCGCGAGCACGAGGATCCCGACGCCGACGACGATGAACGTGTCCGCGAGGTTGAAGGCGGGCCAGCCCTGGAAGTCGAGGAAGTCCGTCACGTGACCGAGCCGCACGCGGTCGACGAGGTTCGAGACGCTCCCGCCGATCAGCAGGCCGAGCGCCGCGGGGAGCACGGGATGGCGCGATCCGGAGCGCGCGAAGAAGACGAGCATCCAGGCGACGGCGGCGGCCGTCAGGAGCGTCACGAGCGCGGTCGCGCTCGCGAACAGCCCGAATGCGATTCCCGAGTTCTGGACGTGGTGGATCGAGAACGGGCCGAGGACGTTGACGTCCTCGTCGAGCGCGAGCTCCGTCGAGACGACGTGCTTCGTCAGCTGGTCCGCGGCCACCGCGGTGACCAGCACCGCCCCGAGCCCGAGCCACTGCCACGGCCCCGCCGCGAGCGACCGCTCCGCGACCGAGACCGGCGCGAGACCGTTCGTCCGGGCGCCGACGACGCGGTCGCCGGCGTCACGGGCGGGGCCGGGCTCCGCCACGCGCGCTACCCGCGGTCCGCGAGCCGCTGGTCCTCGATGCAGAGCGCCGCCGACGGGCGGGCGCGGAGACGGTCCTCGCCGATCGGCTTGCCGCACCGCTCGCACGTCCCGTAGGTGCCGTCGTCGATCCGCGCCAGCGCGCGCTCGACCTGCTCCAGCGTGTGCTGGGCGCCCTCCTCGAGGCCCTCGTCGAGCTCGCGGTCGAAGGTCGCGGTCGCCATGTCGCCGAGGTGGTTGTCGCTGCCGCGACCGCCGACCTCGCCCAGCTCGTCCTCGAGGTTCCCGGGATGCTCCTGGTGGAGGTGCTCGATCGAGCTCTTGATCCGCTCGCGCTCCTGCTCGAGCAACGTGCGGAACTCCGACGTGTCGATGGTGGTCAATTGGTGTCCTTTCCGACGGCGTTCGCTCCGACGGCCTCCGTGAGCCGCCGCTCGGTCTCGTTCAGCTCCAGTCCCGCGACGGCGACGACCTTGTCGCGGGCGGTATGACCGGAGACGATCTCCACGTCGCGGCGCGGCAAACCGAGCGTAGCGGCGACGAGCCGCACGACGGCGTCGTTGGCCTTGCCGCCCTCCGGCGCGGCGGTGACGCGAACCTTCCACGCGTCGCCGTGCCGCCCGACGACCTCCGACCGGCCCGCGCCGGGGGCGACGCGGAGCTGCAGGCGGGCCGACGTCGTCATAACGCCCAAATCTACCCCGCTCGAGCGTCCTGTTCGGCCGCGAGAAGCAGGCCCGCGCGACCGAACTCGCGCGTGTCGTCGCGCCTCGGCCACGTCTCCGAGCCGGCCTCGCCGACATCCTCTTGCGGATCGGCGGCCGCCGCCTCCTGCACCATCCCGAGCGCCGATCGCAGCAGCGTCTCGACGCGCCGCGCCTCCGCGAACAGGCGCTCGCGGTGGGCCTGCGCGCCGCGGACGATCGAGCGTGCCTCGTGGTGGGCCTCGCCGACGATCAGCTCGGCCTCCCGCTTCGCTTGCTCCTTCGCGTCGGCGGCGGCCTTCTCTGCGGAGACCAGCGTCGTGGCGAGCAGCTGCTCGCGGCTCCGCAGGTCGGCCAGCTCCTTCTCGAGCATCTCGACGCGGTCGGCGAGATCCGCCCGTTCGCGCCAGACGTCCTCGAAGCTCGTTACGACCTCCGGTAACAGCTCGTCGACGGCCCGCCGGCTGTACCCGCGAAAGAGGCTGCGCGGGAACTGCACGTGCCTGAGCTCGACCGGTGTGTACGCCATGTGTGTCCTCCTCTAGTGGAGCAGTTCCAAGAGCGCGATC
>DATHAE010000033.1:0-10128 GCA_035296805.1 Gaiellaceae bacterium | reverse complement strand
GGGCTCCTCGAACCGCGCGGCGGCCGCTGCGGCGGCGCGCAGCGCGTCGTCGAGCCTCTCGCCTCCGGACACCATCCGCTCGAGGCGGGCGGGATCGAGCTGCGGCGCCGCGCGCAGGTGGGCGACCGGCGCAAACGCTTCACTCGCCGCACGTGCGCTCGCCACCGCGCTCTCCGCGGCACGCGCGGCCGCGGCGGCTCGCTCCGTGAGCGCATCGACGTCGACCGCGAGCGCGCGCCGCCGTGCCTCGAGCTCGAGCAGGACCGCTTCGGCGGTCTCGCCTGCGAACCACAGTTCGCCGCGGGCGCGGTCCCAGCCGACGCCGTCCGCGGTCACTGCGGCCACGGGCGACGCGAGCAGCTCCTCGCGCGAGACCACCGGCAGGACGAGGTCGCGCGGGTCGCGGCCCACCAGCACGACCACGGACCCGAGGCCCGCCGTCCGAGCACGCTCGACGAGCTCGAGCGCGCGCGCCGCGTCCCCGGCGACGACGGCCGACGCGCGGTGGCCGAGCGACGCCGCCACCGCCCGCTCCTCTCCCGCCGCCACGTCGAGCAGCCCGAGCGCGAGCGGCTCGCCCTGCTCGGCGAACGCGCGCGCCGCCGGCGGAAGGCCCTCGCGCTCGGCGAGCGCCTGATCGAGCCCCGCGAGCCGGTCGGCCGCGAGCCGCGACCGGTCGGCCAGATCGTCTCGTTCGCGGGCCGCCGCGCGCGCCGCTGCGTCGGCGTCGTCGGCGGCCCGACCGAGCTCCGCAGGCGACAACCCCTCCGGACGGTCGCGCGCCTCCGCGAGCTCGGCGCGAAGCTCTCCGACCAAACGCGCCGTCGATTCCTGCCGCATCCCGATCCCCTGCGCCGCCCCGCGGAGAGCGAGCAGCGCATCGCGGCCGCCGCCCGTCAGCTCCGCCTCCGCCCCCGCGCGCGCTGCGAGAGCCGCGTCGAGCTCCGCCACCAGTGCCGCCTGCGCCGCGCGCTCGACAGCGGCGACGCCCGCCCATCGCTCCTCCGCCTCAACCGCGAGCCGCGCGCGCTCCGCGCCGGCGGCGTGCGCCTCGGCAGCCAGCTCGCGCGCTGTGCGCTCGAGCTGCGCAGACGCCGCCGGGTCATGCGCGCGCGCCGCCTCGAGCTCGGCGCGCAGCCGAGCCGTGAGCGCCTCCGCGGCCTCGCGCCGGAGGCCGATGCGCTCGCCGCCGCTCCGAAGCCGGTACAGCGCGGCGGTGGCCGCCTCGCGCTCGCCGGCCGCGTCCGTCAGCTCCTCCTCCGCACGCGTCCGCTGTGCGACCAGCGCGTCGAGCTTCGCCTCCAGCGCCGCCCGCTCCTCGAGCGCCGCCGCCCGCCGCGCCTCCGCGGCCGCACGGCGCTCGCCGATCCGCTCCAGGTCGAGGGTGGCAATCCGCGCCTGGATCCGCCCGATCTCGACGCCGAGCTTCTCCGCGCGCTCCGCCGCCGTCGCCTGGAGCGCGAGCGGGCGCAGCCGCTTGCGCACCTCGTCCTCGAGATCGCGCGCCCGCTCGACCTGGGTCGCGACCCGCGCCAGCTTCAGCTCTGCCCGGTGGCGGCGGCGCTTGAAGCGGCCGAGCCCGGCCGCCTCCTCCACGAGCTCGCGCCGCTCGACCGGCTTCGACGACAGCACCAGCTCCACGCGCCCCTGCGAGATGACCGAGCGCAGGCCGCCGCCGAGGCCGACGTCCGAGAGCAGCTCGACGAGGTCGATCCGCCGGACCGCCGCACGGTTCACGAGGTACTGCCCCTCGCCGCCGCGGTGCAGCCGCCGCGCGACCGAAACCTCGCTGAACGGGAGCTCCGGCCAGGCCGAGTCCTCGTTGTCGAAGACGAGCTCGACCTCGCAGAAGTCGACCGCGCCGCGCGACCCCGAGCCGGCGAAAAGCACGTCGTCGGGCTTCTCGGCGCGCAGCTCGTGCGGCGCGAGCGATCCGGTCGCCCAGAGGATCGAGTCGGAGACGTTCGACTTGCCCGATCCGTTCGGACCGACGACGACGGCCACCCCCGGCTCGAGGCGTACCTCGACGGGGTCCACGAACGACTTGAACCCGCGCAGCTTGATCGACTTCAGGTGCACGCCCGTCCGAGGCTAGCGACCGCCGCGGACGGGATCGTCAGGCTGCGGCGGACGCGAGGTGCGCGAGCGCGTGCATCGCCGCCTGCTGCTCCGCGTCCTTCTTCGAGCGCCCGCGGCCGACGCCGAGCTCGTCGCCGTCGACGGTCGCGGCGGCCGTGAAGGTGCGGTCGTGCGGCGGCCCGTCCACCTCGAGCACCGTGTAGGTGACGGACCGGCCGGTGCGCGCGAGCGCCTCCTGGAGCTCCGTCTTGTGGTCGACGTGGGACGAGAGCGCGTACTCGATCCGGTCGTCGAAGGCCTCGACCACGGCCGGCTCGATCGCCTCGAATCCATGCTCGAGGTAGAGCGCGGCCAGCGCCGCCTCGAGAACCGCGGCGAGCACGTTGCGGTTGCGGACGAGCCGCTCGATCTCGTCGCTCGGGGCACCGGTCGCGTTCGCGTGGAGCCGCTCGCCGAGAGCGAGCTCACGCGCGACGACGGCACAGCTCGCGCGCGAGACCACGTGCGAGCGGACCTTCGCCATCCGCCCCTCGGAGAAGTCGGGGAAGCGGTCGAAGAGCGCGCGCGCGATCGCAAGCTCGAGCACCGAGTCGCCGAGAAACTCGAGCCGCTCGTAGGACGACGTGCGGTCGGCCGCCCAGGATGAGTGCGTGAAGACAGCGGCGGCGCGGTCCTCGGGCAGCGCCGCGATCAGCTCGCCGAGGGACCCCTTACTGGTGCGATGCGACGTAGTCGACTGCCTGCCCCACGGTCTGGATCTTCTGCGCGTCCTCGTCCGAGATCTTGATCCCGAACTGGTCCTCCAGCTCCATGATCAGCTCGACGAGATCCAGCGAGTCGGCGTCGAGATCCTCCTGGAACGACGCCTCTTCGTTGATCTCCGACTCCTCGACCCCGAGCTGCTCGGTCAGGACCTCCTTGACCCGCTCCAGGACCTCTTCGCGCGACGCTGCCATGTCACCTCTTGTGTTCGGGGGCCGAAAGCGCGCCGATCATACACGGACACGTTCGGGAAGACTCTCCGCGAGCCGCTCCACCACTCGGTTCTCGACCCCCCGGGACGCGAGCAGGATCGCGTTCGAGATCGCGCGCCGCCCGGAGTTGCCGTGGGCGATCACGGAAAGGCCGTTCAGCCCGAGCAGATACGCGCCGCCGTAGGCGTCGGGGTCGAGCCGCGCGCGTAGGCGCCGCGCCGCCGGGCGGATCAGCAGGCCGCCGAGCTTGCCGGTCGCCGTGGCGGTGATCTCGGCCCGGAGCTCCTCGAGCAACTCGCGAATCGTCCCCTCCAGCAGCTTGAGGACGACATTCCCGGTGAAGCCGTCCGTCACGACCACGTCGGCCGCGCCGCGAAGGAGGTCGCGGCTCTCGACGTTACCGCGGAAGTGGATGCCTGGCGCCTCGCGCAGGAGGGCGTGCGCCTCGAGGGTGAGCTGGTTGCCCTTCTCGTCCTCCTCGCCGATCGAGAGCAGGCGCACGTCGGGCGCCGCGACGCCGAGGATCTCGCGGCTGAAGATCGCGCCCATGAGCGCGAACTGGACGAGGTTCTCGGGCTTCGCGTCCGCGTTTGCGCCGGCGTCCAGCAGCACTGACGGCCCCCTGCGCGCGGGGAGCGGCACCGCGATCGCCGGCCGCGAGACGCCGCGCAGGCGGCGGAGGTGGAGAAGCCCGGCTGCAAGCATCGCGCCGGTGTTCCCTGCGGAGACGACGGCGTCGGCGTCTCCGGAGGCGACCGCACGCACGGCAGCGACGAGCGACGAGTCGGGCTTCGCGCGCACCGCCTCGGCCGGCTTGTCGTCCATCTCGATCGCGCCCGTCGTCTCGACGAGCGGGAGCCCCTGAGTGTCGAGCCCGCGCGGCCCGTAGAGCGTGACGACGATCCCGCCCGCCGCGGCCTCGACCGCGCCCGCGACCACTTCTCCAGGGGCTCTGTCCCCTCCAAGCGCGTCGACCGCGACGCGTGCCACGCGCTACGGGGTGTCGAGCTGGAGCGGCTCGATCTCGCGGCCCTTGTACGTCCCGCAGGTCGGGCAGACGCGGTGCGGCCGCTTCGGCGAGCCGCACTGCGGACACGCGTTCACGCGCGGTGCCTCGAGCTTGTGCGTCGCGCGCCGCTTGTCGCGCCGCGCCTTCGACGTCTTCCTCTTCGGGACGGCCATGAGCGGCGGCCAGTCTAGCCGATGGGCGCCGCCGCTCGTGACACGGTGTCACAAGCTATGATTGCCCCGAGCCTCAGGGCTCGCCCTATGCGCGTCCTCTAGCCGGATACCCGCTTCTCGCCCCTTTCCGGAAGGAGGACCGCCCGTGTCGGGCTCACTCGCGGCACACGAGATCACGAAGTCGTACGGCGCCGTCACCGTGCTCGAGCGCGTGTCCCTGCGCGTCGGGCCCGGCGACCGCGTCGGCATCGTCGGCCCGAACGGGATCGGCAAGTCGACGCTGCTGCGCATCCTCGCCGGCCTCGACGAGCCTGACGCGGGTTCGGTCGCACGCGCGGGCGCCGTCGGCTACCTGCCGCAGGAGACGCAGGCGCTGCCGGGCGAGACGCTGGCGGCGTACCTCGCGCGCCGCACCGGAGTCGGCGCCGCCGAGGGGGAGATGGACGCGCTGGCCGCCCGCCTCGGCCCCGAGCCCGAGCTGGCGCCGGCGTATTCGGAGGCGCTCGAGCGGTTTCTGCGGCTCGGCGGCGACGACTTCGACGCCCGCGCGCGCGCCGCGGCTGCCGACGCCGGGCTCGCCGGCCGCGTCGCCGACGAGCTTGCCTCGATGTCCGGCGGCGAGACGGCTCGGGCCGCGCTTGCCGCGATCCTGCTCGCGCGCTTCGACGTGTTCCTGCTCGACGAGCCGACGAACAACCTCGACTTCGACGGCCTCGACCGGCTGGAGCGCTTCCTCGACGGGCTCGAGCAAGGCGTCATGCTCGTCTCCCACGACCGCGCCTTCCTCGACCGCACCGTCAACCGGATCGTTGAGCTGGAGGCCGAGACGCGGCGCGTGCGCGAGTACGCGGGCACATGGTCGGCGTACGAGCACGCGCGCCGACTCGCACACGACCAGCAGGAACGCGCGTTCGGGCACTACGTCGAGGAGCGCGACCGCTTCGGCGCGCTCCTCAACGATCGCCGTAACCAGGCACGCGCCGGCGGCGCGATGGCGAGCCGACGCGGGACGCAGGCGCTGATGGGGAAGGTCCACCAGGCCGAGAAGCGCCTCGAGCGGCTGGAGAAGGTCGACAAGCCGTGGTCGCCGTGGCGGCTCCAGCTCACGCTGCCCGCGGGGACGCGTGCAGGCGACGTGGTCGCGGAGCTGCGCGGCGCCGTCGTCGAGCGCGACTCCTTCCGCCTCGGCCCGATCGACCTCGAGCTGCACTGGGGCGACCGCCTCGCCGTCGTCGGGCCGAACGGCGCCGGGAAGTCGACGCTGCTCGCGGCGCTCCTCGGCGAGCTGCCGCTCGCGCGGGGATCGCGCCGCGTCGGCCCGTCCGCGCGGATCGGCGAGCTCGACCAGGGGCGGGACACGTTCGCGGTCGGGGCGCCGCTGCTCGACGTCTTCGTCTCCGCGACGGCGCTTCCGCCGGCGGAGACACGCACGCTGCTCGCGAAGTTCGCCCTCGGCGCCGACGACGTCGTCCGACCCGCCGACACGCTCTCGCCGGGTGAGCGCACGCGTGCGTCGCTCGCCCTGCTCTCGGCCCGCGGCGTGAATTGCCTCGTCCTCGACGAGCCGACGAACCACCTCGACCTGGAGGCGATCGAGGAGCTCGAGACGGCGCTGGAGCGGTACGAGGGAACCCTCGTGGTGGTGACGCACGACCGGCGCTTCCTGGAGCGGCTCGCACTCACTCGGACGCTCTCGCTGTGACCGCGTCCGTCGTCGATGCGATGGCGCCCGGCGACTGGCCGTGGGTCGCCGCGATCTATGCCGAGGGGCTCGAGGCGGGGACGTTCGAGACGGAGGTGCCGTCGTGGGACGCGTGGGACGAAGGGCACCTCCGGTCGCCGCGGCTCGTGGCGCGGCGAGGCGACGCCGTGTGCGGCTGGGCCGCCCTCTCGCCGATCTCGCGCCGCGCCGTCTACCGGGGCGTCGCCGAGGACTCGGTCTACGTCGCGACGACGGCGCGCGGCGCCGGGGTCGGGCGCGCGCTCCTGACGGAGCTGGTCAGGCTCGCCGACGAGGCCGGCATCTGGACGATCCAGGCAGGATGCTTCCCCGAGAACACGGCCTCGATCGGCCTCCACGAGTCGTGCGGCTTCCGCGTCGTCGGCACGCGGGAGCGGATCGGGCGGCGCGAGGGCGTGTGGCGCGACGTCGTCCTGCTCGAGCGCCGCTCGCCGTCCGTGTCCTAGAGGCGTTCCTTCAGGCTCTCGAGCGCCGCCCAGCGCGGATCCGCGTGCTCCTCGTCGTGGACGTGCGGCTCGTCGTTCAGGTTCTTGCCGCACTCCGGACAGAGGCCGGCGCAGTCGGGCCGGCACAGGATCTTGTCCGGAAGGGCCAGCGCGACGGCGTCGCGCGCCCATGCCGAGACGTCGAGCAGATTGTCCTCGACGTACGGCGTCGTCAGCTCCTCGTCCTCCGGGGACGTCGCCTGGTACTCGCGGACGCGGATCGGGACCTCGAGCACCGCGTCGCCGAGGCAGCGGTAACACGGCCCGTGGAGGCGCGTCCGGAAGGCGAGCGAGAAGACGGTGCCGGTGTTCGCGCGCGTGACGACGAACTCCGTCGGCACCTTCTCCGGGACGGGCACATAGCGCTGGCCGCCGAACTCGAACGCCGGCAGCTCGACCCCGAGCTCCTCGCGGTGCTCCTCGCCCGGCCGGAGCTTCAACTGGCGGAGGCTGAAGCTCGTCACGCGGCGAGCGTAGCGGCTTCCTCCTCGTTCGCGCGACGGAGGGCGACGATGCGCGCCTCGCGGTTCTCGGAGCGGACGATCAGGGCGACCGCGGTCACGATCGCGGCGCCGCCGGCGACCATCGTCCCCGTCAGCGGCTCGCTCAGGAAGAGCGACCCGAGCGCCACCGCGACGACCGGGTTCACGTACGCGTACGTCGCGACGAGCGATGCCGGCGCGCGCTGGAGCAGCCAGGCGTAGGCCGAGTACGCGACGAGCGAGCCGAACACGACAAGGTAGGCGACGCCGGCGAGCGAGGCGCCGGTGATCGCGCCGAGGCTGACGTCCTCGCGGATCGCGAACGACGCCACGAACAGGACGACGCCGCCGCCGATCATCTCCATCGCCGCGGCGACGAGCGGCTGCTCGGGGAGCGGCGCGCTGCGCGCCCACAGCGAGCCGAAGGCCCAGCAGAACGACCCGACGATGGGCATCAGCGCGCCGACGAGCTCGCGCCCGCTCGCGCCGGCTGGGTCGACGAGCAGCGCCACTCCGACGAGACCGATCGCGATCCCGGCCGCGCCGCCGCGCGTGAGCTTCCTGCCCCACACCACCCGGTCGAGCACCGCCACCCAGAGCGGGACGATCGCGACGATCAGCGCGACGAGCCCCGTGTCGATGCGCTGCTCGGCGAACGCCACGCCGCCCGTGCCGACCCCGAGGAGCAGCGTCCCGATCCCCGTCGCCGCGAGCCACTGGCGCGGCGTCGTGCGCACGCGGCGGCCGACGATCGCGTACAGGATGAGGCCCGCGAAGGCGAAGCGTGCGGCGAGCATGAAGAGCGGCGGGATCGAGTCGATCGCGAGGTCGATCGCGAGGTACGTCGACCCCCAGACGATGTAGACGATCCAGAGTGCGCCCCAGGTCCTCGCCATCGAACCATGGTCGCAGGTGCAGCTTGATCAGCGCCAGTCGAGTCGGCGGTCGTTTCGATCAGCTGCGCTAATCGCGGGATGTGAGGCGCTACGGCGACGAGCCGTCGTCGTCCATGCGGAGCCCGACGGGGCCGATGCCGGCGACGACGGTCTCCTGCGAGCGCTCGTGCAGGCGCTCGCGGCCGCGGCGGACCGCGGTCAGGAACTTGTCGAGGTTCGTCTCGAGCGTGGCGAGGATCCCGTCGGCCCAGTCCTCCATCTCGAGCCGCGTCTCGCGCGCCTGGCGCCGCGACTCGTCGATGATCTCCTGCGCCTGCCGCTCGGCCAGCTTGACGATCTCCGTCTGCGAGGCCTCGCGCACCGCCTGCTCTCGCGCCTCCTGGAGCAACCGGTCCTGCTCGCGTTTCGCCTCGGCGAGCATCTCCTGGCGCTCCTTGACGATCCACCGCGCCTGCTTGATCTCCTCGGGGATCGTCGCGCGCATCTGGTCGAGGATGTCGTAGATCTCCTCGCGGTCGATCCGCACCTGGTCGGTGAGGGGGACGGCCTTCGCGTTGTGTACGAGGTCGTCGAGCTTGTCGATGAGAACGAGTACGTCCATAGATCCGCGGATGTTACTCCTGCTCGCTGAGCGGTGTCCCGCCTCGACCGTTCGGGAACATCTCCTTCAGGCGCCGCGCGACCGCGTGCGGAACCAGTTCCTCGACGTTTCCACCGAACGACGCGATCTCCTTCACCCCGCTCGAGGACACGAAGCTGACCTGCGGACTCGCCATCACGTAGACCGTCTCGATCTCCGGCGCGAGGTGGCGGTTGAGCTGGTTCATCTGGAACTCCCACTCGAAATCCGAGACGACGCGCAGGCCCTTGACGATCACCTTGGCCTCCCAGCGGCGCGCGAAGTCGACGACGAGCTCCTTGAAGACGTCCACCTCGACGTTCCCGATCGGTGCCAGCTCGTTGCGCAGGAACTCGACGCGCTCCTCGATCGTGAACATCGGCTGCTTGTGGTGCGGATTGCCGACGACGCCGACGACGACGCGGTCGAAGATTCCCGCCGCGCGCACGATCACGTCGACGTGCCCGTTCGTGACCGGGTCGTACGTGCCGGGGTAGATGGCGGTGATCAACGCGCGAAGAGGGTAATGCGCGCCGCACCGTACTTGCGCGAGGTGCGGATCTCCAGCCCTTCGATCTCCGGTTGCGTGCGCGCGCCGGTCTCGTACACGACCAGGCCGTCCTCGGTGACGATCCGGGGCAGGTGTGGCGCGATTCGGTCGTGCCCGGCGAAGTCGTAGGGCGGATCGCAGAGGACGAGGTCGTAGCGGTTTTGCTCATGCGCGAGCGTCCGCGCGACGTCGGCGCAGAGGACGGTCGCTTCGAGCCGCAGCTTGTCGAGGTTGGCGTTGATCGTGCGGCACGCGTCGCGGCTCGACTCGACGAAGACGGCGCGCTCGGCCCCGCGCGAGAGCGCCTCGAGCCCCATCGCGCCCGATCCGGCGAAGAGGTCGATCACGGTCGCGCCGTCGACGGGCCCGATCAGGTTGAACGTGTTCTCGCGTACGCGGTCCGACGTCGGCCGCGTCGCCGTCCCTTTCGGCGCGTCGATGCGATGACCCTTGCGGCTGCCGGCGACGATCCTCATCCGAGGCGTGCCGCGAGCAGGTCGAGCGACGGGCACGGCGCCGGCTGATGGCGCCGGACGGGCTCCGCGGCCGCCTTCGCGTCGGCGCGACGGCCCTGCTCGAGCGCGGCGATTCCCGCCCACGCCCACGCGCAGCAGTCGACCGAGCTGCGCGCTGCGAGCGCACCGAAGCGAGCCGCGCCGACGGCCGGTTCCGCACTCGCGGTCGCCGCGCCGAGCCACGCGATCTGGTCGAGAGCCTCCGCGTGCGCGGGATCGAGGTGGAGCACGCGCCGGACCGTCTCCTCCGACTCCGCATAGCGACCGAGTCGCGCCTCCGCATCGACGACGAGGAGCAGCACGGCGGGCGTGGGATCGGCGTCGGCCGCGGCGCGCGCGTGCTGGAGCGCGTCGTCGACGCGGTCCAGGTCGATCAGCAGCCCGACCGCGTCCGCGCGCGCAAGCGAGTCGTTGGGGTCGCGCTCGATCGCCTCGCGCGCGCGCGAAAAACTCTCCTCGAGCAGGCTCGTCCACGTCTCCGCCGCGCCGCGGCGGCGCAGCACGCGCAGCGCGGTCGCACGGAGGCCGGCGACGAACACGTCGTCGGGGTCGAGCTTCAGCGCCCGGTCGAACGTCGCGAGCGCGTCCTTGGCGCGGCCGCGCTC